>DASULK010000173.1:0-9270 GCA_036278255.1 Micromonospora sp.
GGCCTTGCCCCCCGCCTCGATGTTGCCGCGCGGACGCTCATACTCCGCAACTTGGACCCGCCCGTTATAGGCGCTGTTGCGGTATTCATCCGCTTTGTAGGCCTGAACCCAGTTGAGGTTGGCGAAGAGCAGGCCGAAGAGAATCATGATGACCACGCCGACTCGGCGCAGCGGTGCGTTCATCGCTGGATCACCTCGGTCACGGCGCCGTGCAGTTGTGCGGGAGGCTGGCCCCGGGTGCCCGCCGGGGAGGCGGAGGCGGTGCCGGTCACCGGCTGACGAGCGATGTCGGAGATGCGCAGCAGCATCGCCACCAGCAGCCAGTTCGCCATCAACGAGGAGCCCCCAGCGGACATGAAGGGCGTGGTCTGGCCGGTGAGCGGGATGAGCTTGCTGATTCCGCCGACGATCACGAAGACCTGCAGGCCGAGGGTGAAGGCCAGCCCGCCGGCGAGCAGCTTGCCGAAGGAGTCACGGACCGCAATTCCGGCCCGCAACCCACGCGAGACGATCAGCAGGTAGACCATCAGCAGGGCGGAGAGCCCGAAGAGCCCGATCTCCTCGCCGATACCCGCGAAGATGAAGTCGTTGTGCACCTCCGGCACGCGGAGCGGTTGCCCACCCCCCGGCCCGGTACCGAAGAGACCGCCGGTACCGAGCCCGAGCAGGCCCTGCACGAGCTGATGCCCCTTGTCGTACGGATCGGCGAAGGGGTCGAGCCAGATCTCCACCCGCAAGGCAAAGTTGGCGAAGGGGCCCCTGATGGTGGTGCCGAGGAAGTAGGCCAGCACGGCGCCGCCGGAGAAGAGCACCAAACCGATGATCAGCCAACTGACCCGCTCGGTGGCGATGTACAGGATCGCCACGAACATGCCAAAGTAGAGCAGCGAGGTACCGAGGTCCTTCTCGAAGACCAGCACCAGCAGGCTGACGATCCAGACCACGATCACCGGGCCGAGGTCGCGTCCACGCGGAAAGTCGATGCCGAGGAATCGGCGGCTCGCCAACGACAGCACCTCCCGCTTCCGCACCAGGTAGTAGGCGAAGAAGGCCATCAACGCGA
Organism: Micromonospora sp.; assembly: GCA_036278255.1. Taxonomy (GTDB): domain Bacteria; phylum Actinomycetota; class Actinomycetes; order Mycobacteriales; family Micromonosporaceae; genus DASULK01. Next base: position 1,064 of record DASULK010000173.1, read on the forward strand.
GTTTGGCGAACTCGCCGGGCTGGATGGAGAAGCCACCGATGATGATCCACAACTTGGCACCGTGGATCTCCGAGTATTTCGGAGGCAACACCGCCGGGATCATGACCAGCACGATGCCGGCCAGGCCAAGGGTATAGGCGTACCGGGAGACCACCCGGTGGTCCCGGACCAGGACCAGGAGCCCGGCCGCGAGGAGCACCGACACCAGGGTCCAGGCGAGCTGTCGGCCCCCGGTCCCGGCGAAGATCGGCAGGTCCGCTCGGGCTGCCGCCTCCGCCCGCCCCAGGTCGAGACGGCGCAGGAAACCCACACCGAGCCCGTTGATCAGCGACACCGCCGGCACCAGCACCGGATCGGCGTACGGGGCCAGAAAGCGGATCACCAGGTGCAGGCTGAGAAAAACCCCGGTCAGCAGCGCGGCCGGCACCCAGAAGTCACCGGTGACGGTGTCGAGCAGGTTCGCCTCGACCGTCGCCGAGTAGACCGCGACCAGCGCCATCGCCAACAGCAGCAGCACCAGTTCCGCGTTACGGCGCGACTTGCGGACGCGGACACGCGGCATCTCGCCCGTGGCTGCGGGCGTTCCTACCGGTCCAACGGGCGCGGTCACGGTCGAATCCCTAGTCGGTTGGCCGAGACTCACTCGGGTGATCGGCATCCCGCCGGATCGATGACCGGCGGAAGGTCGGAGGGGAGAGCATCCGGGGTGATCTCGGGCGAACTGGTCGCGGAGTCCGCATCGGGCGGACTGGGCGTGGCGGCATCGCCGGAAGTCACCGGCGTCGGTGTCGGGGCCTCCGGCGTTTCGGTGGAGGTGACCGTCGACGTCGCGGGAACCTCCGTCGGGCTCGGGGGGCAGAGTGGTTTCAGGTTCGGGTTGCTCGGGGAGTCGTTGGTGAGCTCGGCGAGGCGGCGTGCGGCGTCCGCCTTATCATCCGCCTGGATGCCCTGTTTGACCCGATCCTGCGCCGCCGTGGTGAGGTCATCAAGCTTGGTGTCGCTGGTGGAGTGGATGCTGGAGAGTTCGAAGCCGGCGACCTGCCCCGGGACTCCCTGGAACACGGCGAGTTGGCCGTCCTCCGTCGCACCGACGTAGTACTGGCGCTGGGTGTAATCCCAGCCTGCCCAGACACCACCGGCAAGCAGGCCGGCCAGGATGACCAGCATGATGGCGGTGCGCACCGGATGCCGGCGCGGCACCTCCGCGTCGTCGTCGTGGGCGGCGGCCGGCGGCTCCGGGCTGGCTGGCCGGGGAGGCGCCAGCGCGGAGGCACGCGCTGCCGGCATCGAGTCATCGGCAGAGGTCGCCATGCCCCGGTCCCGCGCGGCCGCCCCGCCTACGATCGGCTCGGCTTCCACGATGTCCTGGTCCGTGGCGTCAGCGACGATCACCGTGATGTTGTCCGGGCCGCCGCCCCGCAGGGCCAGCTGCACCAGCCGCTCGACGCACTGCTGCGGATCGGGGTACTCGCGCATGGTCTGGGCGATGGTCTCGGCGCTCACCACACCCGAGAGGCCGTCGCTGCAGATCAGGTAGCGGTCACCGGTCCGCACCTGCCGCACGGAGTACTCCGGGTCGATGTCGCGGCCGTCGAGGGCGCGGGTCAGCAGCGACCGCTGCGGGTGGCTGCTCGCCTCCTCCTCGGTGATCCGGCCCTCGTCGACCAGCATCTGGACGTAGGTGTCGTCCTTGGTGAGTTGGGTGAATTCATTGTCGCGCAGCAGGTACGCGCGCGAGTCTCCGATGTGCGCCAGCCCGATCTTGCTCCCCGAGAAGAGGGTCGCGGTCAGGGTGGTGCCCATGCCTTCGAGGTGCGGGTTGGCTTCCACGGTCTCGCGCAGCTGCTGATTCGCCGCGGTCACTGCGGATCGCAACGCGTCAACGAGCGTGTCGCGGGGAACATCCTCGTCAAGGGAGGCCAGCGCACCGATGACAATATTACTGGCGACGTCACCGGCGGCCATGCCGCCCATGCCGTCGGCGACGGCGAGCAGGCGTGGCCCGGCGTAGACGGAATCCTGGTTTCCGTCTCGGATCAGGCCGCGGTCGCTGCGGGCCGCGTAGCGCAGGGTCAGAGTCATGGCCGTAATTCGAGAGAGGTGCGGCCGATGCGGATCGGCACGCCGAGGGGGACAGGGGTTGGTCCGGTGACCTTAGCGCGATCCAGATAGGTCCCGTTAGTCGAGCCGAGATCTTCGACGAACCACTGCCCGGCGCGGGGCACGAGCCGCGCATGCCGGGCTGAGGCGTAGTCGTCGGTGATCACCAGAGTCGAGTCTTCCGCCCGGCCGATGGTGATCGGAGATTCGCCGAGCGTGATGCGGGTGCCGGCCAGTTGACCGGCGGTGACGACCAGCTGGTGTGCCGCCCGACCCCGTTTCACCTTCGCCGGTCTCGTATGCCCCGCCGCCGCGCCGATTCCGCGCGGCGCGGCGACGAGCCGGTTAGATCTCGCCCCCGCAAAGAGATCCCGACGGATCACCCCCACCACCGTAAACACGAAGATCCACAGCAGGATGATGAACCCGAACCGGGCTACGGTGATGACAAAAGGCGGCAAGGCCGTTAGCCGTCCACTCGGAACGTCAGTGTGGTCGTACCGACCTGGATCATGTCGCCCGGGTTGAGCGCAACGGCCGACACGCGCTGGCCGTTGACCATCGTCCCGTTGGTTGACCCCAGGTCGGTGAGAACCACCTGCGCACCGTCGAAATCGATCCGCGCGTGCCGCCGCGAGATCCCCACGTCGGGCAGCCGGAGGGTGGCCTGGTCGCCGCGGCCGATCACCGTCGAGCCGACCTGCAGCGGATAGGCGCGCCCGTCGCCGGAGACCAACCGGGCGGTCGGACCGCCGGCTCCGTGGGGCGGACCGTAGCCGCCGCCCTGGTCGTACGCCGGGTACCCGGGGTGTCCGCCCATGTCGTACCCCTGCGGGACCGGCGCGACGTCGCCACCGGTGAAGACCTCCGCCGTCACCCGGAACATGCCGGTGTCGAGGCCGTCGCCACGCTCGATCTCGACGATGACATCGCCGTAGACCGTCCAGGCCTGCTCACCGATGAATTCCGCCTGAGACTGCGCCAACTCCTGTGCCAACGCCGCCGCGTAGGGCGCCAGCCGGCTATGGTCGTACGGCGAGAGGTCGATCACATAGCGGTTGGGGACCAGGGTGCGCCCGCCGGCCAGGATCGCCTTGTGCGCCTCTGCCTCCCGCTGCATGGCGTTGAGGATCTCCACCGGGTGGACGACCCCCTTGAACACCTTGGCGAAGGCTCCTTCAACCAAGCCTTCCAAGCGCTTTTCGAAGCGTTGCAGCACGCTCACCGGCTCCTCCTCGGGTTCCGAGGACATGATGGTATCCGGCCGGGGCACACATACGGCACATGCCACCGACCGCTGTCCTGTCCAGCCTATGCGTCAAGGTTGATAGCGATACATCCTGTCCGTCTTGCGCGTCCTGGCTCAAACAGTATGACTCAGCCCATTACTGACAGCCACTCTTGCCGTGCTACTCTTCCCGAGGCGCCGCGGCGAGTAATCACTGCGCTGTAGCGCAACGACAACATAGTATGCCTCAACCCCGATTTGGGGAGATTCAGGGAAACTACGTTGTCAGCCACGGGGAAGTGGCGGAACGGCAGACGCGCACGGTTCAGGTCCGTGTGCCCGAAAGGGCGTGAGGGTTCAACTCCCTCCTTCCCCACCATCTGAAGGGCTCCGTGCAGACATGGGGCTCTTCCTGCTTTTCCGGGCAGATACCCCGCCGCGTTATGCTCCCTAGGCTTTCTGCCCCCGACCCAGGAGTGACTGTGGCTGTCGCGTTGGTGACCGGTTCCGGCGGTCTGATCGGCTCGGAGTCAGTGCGGCACTTCGCCGGTCTCGGCCTCGATGTCGTCGGCATCGACAACGACATGCGTCGCTACTTCTTCGGCCCCGACGGCTCGACCATGTGGAGCCTGCAGCAGCTCGCCGCCGACCTGGGTCAGGCCTACATCCACTTCGACGTGGACATCCGCGACCGCGGCGGACTGGAAGAGATTTTCAAGAAGTACGGCTCCGACCTCGCGGTGATCATCCACACCGCCGGTCAACCAAGCCACGACTGGGCGGCCAAGGAACCCTACACCGACTTCGACGTCAACGCGGTCGGCACGCTCAACGTGCTGGAGAACGCCCGTCAGCACGCCCTCGAGGCTCCCTTCATCCACTGCTCCACGAATAAGGTCTACGGCGATCGCCCCAACGGCCTGCCGCTGCGGGAACTGGATACGCGGTACGAGATCGAGGCCGGGCACCCGTACGAGCAGGGTGTCACCGAGGACATGTCGATCGACAGTTCGCTGCACTCCATTTTCGGGGCGTCCAAGGTCGCCGCGGACGTGATGGTGCAGGAGTACGGACGCTACTTCGGCATGAAGACCGCCTCCTTCCGGGGCGGCACGCTGACCGGGCCGGCGCACTCGGCAGCCGAACTGCACGGCTTCCTCGCGTACCTGATGCGCTGTGTGATGGAGGGCCGTACCTACAACCTGTACGGCTACAAGGGCAAGATGGTCCGCGATGCGATCCACTCCCACGACGTGTTGACCGCTTTCGAAGCCTTCTTCCGTAACCCGCGTTCCGCTGAGGTCTACAATCTCGGTGGCGGCCGATACTCCAACACCTCCCATATCGAGGCGTTCCGCATCGCCGAGGAGATCACCGGCCAGCCGGCTCGGATCAACTATGTCGACCAGCACCGGATCGGTGACCACCAGTGGTGGATCAGCAGCATGGCGCGGTTCGAAGAGCACTACCCGGAGTGGAAGATGACGTACGACGTGCCGATGATCCTCCGGGAGATCTACGAAGCGAACGTCGACAAGTGGGTGCCGCAGAAATGATCGACCGGGGCAAGCGGAACGTGCTCGGCGTCCTGGTCGACGCGATCGATTACGAGTCGGCGACGGATCGGGTGGTGGCGGCCGCACGTGAGCGCCGGCCGTTGGCCCTCACCGCGCTGGCGGTGCACGGGGTGATGACCGGAGTGCTCGATCCGGCGCACAACGCCCGGCTCAACTCCTTCGACGTGGTCACCCCCGACGGGCAGCCGGTGCGCTGGGCACTCAACCTGCTACACGGCGCGGGCCTCACCGATCGGGTCTACGGCCCACAGCTGACGCTGCATGTCCTGGCCCGCTGTGCGGAGGAGGGCCTTCCGGTCTACCTCTACGGGTCGACCGACGACGTTCTGTCCCGGCTGGTACCCGCGTTGGAGCGGATGTTTCCGGCACTGAAGCTGGCCGGCGTCGAGGCGTCGAAGTTCCGCTCGGTGCAGCCCGGTGAGGATGCCGAGATCGCCGACCGGATCCGCTCCTCGGGGGCTCGACTGGTGCTGGTTGGGCTGGGCTGCCCGCGCCAGGAAATTTTCGCGTACGCCATGCGGCCCCTGCTCGACATGCCGTTGATGGCGGTGGGGGCGGCCTTCGACTATCACGCCGGGCTGCTGCGCAATCCTCCGGCATGGATGCAACGGGTCGGCCTGGAGTGGTTCTGGCGTCTCGGGCTGGAGCCCAAGCGGCTCTGGCGCCGATACATCCTGCTCAATCCGGCGTATCTGGCCCGGCTGGTGGCGCAGAAACTGCGACTGTGGCGGGCCACCCCTCCACCGCCGGCGACCGAGCGCCCCGCCACCTTCGCCGTATGACCCGAACGGAGAGGGCCCCGGCGCGGACGGGACGCGCCGGGGCCGGAATACCTCCCCAGATCAGAAACTGCGGTGACTACAGGGTCAACGTCCAAGTGTCGATGTAGCCGGTGTCACCGGCGTAGACATCCCGCACCTGCAGCCGCCAGGTGCCGTTGGCAGCCTCACTCGAAAGGTTGACGGTGTAGGTGGTGTTGACGTTGGGGAAGAAGTCGAACAGGTTGCTGTTCTTCAGCCGGTAGGACGAGCCATCCGGCGCGATCAGGTCGATGACCAGGTCACCCCGCCAGCTGTGCACGATGTTGACGGCCACCCTGGAGGTGGACGAGGCGTTCCGGTTGCAGCCGGAGATCGTGATGCTGCTGGTCACGGTGACACCGTCGGGGATGCTGACATCCGTGCCGTTGGTGCCGCTGCAGCCACCACCACCGCTGCCGGTGACCGTCAACGAGTAGGTCGCCGTCCGGGTGGCCGACGCCCCGGTGCCGGTGACGGTGACCGAGTAGGTCCCGGCCGGCGTGCTCGCCGAGGTGCTGATCGTCAGCGTCGAGGAGTTACCGGACGTCACAGTGGACGGGCTGAAGGAGGCGGTAGCGCCGGAGGGCAGGCCGCTCGCCGACAGGCTCACCGACTGGGCCGACCCGGAGGTCGTCGCAGTGTTCACGGTCGCCGTCACGGAGCCGCCGGGTGCGGTGGAGCCGGAGGTCGGCGACAGTGACATCGAGAAGTCGTTCGTCGGCGGCTGGCCGCCACCGATGTCACCGACATACAGCAGCCGGTTCGGCGTCCCGGTGCCCGGGTTGCTGATCGCCCCCTGCGTGGCGGAGTTGACCAGGAAGCTCTTCACCTGCGCCGGACTCCACGTCGGGTTCGCCGACAGCACCAGCGCGGCAGCGCCGGCGACGTGCGGGCTCGCCATGGAGGTACCGCTGATGGTGTTGGTCGCCGTGTCGCTGGTCGACCAGGCGGAGGTGATGCTGACCCCCGGGGCGAGGATATCGACACAGGTGCCGAAGTTGGAGAAGCTCGCGGCGGCGTCGTTGTTCTGGGTGGCGCCGACGGTGATGGCGTTGGCGACCCGCGCCGGCGAGTAGTTGCAGGCGTTCTGCCGGTTGCCGAAGATGTCGCCGTTGCCGGCCGCCACGGCGTAGGTGATACCGGCGTTGATCGAGCGGTTCACCGCGTCGTCGGTTGCGGTGTTGGCCGAGCCGCCGAGGCTCATGTTGGCCACCGCCGGCTTGATCGCGTTGGCGGTGACCCAGTCGATGCCTGCGACGACCTGGGCGTTAGTGCCGCTGCCCTGGCAGTTGAGCACCCGGATCGGGACGAGGTATGGCTTCTTGGCCACCCCGTACTGAGTGCCACCGACGGTGCCGGCAACGTGCGTGCCGTGGCCGTGACAGTCCTCGGTGCCGCCGCCGATCGCGTCGTATCCGGGCTTCATCCGGCCCTGGAAGTCAACGTGGGTTCCTCGGATGCCGGTGTCGATGACGTAGGCGTGCACGTTACCGGCTTCGTTGGGATACGTGTAGGAGTTGTTCAGCGGTAGGTTGCGCTGATCGATCCGGTCCAGCCCCCAGGTTGGGTTGGTCTGGGTGCCCATGGTCGTCACGGTGTGGTTCTGTTCGACGTACGCGACGGCCGGGTTCGCGGCGATCCGCGCCGCCGCCTTCGCGTTGACGTTGATCTCGAAACCGCGAAGCGCCGCCGTGTAGGTGCGCATCACCTTGCCCCCGTGTCGGCTGGCCAGACCACGCGCGGTGTCGCCGACCCGGTGGCGGTCGACGGAACTGTCCTTGAACACCACGATGTAGCTGTCCGCCACCGCGGTTGGGCCCCCGGCACTGAGGATCGTGCCTTCGGGCTGCGCTGAGGCGGGGGTCGCAGCGGCGATCATCGCCAGTGCCGCCACCCCCACGAATACAGATCTGCGCGGGAAAGCCATCGCTCCCATCTCCCTCCGATCGGCCTGACGGTTACTCAGGTAGCGAGACATCAGCTGTGGCCGATCAACCTGGAGACTAAGTGATATCTATAAATAAAGACACATGCCGAAGTGTACATATCGTCGAGTGATGGCCCTGCGGACGGCATCTGCGGTTGAGGAACATCAAGAGGGCGCTCGCTCTACACTCGGCGTACCCACCCAACATCGTTGCCCCGTTCGTAACCGGGACCCTGAACCCGGGAGACGGACATGCTCACGGCGCTACCTGGCTTCGTGCCGGTCATCACGCTCATCTGCGCCCTGTCCTTCGCACCCGACGGAGACCGGGCACACCCGCCACCCCTCTCCGTAGCGGCCACCACACACGCGGAGAACGACATCCGCTACCCGGCCGGCGACGGGACCATCAACCTCGCACCGCAGCCGGCACTCGAGGTCAGTCCGCTGCTACCTCCGGTCACACGCACCGGCAGCGCCGGGTCGACGCCCGGCACCACGGCCGAGCCGGGTACGGGAGACTCCGGCCCCGCCGCCTCCGAATCCACCCGCCCAGAAACGCACGTCCGGCCCCC
>DASULK010000174.1:0-15573 GCA_036278255.1 Micromonospora sp.
ATCCGCAAAATGATCGTCGCCGCGGGCAAGGACCTCCGCGTACTGATCATCAAGCTCGCCGACCGGCTGCACAACATGCGCACCCTGGGCGCCCGATCCCCTGCGTCCCGGGCCCGCATCGCCCGCGCCACCCACGAGGTGCTGGTGCCCCTCTGTGACCGTTTGGGTATCCAGATGCTCAAACGCGAACTGGATGATGTGGTGCTGTTCCACTTGGAGCCGGAAGAGTACGCCCGCATCGGCACCTTCGTCCGTAACCGCCCTGGCTGGGACGAATACCTGGCGGACGTGTCTCGACAGACTCGGGTCGCGCTGCGACGGGACAAATTGACCGCCTCGGTCAAACCTCGCCCCCGGCACTACTACTCGATCTGGAAAGACACCGTCGCCAGCGACTCGCCGGTGCCGGTCGACCCGCCGCGCATCGCGATCGTGGTGGACGGCCCAGAGACCGACTGCTACGCCGCGCTCGGCGCGGTGCACGGACTGTGGCGCCCGGTGGCCGGCCGGTTCAAGGATTACATTGCATCACCGAAACACAATCTCTACCGGTCGTTGCACACCGCGGTCATCGGCCCCGGAGACCGGACGGTGGAGGTGCTCATCCGCACCGCGGCGATGCACGAAATCGCCGAGTACGGCGTGGCCGCGGACTTCCGCAACCGCAAACTGAGCCCGGGCACCAGCGCCAGCCAGTTGGACTGGCTCCGCCGGGTCCTCGAATGGGAGCAGGAGACGACCGACCCGGCACAGTTCCTCCAGTCGCTCCGCGACGACCTCGCCGAATCCCAGATCCAGGTCTTCGTCAATGCCCGTCCGGTGGTGCTGCCAGCGGATTCCACCCCGGTCGACCTGGCGTACGAACTGGGCCCGGAGAAGGGCGACCGCTGTGTCGCTGCCCGGGTCAACGGCCGGCTGGTACCACTCTCGTCGCATCTGCAGGACGGAGACGTGGTGGAGATCTTCACCGAGACCGTCGGACGCGACGCCGGTCCGCTGGCCGCCCCGGCCGGGCCACGCAAGGAATGGCTCGGGTTCGTCAAGTCCCCCCACGCCCAGATGCAGATCGCCCGCTGGTTCGCCGAACATCAGGAGCCCGGCATCACCATCGCCGACAAGGTGCGGCTGGGGCGGGCGACGATCGGCCTGGCACTGCGCAAGTACGACCGCGGGCTGGCCAACGAATTGCCGCTGGTGAGGTTGGCCGAGGAGCTGGGCTACCCCGACCTGGAGACCCTGCTGGTGGCGGTAGTCGACCGGGTGATCGAGCCGGACAGAGTGGTCGAGCAACTGATCGCGCTCGTGGACGGCGGCAGATGACAGGCGGTTCCGCTACCGGTGCCCCCGGCCGGATTCCGACCTCTAGCCTGGCTCTGTGACCTCTCGCCGCTCGTCGATCCGTTTCCTGCTCTTTCTCCTCTTTTATCGTCTGCCGCACGGCCTGCGCCGCCGGATGGTCCGCCTGGTCGCGCCGAAATACACGGTGGGCGGAGTGGTGCTGGTTCGGGACACCGAGGCGACGCCACCCGGTCGGCTGCTGCTGCTGCGGCAGCCGCCTGACAAGGGCTGGGGCCTCCCCGCGGGGCTGCTGCAGCGCCGCGAGGAGCCGGTGATCGGGGCAGCCCGGGAACTGAGCGAGGAGACCGGCATCCATCTCCTCCCGGATCAACTGCGTCCGGCGGTACCGAATGCGGTGATCCATTTGAAGGGCTGGGTGGATGTCGTCTTCGAGGCGAGTGTGCCCGCCTCGACCACACCGCTGGTGGTCGATGGTGCCGAGGTCTACGAAGCCGCCTGGCATCGCATCGACAACCTGCCCCGATTGACGGTCCCCGCCGCCCGACTGCTGGCCTGCTACGGCATCGGCCCGCTCGCCGACCCGGCCGTTACGGGCGGCGAGGGCGCCCGGGGCGGTGCGGTGGAGAAGGCAGAGGTCGGCCCTCCCGGCTCCGGGCCAGCGCCATGAACTGCCGGCGCGATCAGGTCTGCGCGGTGGTGCTCGCCGCCGGTGAAGGACGCCGACTGCGCCCGCTGACCTCGTATCTGCCGAAGGCGCTCTGTCCGGTCGGCAACGTGCCCCTGATCGACCGGGCGTTGACCCGGGTGGCGGCTCTCGGCTTCGCCGCCCCCGGATTGGTGGCGGTCAACGCCTGCCACCGCAAGGATCAACTGGTCGAGCACGTCGGTGCGCGGGCCCATCTTTCGATCGAGCCGGGGAGTCCGCTCGGTACGGCCGGCGGCCTGGCCACGCTGCGCGGTTGGGTCGACGGGCGCGGGGTGCTCGTCGGCAACGTCGACGCCTACCTCGCCGCCCCGGACGCCGATCCGGGTGTGGATATCGCCGCCCTGGTTGACGGCTGGGACGGTCAGCGGGTACGGCTCCTGGGGCACCCCGGCGCCGCCCCGGGTGCCCCGGGTAGCTTCAGCGGTCACTGGTTCGCCGGCTTCTCCCTGCTGCCCTGGCGGTGGGTGCGCAGACTTCGGGCCGAACCCTCCGATCTGGTACGGGCGGTGTGGCGTCCGGCGGAGTCCGCCGGGGAGTTGGAGGTGGTCCCGTTCCAAGGCACATACCTTGACACCGGGACACCGCCGGATTATCTGGCGGCGAATCTGCACGCCGCCGGCAGCGCCAATCTGCTGCATCCGACCGCGACGGTCACCGGGCGTTGCCACCTCGCGGTGGTCGGTGCCGGTGCGGTGGTGCGCGGGGCGGTGACCCGTGCGGTGGTCTGGCCGGGGGGTGTGGTCACCGAGGGCGAACACCTTATCGACGCGGTGCGGGTGGGCCGGAATCTGACACTACGGCGGGGATAGCATGGTTCCGACGAAAGGAGACCACCCGTGATCACCGCGATCGTCATGGTCGACTGCGCCACCGATTCGATTCCCGAGGTGGCCGAGACGCTGGCGAATCTGCCCGGGGTCAGCGAGGTCTACTCGGTGGCCGGCAACGTGGACCTGATCGCGGTTGTCCGGGTGCGCGAGTTCGACCAGATCGCCGAAGTAATCGCCGGACGGATCTCCAAGGTGCCGGGTGTGCTCAACACCGAGTCGCATATCGCCTTCCGCGCCTATTCACGGCACGATCTTGAAGGGGCGTTCGCGATCGGGCTCACCGACGCGGACTGACATCTGCTACCGATCGGTAACCTCCCGGCCTAGGCTGTCCCTGTGACTACGATGCCGGAATACACCCAGGAATATCTCAATCGCGGTGCCGACCGGATCGGGCTACAGATCTACCCGGAGCCGAAGGGTGTCGTCGACGCGCCGGCCGTGGTGATCTGGCCGGCGATGGGCGTACCGGCCGGCTACTACCGCCGGTTCGCCACGGCCCTACACGATGCGGGATTCGCGGTCATCGTCGCCGACCTACGCGGCACCGGGACCAGTACCCCGCGCCCCCGCCGATCCGCGAATGTCTGCTACAGCGATCTCGTCGCCGATGTCAGGGCGGTGCAGGAGAGCCTGAAATCCCGGCTCGACGGGCGGCGACGGATCCTGCTCGGGCACTCGCTGGGTGGGCAGGTCGCCTTGCTGCATCTCGCCCTGGCCGAGGATCCGATGGTTGACGGCCTGGTACTGCTGGCCGTGGGCTTGCCATACTGGCGGCTCTACCCACGGCTGATGCGCTACGGCGTACTGGCGGTGACCCAGGGAATCACCGCCACCGCCGCGCTGCTCGGGGTCTGGCCCGGTTGGGGATTCGGCGGCCGGCAATCACGGGGAGTAATCCGGGACTGGGCGCACACGGCTCGTACCGGCCACTTCCCCATCATCAATGGCGTCGATCCCGAAAAGGCGATGCAGTCGGTACGTACCCCGGTGCTCGCGGTGAGTATGGATGACGATCTGTACACCCCGCAGGAGACGCTCGACCAGCTGTGCAGCAAGCTGACCGCCGCACCGGTACAGCGCGAGCATTACACCGTGGCGCAGGCGGGCGCCCCCCTCGGCCATTTTGCCTGGGTGCGCTCCTCGGCAGGACTCGTCACCCATATCGCGGATTTCACCGCCGGCCTTCCCGCAAGCCGGTGGTAGCCCAGCGACGACGGGCGCAGCGACCACCGCCGCCACCGGCAGACCGCCGGCCTACCGATCAGGCAGGCCGGCGGTCGGTGTATCAGCTACCCGGCGGTCCCGGTGCGGTTGCCGTCCCCGTCGGTCCCGGTGCGGTTTCCGTCCCCGTCGGTCCCGGCGATCCGGTCCCGGTGGGTGCGGGTGAGCCGGTGCCGGTCGGCCCAGCGGTCCCGCTCGGGCTGGGGACCTGCACCCCCAGTTGCCGGGCCAGTTCCAGCAGCGCGTCGCGGTGCGACTCGAGCACCGGCAGCGCCTCCCGTGCCAGTTCCTTGACCGACGCCTCCGAACCCTGGTCCACCTCGGTCTGGGTCTGCTGGATCGCCTGCAGGTGCCCAGCCAACTCGGCGGCGACCCACCGCTGGTCGAACTCGTTGCCGCTGAGGCCCTTCAATTCGTTCTCAACCCGCTTCTGCTCGGCGTTCGGCGAGTCCGGCAGCTTCACGTTGACCGACGATGCGGTGTCCTTCACCTTCTTGTCCAGATTGGTGTGTTCGGTCACGAAGCGGGCGCCGAGGTCCTTGACCTGCTGATTGACTGCCTTCTGCTGAGCCATCTTCCCGTCGGATATCTCAGACAGGTTCACCTGATGGATCTGCGTCAGGAACTGCCGGTCCTGGCTCGACGGCTTGCTGGCGGCATGTGCGGCCGTGGCTGGTGCCAGGCCTACCGTAGCCATCAGGACGGCTAGGCCCAAACGTCTAACTCCCCGCATTCCTCTCTCCCCTCGGGTCGTTGAACTCTGCGGGTACCCGGTTGAAAGGCAGCCATTCAGCAGACCGGTCGATGGACCGCCAGCACGACGCACGTCGCCCCGGAGTGTCGTCGCCGGGACACTCCCGACGCAGCCGCCCACCGCTTCATCGGTGATCGTCCCCACGGTGGGGCTCTGCGGGGCCGGAAAGCGGACGTGGCGCCCACCTGGTCGGTGGACGCCACGTCGGGGACAGGGAACGGTCAGCGACTGCCGGGGCCGACCTCCTCGCGCTCCGGCTGCTTCTCGACCACCGGTCGGGTCGGGAACTCTGCCGGCTTTTCGATCGGGAAGAAGAATCCCTTGATCGCGGGCGGAAGCGCTCCGAGCCGGTTCATCTTCTTCGGCACCGTCCAGCCGACGTACTCCAGCTTCTCGCCGTCCTCGGAGAGGGGCTGGTGCACCTCGTAGAACTTGCCCTCCGCGGTCCGGCGCATGATACCGGTCTCCACGCCGTGGACCAGCACCTCCCGGTCATGCTGCTGCAGGCCGAGGCAGAGCCGGTAGGTGATGAGGTATCCGATGGGCGGCCCGAGCAGCAGCCCGATCCGGCCGATCCAGGTCATCGCGTTAAGGCTGATGTCGAACTTCTCGGCGACGACGTCGTTGGCACCGGAGATCGTGAGGACCAGGAAGAAGATGATGGCCATCACGCCGAGGCCGGTGCGGTTGGGGACGTCCCGCGGACGCTGCAGCAGGTTGTGGTACCCCTTGTCCTTCGTCATCCGCGCTTCGATGAACGGGTAGAGCATCGAAATCGCCACCAGGATCCCGGGCAGCACCACGGTCGGCCAGAACAGCGGTGGGAGGACGTACCCATCGCCGATCGGAATGGTCAGCTCCCAGGCGGGCATGAGGCGGGTCGATCCGTCGAGGAACATGACGTACCAGTCCGGCTGACTCGCCGCGGAGACGACAGCCGCCTCGTAGGGGCCGAACAACCAGAGCGGGTTGATCTGGAAGATCCCGGCGAGCAAAGCGATCACGCCGAAGACGACCATGAAGAAGCCGCCCTGCTTGATCGCGTAGCGCGGGAACATCCGCTCGCCGACCACGTTGGTGTTGGTCCGTCCGGGACCGGGCCACTGGGTGTGCTTCTGCTTGAAGACCAGGCCGAGGTGGACGCTGATCAACGCCAGCAGCAGCCCGGGGACCAGCAGGACGTGGGCGATGTAGAACCGGCTGATGATGATATCGCCGGGGAACTCTCCGCCGAAGACCGAGGAGGTCACCCAGGAGCCGATCACCGGGATGGAGAGCATGATCGCCGAGGCGATCCGCAGGCCGGTACCGGAGAGCCCGTCGTCCGGCAGCGAGTAGCCGGTGAAGCCGGCCAGGAAGCCGACCCAGAACAGCAGGCTGCCGATGATCCAGTTGGCCTCACGCGGCTTGCGGAAGGCGCCGGTGAAGAAGACCCGCAGCATGTGCACGACGATCGCTGCCATGAAGATCAGCGCCGCCCAGTGGTGCATCTGCCGCATGATCAGGCCACCGCGGACGTCGAACGAGAGGTCCAACGTTGACGCGTAGGCGGCCGACATATGTACGCCCCGCATCGGTGCGTAGCTGCCGTCGTAGACGACCTCCTTCATCGACGGGTCGAAGAAAAAGGTCAGGAAGACACCGGTCAGCACCAGGATGATGAACGAGAAGAGCGCAATCTCGCCCAGCAGGAAGGACCAGTGGTCGGGAAAGACCTTGTTCAGCAGGCGCCGCAGCGGCGTGGCTGCTTGGAAGCGGTCATCGAGCCCGCCGGCCATCCGGCCCGGCATCGCTGCAACATCTACTTTTCGGCGCTTCACGGCCGCTCCCAGAAGTCCGGACCGATAGCCTCCGGGTAGTCCGACGTAGCCACGAAGAAGCCTTCCTCATCCACCGAGATCGGCAGTTGAGGCAGGGGTCGGCTGGCCGGCCCGAAGATCGGCTTGGCGTTGTTGGTGATGATGAACTGCGACTGGTGGCAGGGGCAGAGCAGCCGGTTGGTCTGCTGCTCGTAGAGGCTGGCCGGGCAGCCCGCGTGCGTGCAGATCTTGGAGTAGGCGATGTAGTTGCCCCACATGTAATCGGGTTTACCGGCGCGCTCGTTGGCCTGCCGTGCCTTCCCGGCATCCTCTTCCCGCAGGTGGATCAGGAGCGTCGGCGAGTCGGCGTACTGGTTGGTGGCGCCCCCGGGCACACCCGGGAAGACCGTCAACTGGCCGCCGGAGCTGATCTCCTCGGGCCGGATCGGCGTCCCATCCTCGCGGGTCAACCGGATGAGCCGGCCGTCCCGGGGCTGGAAGCCCGTGGTGAACATCTGGTTGTTCTTGTGCGGGTCGGAGATCAGCCCACCGATCAGCGGCGCTGCGGCGACCGCGCCAACGGGGGCCAGTCCGGCCAGCAACGAGATGCCCAGCAGCGGACGCCGCTTCAAGCCGAGCTCGTCCGCCATGTACTGCAGCGTCGTACCGGTGATCTTGCGATCCTCGCTCGTCGAAGGCTCATCGTTCCGCTGCTGGACCACCACCTCACGCGGCAGCAACTTCTTGCCCCAGATCAGGATCCCGAAGCCGATGCCGAGCAGAGCAATACCGAGAGTCACCCCGAGCAGGGGGGTGAAGAACTGCCAGTTCTCGGCGCGGTACTCCCAGGGCCACCAGATGTAGACGGCCAGGAAAGCGGTCGCCGCGGCGCCCGTGAGCAGAAACATGAACGCGACGGTGCGGACCAGCCGACGCTCGTCCCTGGTACCCGGCACCGGAAACGGCGGCTCGTAGTGGACGATTTCGATGTCGTCCCGGCGGGCACCCTCCCGCATGACCTCGAACCGCGTCAGGTTCGGATCGTGGACGTCCACCGGTTCCTGCTCAGTTTCTTGAGAGTGCGTCTGCGTACTCATGACTTCCCCGCAATCCAGAGGCTCGCGAAGACCAGCGCCACAATGCCGACCAGGAAAACGACGATCGCCTCGGTGGACGGGCCGTACCGGCCGAGGCTGAGGCCGCCCGGGTTCTCCTGCGTCTTCAAGGTGTCCTGGATGTAGGCGATGATGTCGGCCTTCTCGTCGGGCCGCAGCTGGCTGTCACCGAACGCCGGCATGTTCTGCGGCCCGGTCAGCATCGCCGCATAAATCTGCCGGTCGGTGGCCGGTTCGAGACTCGGGGCCCACTTACCCGAGGAGAGGGCACCACCGCTGCCGCCGAAGGCGTGGCAGGACGAACAGTTGATCCGGTAGAGCCGGCCCCCCTCAGCGACGTCACCGCCCGCCCGCAGGTCACCCTCCGGGATCTCGGGCCCGCCGCCCAGCTCCTGGATGTACTGCGCCATCTGGCGCACCTCGTCATCGTTGAAGAGCGGAGGACGACGGTCGGCCTGCGCCTCCTGGCGGGGCATCGGCATCCGTCCGGTGCCCACCTGGAACTCTACGGAGGCCGCACCGACACCGATCAGGCTCGGTCCGCGCCCCTCCGCCCCCTGGCCGTTCAAGCCGTGGCAGGAGATGCAGTTGACGTCGTACAGCGCCTTGCCCTGCTCGGCGGCGATCGACAACTGCGGCGTGTCTTGCGCTTGCAGGCTCGGCGCGAAGACGGTGTAGACACCGCCGGCCAGAATCAGCGCGGCAAATAGCCGAAGCGCGGCGCCGATCCGGCGGCGGCCTTTGCCGCGCGGCGTGGACCGCCCGCGGCGCAACCACGCGAGCGGGCCGCGGTGGGTGTCATTGGTCATGGCCTGTCCTTAACGATTTTCTGGACCTTGTCTCAGGGACGGAGCACGTCTCAGGGACGGAGCATCGGCGCCGAATGCAACGGCACCACGATCACTGGAGGAAGTAGATCATGGCGAAGAGGGCGATCCACACGACGTCGACGAAGTGCCAGTAGTACGACACGACGATGGCCGAGGTGGCCTGCGCTGGGGTGAATCGGCCCATGGTCGTACGGATCAGAAAGATGATGAATGCGATCAAGCCGCCAGTCACGTGCAGGCCGTGGAAGCCGGTGGTCAGATAGAAGACCGACCAGTAACCGTCATGGCTGATGGTG
This sequence comes from Micromonospora sp., assembly GCA_036278255.1. Taxonomy (GTDB): domain Bacteria; phylum Actinomycetota; class Actinomycetes; order Mycobacteriales; family Micromonosporaceae; genus DASULK01. The sequence continues at coordinate 8,854 of DASULK010000174.1, forward strand.
AGGCCCTCGCTGACCAGCATGCGGTACTCGTTGACTTGGCCAAGCATGAAGGTCAGACCCATCACGAAGGTGACGGCGAACCAGCGCCGCAGCCCGTACACGTCACCCCTCTCCGCGGCGAACACGCCGAGCTGGCAGGTCACCGAAGAGAGCACCAAAATCGTGGTGAAGGTCGTTGCGTACGGAAGGTTGAGCGTCTTGGTGTGCTCCTCCCACAATTCAGGAGCCGCTGCCCGGATGGAGAAATACATCGCGAACAGTCCGGCGAAGAACATCAACTCGCTGGAAAGCCACACGATCGTCCCGACGCTGACCATGTTGGGTCGCGTCAGCGAGTGGATCCGACTTCTATCAATCGCTGAGGCCGCAGTCACGTGGTCATTATCGCCCCTGGCCTGCATCGGCAATCGTCGGGGGGGCAAACCCGTTGTGAACCACCCCGGCAGAGCCCCCTGAGCGGCCCCACACCGCACCTGGCCTAGCCTCGAAGGGTGCTGCCTCCGTTGACCGTCTCCGCGCTGTTCACCCAGATGCGACTCGACAGCTGGCTGATCGTCGTACTGCCGTTGACGGCCGCGGCCTACCTCTACGGCGTCCATCGGCTGCGTCGACGAGGAGGCCGCTGGCCGGTGTCGCGGACCGTACTCTTCCTCATCCCAGGACTGGGGTCGATCGCGGCCGTGACAATCGGTGGCCCGGGAGCGTATGACACCTCGCTGCTCTCCGTCCGCATCATCCAGCACATGGTGCTGGGGATGACCGCCCCGATCTTCCTCGCGCTGGGTGCCCCGGTGACGCTCGCGCTGCGTACGCTGCCCCGGGCACCCCGACGGCGGCTCCTGGCGCTGCTGCGCACCCGGGTGGCGCGGGTGGCGTTCTTCCCCCTCTTCGCCTACGGCCTCTTCGTGGTCACGCCGTTCGTGCTCTACTTCACCGACCTCTATCGGCTGACCCTGGAGCACCCACTCGCGCACCAGCTGGTGCACGCCCACTTCATCGTCACCGGCTGCCTGTTCTTCTGGCCGCTGGTCGGGATCGACCCGCTGCCGGCCCGGTGGCACTACCCGGCCCGGGCCCTCCTGATGCTCCTCTCGGTGCCGTTCCACACGGTGCTGGGGCTGACCATCATGCAGGGCTCAACGCTGCTCGGCGGAGACTGGTATCCCGCCCTCCAGCTGACCTGGGCCGACCCCTGGACCGACCAGAAGGTGGCCGGCGGCATTCTCTGGGCGAGCGGGGAACTGGTCAGCGTCATCATGCTCTTCGTACTCGCGGTGCAGTGGATGCGCCACTCCGAGCGGGAGGCCCGGCGCATCGACCGCGAACTGGACCGCCAGGAGACGCTCGAGCGCACCGGGTCCGCGCCCGCCTAGCCACCCCTCAGCCCGGCGACGAGCGGGGCCGCCGCCCAGTGATGGAAGCGGATTCCGCGCTCCACGAATGCCGATCAGCCAAGCCGGGAGGGCAGGTGCCTGCCTTGGACCGGTACCATCGGCGACAGCCTGGGTCTCACCCGACCGTATCTGCGGTTTTGGTGACACACCCCCTTCGACGTGGGAGCCATGCGACTCATGACCGATCGTGTTCACACCGTCCTGCTGTACAGCGATGACCCGCAGGTCCGGGACCAGATGCGGCTGGCGGTCGGCCCTCGGCCGGCCAGCGATCTCAGGGTCGAGTTCGTCGATGCGGCGAGCTACGACGAGTGCCTCCGGCTGGTTGACGAGTACGAGATCGACCTACTGCTACTCGACGGCGAGGCGACGCCCACCGGCGGCATCGGCATCGCCCGGCAGATCAAGGACGAACTCGACGTCCCCCCGCCGACCTGTCTCGTGATCGCCCGGGCCGCCGACCGGTGGCTGGCCGCCTACGCCGAGGTCGAGGCCACCCTCACCCACCCGCTGGACCCGGTGGAGACCGGGCAGACCGTCGCCCGGCTGCTGCGGGCCGGCTCCGGCAGCGCGAACGCCGCCGCCTGACCTGGCACACCTACCGGGCCCTCGCCGACGTCGGCACAAGCTGGCTGCGCCCCGCAGAGCCCGCGCGGCGCGGAATGGAGGCAACTGATGGGCGAACGGACCTGGCCGAACCTGCTTGCCGCCCTCCTTCGGGCCGAGCAGTTGTCAACCGAGGACACCGCCTGGGCCATGAGTGAGATCATGTCGGGGGCTGCGACCCCGGCCCAGATCGCCGGCTTCGCCACAGCGCTGCGCGCCAAAGGGGAGACCTCGACCGAACTGGCGGGCCTGGTCGAGAGCATGCTGTCCCAGGCGGTCCCCGTCGATCTCCCACCGGCGCTGCGTCAACGCACCGTCGACGTGGTCGGCACCGGTGGCGACCGCGCCCACACCGTGAACATCTCGACGATGGCGGCGGTCGTCGTCGCCGGAGCCGGCGTGCCGGTGGTCAAGCATGGCAACCGGGCAGCCTCCTCGTCCTGCGGGGCTGCGGACCTGCTGGAGTTTCTCGGCATCCCCCTCGACCTTGGTCCGCAGGGCGTAGCACGGTGTCTCACCGAAGCCGGGATCGGGTTCTGTTTCGCATCCCGGTTCCATCCTGGGATGCGGCACGCCGCCACGGCACGGCGTGAGCTCGGCGTGCCGACCGCCTTCAACTTCCTCGGCCCGCTGAGCAATCCGGCGCGCCCGCGATCGGCGGCGGTCGGGTGCTTCGATACGCAGATGGCCCCGGTGATGGCGGGCGTTTTCGCCCAGCGCGGGGATTCCGTCCTCGTCATGCGGGGCGAGGACGGGCTCGACGAGTTCAGCACGGCCGCCCCGACCAGGTTGTGGCTGGCCCATGAGGGCAAGGTCACCGAGGCTCTCGTTGACGCCGCTGACCTCGGGATCGGCCGCTCCACCCCTGGTGATCTGCGCGGCGGGGACGCTGCGTTCAACGCCGAGGCGGCCCGGCGGCTACTGGCCGGGCAATCCGGCCCGGTCCGGGACTCGGTGCTGGTCAACGCGGCTGCAGCGCTCGTCGCCCAGGAAGGGGCGGGGGGCGATCTGGTCCCGGCGTTGCGGGACGGGCTGCAGCGGGCGGCGGTAGCGATCGATTCGGGGGCGGCCCGGGAGGTGCTCGACCGTTGGATCGAGGTGGCCCGGCAGGCGAAGGCCGCCGAATAGGTCCAGCGAGCAAGTAACGCCGAGTCGCTGCTTTCCGGACAACTCCCGATTTTTCCGACACGCCGCGTACGGTTCCGGGCCCCACCGAAGAACTCGTGGCACCGTAATGACATCGGGGTAATTCCCGCGTCCAGCGGAGCCCCCCGACTCTCCGGTGGATCTTCTCCGGCGTAGATCCACCTGCCCAAAAAGCCTTCCCGGTTCCCTCGGACCTGGGGAACCGGGAAGGCTTTTGCGTATGAGGACCGTCCGGCACATCAAGACCAGACCGAGCGGTGTCTCAGTGTTCTGCGACGCGGCGCGAACCCGTGTAGAACTCGTAGAGCAGGCCGGCGGTGGCGGCGGCGACGCAGGTGAGACCCAACGTGATCAACCACGCCATCCAGTACGCAAGCCCGATACCGGTGAAGGTGACCGATGCCGCAATCGCCACCGGCCAGTAGCTGCCCGGGGCGAAGAACCCGACCTCGCCGGCACCATCGGCGATCTCCCCGTCGCCCCGGTCCTCCGGCCGCAGGTCGATCCGGCGGGAGACGAACCAGAAGAAGCCGCCGCACATCAGGCAGAGAGCAGCAGCCAACAGCAGCATCACCGTACCGATCCACTCCACCTGCCGAGGGCCGGCGTACGTGGTGTCGGTGTAGTAGGTCCAGGCAGCATAGGCGGGCGACAACAGGACGAGGAAGAACCCGACCATGCCGAAGATGCGCCACTCAGTTTTCATGCCAGATCCTTAGCTTCCCAGAACATCGTTGGTGAAGTTCCGCGTGTTACGCCGGGTGTCGAACGGCTTGGTGGTGATCGCCAACGGCTCCTCACCGATCGATGCCAGCGCCTCCGGCGTCGTCTGGCCGGCCTGCTTGGCAGCGATGAAGCGGTCGTACTTCTCCGGCGACACCACCCGCAGTTCAAAGTTCATCATCGAGTGGTAGGTGCCGCACAACTCAGCGCACCGGCCGACGTACGCGCCCTCGGTTTGGAGTTCGTCGACCACGAAGACGTTCCGCGTGATGCCGGGGAAGACATCCCGCTTGAACAGCAGTTCCGGCACCCAGAACGAGTGAATGACATCCTGGCTGGTCTGCTCGAAACGGATGGCCTTGCCGGTCGGCAGCACCAGCACCGGAATGACATCGTTGGTGCCGAGCGTCGAGGTGATGGTGTGGGCCTCCACGCCCTCCCCGTCGCGGTAGTTGAACTGCCAGTTCCACTTGAAGGCGACGACCTCGACGGTGATGTCCGCCGGCTTGTTCTTGTTGTCGACGTCGGTCTGCACAACCGCCGTGTAGTAGAAGAGCACGCTGACGACGAGGATCGGCGTGATGGTGTAGAGGAACTCCATCGGCATGTTGAACCGGGTCTGCACCGGCAGTTCCTCGCCGCGCTTGCGGTAGCGGATGATGCACCAGAAGATCAGGCCCCAGACGAAGAAGCCGACCGCGAGCGCGGCGAGCACCGAACCGATCCACAGTTCGTACATCCGGTTGGCCTGCGGAGTGATGCCGTGCTGCGGCCAACCGAACCCGTCAAAGGCCCTACCGACATCGCACCCGGTCAGGAGTGGCAGCAGCACCGCTGCACCGACACCGAGCCCAGCAAGCCGTCGCTTACCGGCTCTGGGCCGTACATCCGAACCCTTTGCGACCACTGGTCCTGCCCCTCATCAGCTGCGGTTATCGCCGCGACTCGTCTTTGTGAACCATGCCGGTGTCCGTATTGTCAGCTCCGGCAGCACAGACGTCACCGACGGTCGCAGATTACTCGACGTCCTCAGGCCAGACGACCTTGGGGGTCGCTGCCCTGCCCTTTCGGGATCATGCCGTATCCGCGGCACGCTACGGTCTCATTCGTGGTTGTGACCTCCGTTTACCTCGATTCGGCCACCGCCGCGCCGCTGCATCCGGTGGCACGGCAGGCGTTGCTCGCCGCGCTCGACGACGGGTGGGCCGACCCGGCCAAGCTCTACAGCCAGGCCCGCCGGGCCCGTCAACTGCTCGATGCGGCGCGGGCCGCGACCGCCGAGGTTCTCGGGGTCCGCCCGGACGAAATCTCCTTCACCTCCAGCGGAACGGCGGCGGCGCACGCCGCGGTGCTGGGCGGCCTGGCCGGGCACCGCCGGGCCGGCGACACCTTGGTGCATTCGGCGATCGAGCATTCTGCAGTGCTGTACGCCGCCCAGTGGCATACGGCGGCGGGTGGCAGAGCCGTGTCCGTACCGGTCGACCGGCTCGGCCGCCTCGACCTGGAGGCCTGGTCGGCGGCGGTCTCCGCGCCGGGGGTCGGGCTGGCATCATTGATCAGCGCCAGTCACGAAGTGGGTACGGTCCAACCGGTCGCCGCCGCGGCCGCCGCGTGCGCGGAGGCGGGTGTGCCGCTCTACGTGGACGCCGCGCAATCAATCCCCCACACCCCCGCGCAGGAGTTGGCGGGCTGGTCGACCCTGTCGGCGAGTGCCCACAAATGGGGCGGCCCACCGGGCGTGGGGCTGTTGGTCGTCCGTAAAGGCACCCGCTGGACCCCGCCCTACCCGCACGATGAGCGGGAGGCGGGACGTGCCCCGGGGGCGCCGAACCTCCCGGCGATCGTCGCTGCGGCAGCGGCGCTGCGCGCGGTGGCGGCGGACGCCGCAGTCGAGTCGGCACGGTTGTCGGCGCTGGTCGATCGGATCCGGGCAGCCGTGCCGGCAACGGTGCCGGACGTGGAGATGGTGGGCGACCCGGTCGCCCGGCTTCCCCACCTGGTCACCTTCTCGTGCCTGTACGTCGATGGCGAGGCGCTGCTGCACGCATTGGACCGGCGTGGCTTCGCGGTGTCGTCCGGTTCATCGTGCACCTCGTCAACGCTGCGGCCGAGCCATGTGCTGGAGGCGATGGGAGTGCTCTCGCACGGCAACGTGCGGGTTTCGCTGCACCGCGACACCACCGAGGCCGAGGTGAAGCGATTCCTCGCCGAGCTGCCCGGGGTGGTGGCGGATCTCCGCGCCGAGGCGGGGGTGGTGGGGCTGTGACCGTCAACGACACCGAGCAGCCGGACGAGGTCCTCGACTGTCTCGGACAGCGCTGCCCACTGCCGGTGATCGCCCTGGCCCGTCGCCTGCCCCAACTGCCGGTCGGGGCCGTGGTGCGGGTGCTCGCCGATGACCCCGCCGCCGCCGTCGACATCCCGGCCTGGTGCCGGATGCGTGGCCAGGAGTTCCTCGGTGTCACCACGGTGGACGGCTCCCCCGGCTACACCGTCCGCCGTACGGGTTGACCCGCTCCGCTCCCCGCGGTCCTCTCACCACGATCAAGGGCTTTCTCGTCGATCAAGGACTTTTGGCAGCTCTTGAAGATCAAATTACGACCATTCGCCCTTGATCGACTGGGAAATCATTACCGGGCTGCGGCCATGGCCGGGGCGGGCACCCCGATGAACTCCATGATCGCTTTGTTGATCTCGTCGGCGTGGGTCCACGGGATCGCGTGCGGGGCACCCGGCAACGTCAACAGTTGGCTGTTCGGAAGCATGTCCTGCAGCCGCTGGGCGGTCTTCGGGTACGGCAGGACGCGGTCGGCGTCCCCATGGATGATCAGCACCGGTATGTCGATGGCGG
>DASULK010000175.1:0-5068 GCA_036278255.1 Micromonospora sp.
GGCGAAGATGACTGGCTTGCGGCCGAGCCGGTCGGCCAGCGGGCCACCGCCGAGGGCGCCCACGGCCCCTCCGACGAGGACGGCGCTGACGATGACACCCTGGGTGAGTCCGCTCAGGGCTTGCTGCTCCCCGAGGAAGCCGACCGCGCCTCCGGCCACCCCGGTGTCGTACCCGAATAGTAGGCCGCCGATGGCGGCGATTGCGATGACGACGTACATGTACAACGTTCGTTGTCGGCTATGAGCCCCGCTGGTGGTTTCCACCTGCACAGACATTTGCAGTCCTCCGTTGTTTCAGAGGTGGTGCCCGCGCTCGCTGGATGCTCGCCGGGCCTTTCCTTGAGGTCAGTTGCTGAACCAGCCCGAGGGCTGCGGCTGGTCGCGGCGCCAGACGTGTTTGATCTCCTGGTATTCGGCCAGCCCGGTCGGGCCGAGTTCGCGGCCCACGCCGGAGAGCTTGTAGCCGCCCCATTCGGCGCCGGGGACGTAGGGATGGAAGTCGTTGATCCAGACGGTGCCGCAGCGCAGCGCGGCAGCGACCCGTTCGGCGCGTTCGCCGTCACTGGTCCAGACGCCGCCGGCCAGCCCGTACACGGTGTCGTTGGCCAGCCGGACGGCTTCGGCCTCGTCGGTGAATGTCTCCACGGTGAGCACCGGGCCGAAGATCTCGTCGCGTACGACCTGCATCCCGGCGTGGCATCCGTCCAGGAGCGTCGGCCGGTAGAAGTAGCCGTCCCGCAGCGCCGGGTCCTCGGGCCGGCGGCCGCCGGCCCGCAGGGTCGCGCCTTCGTTGAGGCCGATCTGCACGTAGCGTTCGGTCCGGTCGCGTTGGGCCGCGGAGATCATCGGGCCGACCTGGCTGCGCTGGTCGAAACCGTCGCCGACCCGGATCGCGTCGACCCGCGCAGCGAGGTCGGTGACGAAGCGATCGTGTAGCGGGGCTTCGATGAGCAGGCGTGATCCTGCGGAGCAGACCTGCCCGGAGTGGAAGAAGGCGGCGTTGAGGGCGAAGTCGAGGGCGGCCTCGTAGTCGGCGTCGGCGAAGACGATGTTGGAGTTTTTGCCGCCCAGCTCGAGCGCTACCCGGGCGATCCTTCCGCTGGCTACCGCCCCGATGTGTCGTCCGGTGGCGACGCCGCCGGTGAACGAGACAAAGTCGACGTCGTCGCTGCGCGCGAGTTCTTCACCCACGACCGGGCCGGCACCGAGGACGAGGTTCACGACTCCCGCGGGGACGCCGCTGGCCTGAACCAGTCGGACCAGATGAATGGTGGTCATCGGCGTGAGTTCGCTGGGCTTGATGACGACGCTGTTCCCTGCGGCCAGGGCCGGCGCGAGCTTCCACGCGATCTGCAGCAGGGGGTAGTTCCACGGCGTGATCAGTGCGCAGACGCCGACCGGTTCGCGACGTACCTCGCTGTGCACGCCTTCCGGTGCCGAGGCAACCGTACGCGTCGACGGGATCGCCACCAGTTCGGCGAAATAGCGGAAGCAGGCGGCCACATCTTGGACGTCGGTGCGGCTTTCGGAGAGCGTCTTGCCGGTGTCGACGGTCTCGGCGTGCGCCAACTGGTCGGCATCGTGTTCGATCAGTTCGGCGATCCGGAGCAGGACACGGGCGCGCTCGTGGGGGCTGCGACCGCTCCACCGGTGGTCCTGGAAAGCGGCACGCGCCGCGGCTACCGCTGCCCGTGCCTCTTGTGGCCCCGCTTCGGAGACCTGTGCAAATTCGCGGCCGGTCGCCGGGTTGATGAGGCCTCGTACGCCACCATCGGCGGCGGGGCGCCATGCCCCGTCGATGAATAGCTCGCCCATGTCCCTCCGTTTCGTCGCCTGGACCAACTTTATCGAGAGCCGACCAGTTGGACCACGGCTTCAATGTTAGCCACAACTGGTTGACATTCGTGATTTGCGAGGTAGCGTCCGATGGGCGGCATCTTGAAGCTCGCGGCCTGACTGGCGCCTTCGGTGCCCGTTTTGCGATAGAAAGGGATGATCTGTGACTGACCGCCCTCGCCGCCCTACCCCGCGGCCCACGTTCGATCAAGCCACCGTTATCCGTGCCGCCGACGCCCACCATCACCTCTGGGGCGATCCCGACGGCTCGGGCTACGTCAGCGACCGCGTCTACGTGTCGTCATCTGACTTGCACGTTCTGCAGTTCATGCTGCCGCCAGGCGGCCGCTACCTGCACTCCGCGGCAAACCCGACGGTCTTCGCAGCAGATGTGGCCTATGTCGTCCTCTCCGGCCAACTGATCCTCGTCGATCCCGAGCACGGCGAGGTGCGGCCGCTACGCGCCGGCGACATCGGTTTCTTCCGCCGGGACACCTGGAACCACGCGTTCAACCCCGGCACCGAGCCGGTCAAGGTGCTCGAGTTCTTCGCCCCACCGCCCTCGCGAGGCACCGCGTCGCCCTACGCCCGCTCGCAGCCGCTGCTGCAGACCGTGCGGTACCGCGACGACCGGTGGGACCGGCGCTGGCCCGCGGCGCGCGCCGAGCGTGAAGCCGCCGCCCGCATCCAGGCCGTGCAGGCCGGGGACTACCTGTACGCGCTGCCCGATTCCACGGGTGGGCACCTGGCGGGTACGGCGATCGACACGGAATACCTCACGGTCATACGGGGGCACCTCAGCGCCGCCCACCAGGGCGCCGAGCACGTGACCGCCGACGAGAGTCTGCTCTACGTCACCAGCGGAACCCTGCACGTACACCTGCCCGAGGCCGAAGGCAAAGCATGGCACCGGCTCACCGCCGACGATGCCGTGTACCTACCCGTGGGAACGCGATACCAGCTCATCGACCTCGATGGAAGCGCACCGACCTACTGGCTGGGCTCCGGCCGGGTGCCCGAGGGATGGACGCCTTGAGTGGCATAGGCGCCTTCACCGACAGCGACGTCGTCATCGGTCTCGACGTAGGCGGCACGAAAATCGCCGGCGGGCTGGTGGACGGGGCCGGGCGGGTCCGCGACCGCATGCTCCGCCCCACCCGACGCGACAACCCCGACGACACCGTCCGGGAGCTCGTCGGCGAGCTGCTGGCCCGCGCCCGCGAGCGCAGCTGGCGGGTACGCGCCGTCGGTGCCGGCTATCCCGAATACGTTTCGCCCGACGGCCTACTGACCAGCACCGAAGTGCTGTCCTGGTCACAGCAGCCCGCCGACCTGCTCCGCGAACTGTGCCCCACCGTCCCGATTGTCGTCGAATCAGACGTACGGGCCGGAGCCACCGCCGAGGCGACGTGGGGGGCCGCACGGCAGTTGCCCTCCTTCTTTTATGTGTCGCTCGGCACCGGCCTGTCCTGCGCGCTCGTTCTGAGCGGCCGGGCCATGCCGGGCACGCGAGGGGAAGCGCTTGCCCTTGGCGAATGCGAAGTGCCGAACCGACCCCTGTCGGCGTTTCCGAACGCTCTGGCCGAGGCCACGCGAGGCAACCTCGAGGCGTTCGTGTCCGGGGACGGCATCGCCCGGCGGTACACCGAACGCACCGGGCGCCAGGTAGACGAGGCAGCACCGGTTGTCTCCGCCAGCGAAACCGACCCCGTGGCGCGGGAGATTCTCACCACCGCCGGGATCGCGCTCGGCACGGTGCTGGGCAGCATGGTCGCCGTGCTCGACCCGGCGGCCGTCGTCCTCGGCGGCGGGCTCGGCTGCGCGGACGGCCTGTTGAGCGACACCATCGGCGAGACATTCGCCCGCACCACGTCGCGGCGGCCCAACGGGCCGCCGCTACTGCGGGCCGCAGGGCGCGACGACGCCGGCCTCCTGGGTGCCGCAGCGCTCGCTGCCGCCACCGCACGGTAACCACCGAATGCATCGGCGAATGTGGCTTATTCCGGGGGTACGGTCCCGACGGTACGGGTTATCGTGACCGCGACCGAGCCGGTCGCCACGGCCGGGGCGAGCGGCACCGCCGGCAACGCAGCGGGTACGAGGAGAGGGCTTGCGGACCGACGACCAGCGCCGCGTGGCGGGCGAAGCGTCGGAGGCCCGGCCGGTCGACCTCGGCAAACGTAACGTGCTCGGCGTGCTCGTTGACGCCCTCGACTACGACGCCGCCACCGCGAAGGTGCTGGCTGCGGCCCGCGAACGACGTCCGTTCGCCCTGACGGCCCTCGCGGTGCACGGCGTGATCACCGGGGTGCACGATCCGGTACAGAGGGCGCGGCTCAACACCCTCGATGTGGTGACCCCGGACGGGCAACCGGTGCGCTGGGGATTGAACCTGCTGCACGGCACAAAGCTGCGCGACTGGGTCAGCGGACCGGAACTCGCCCTGCGGGTCCTCGCCCGGATGGCCGACGAGAACCTACCTGTCTACCTGTACGGGTCGACGCCGGAGACGCTCGACCGGCTGACCGAAGCACTGCGGCGGCGTTTCCCGGCGCTGCGGATCGCCGGCGCCGAAGCGTCGAAGTTCCGCACCTCCCGCCCCGGCGAGCCCGACGGCATCGCCGAGCAGATCACGCGGTCGGGTGCCCGGCTGGTCCTCGTCGGGCTGGGCTGCCCGCGCCAGGAGGCCTTCGTTTCCGGGATGCGGCCGCTGCTGAAGATGCCGCTGATGGCGGTGGGGGCGGCGTTCGACTACCACGCCGGCCGGCTGCGGCCGGCCCCGGCGTGGATGCAGCGGCGCGGCTTCGCATGGTTGTGGCGTCTCATCGTGGAACCGAGACGGCTCTGGCGGCGCTACCTCATCGGCAACACCCGGTACGTGTTTCTGCTGTCCGGGCAGAAGCTGCGGCTATGGCGCCCCAAGCCCACACTGACAATGCCGGAGCGGCAGAAAACCATTCCGGTGTAATGAGCCAGGACGTCGTAGGAGATCCTTCCTGCCCCGTCCAGAGCCACTCGTCCCGTCTCCGCCCTGCTGCGTAAAGCCACGCCTCGCAAGACCCCTATTCGACGCCGGATCGTGGCGACTACCCCTCGACGAGTCACGGGGCGTGACAGGCTGAAGACAACCGGGCAGGGCGCAACCAGCCGGGCAATCGGGGCGACGGGCAAGTGAGCGAGGACGCATGTGCGGCATCTCGGGAATGGTGTACGGCAGCGACGCCGCTCCGGT
>DASULK010000176.1:0-18512 GCA_036278255.1 Micromonospora sp.
AGGCCGGAGTGGTCGAGTGATTCGCTCCCCACCACCAACACGTCGCCGCCCACGACACCGGTGTGCCAGCCGGCTTCGGTGGTCACCCGCCGCGCCTCGGCGCCGCCCACGCCGAGGGCGGTACGGATCCGGTAGAGGTGCTGCTGGCTGGGTTCGCCGTCGCTGACTTCCACCACGAGTTCAGGAGGGCCCGCGGCGCCGGCGACCCGCCCGACCACCCGACGGACGTAGAGCGCTGGCGAGGTGATCAGGGTGCCGTCGGCGAAGAGGCAGCGGGCGTCGTAGCCATCGTGGGCGAGTTCCCCACCGACCAGCACCCGGCCGTCGGGCAGGTGGCGCGGTGTGCCGGGGATCGGATCGACCCACCTGGGATCGGCGAGTTCGGCGTGCACCTGGGTTTCACCGGTACGGGGATCGACGGCGAGGACCAGTCCGTGCTGCTGTAGCCGGCGCAGCACCGTGATCAGGGGTACGCCGTCGGCCCAGTGCACCGACACGAGGTAGGGGTAGGTCTCCCGGTCCCAGTGCACGTCGACCCAGGCGCCGTCGAGGTCGAGCACGTGCAGGCTGACCTGGGCGATGGGGCCACCGGCGCGGGGGTAGCCCAGGGTGGTCGGGGTCCGTTCCGGGTGGACACCGTCGAGCAGGTGCCAGCGGGGCAGCCGCGCCGCGTCGACCCGGGCGGCGAGGATCGACTCTCCGTTCGGTGCCCACCAGTAGCCCCGGTTCCGGCCGAACTGCCGCGCTGCGACCGCCTCGGCCTGCCCCCACACCACGCCGGCGTCCTCCCCGGCGAGCAGCATGTCCGTGCCGTCGTAGTCGACCACCCGCAACTCGGTGCCCAGGAGGTATGCGATCCGGGTGCCGGTGGGGTCGGGGCGCGGGTCGAGCACCGGGCCGGCGACCGGCACCTCCACGACGTCGCCGTTGACCAGGTCCGCCCGGAAGAGGCGGCCGGCGAGGTTCAGCGCCGCGACGTGGGCGCCGGGGTCGGTGGCGTACGAGTCGATGCCGCGCCCGGTGCCGTTACTCAGGTGGACCCCCGTCGCTGCGGCCGGTTCGGCGCTGAGCAGTACAGCCGGGTCGGCGACGAGGCGCTCGGAGGCCGAGGCGACATCGAGTGACCAGAGGGCGTCGGCCGGGTCGTGCGGACCGGCGGATCGAAGAAAGACCACCCGCGAACCGTCGTCGGCTACCGTCACGGCTCGCGGCGCCCCCTGGGTGAATCGCCGGGTACGGGAGGCTACTTCCGGATAGTCCACACCCGGATCGTAGGACGGTGTGATCAGGGATGTGGCGGCCTCGCGAAACGGCGCGGAGACCGCCGGCAAAGGTGCTAACTTCAGGCCGCCGCGTACAGTGACCACCGTGGCGAACCTGGCACATCGCCGGCTGCTGCTGGTTCACGCGCACCCGGACGACGAGACGATCGGCACCGGCGCGACGATGGCGCACTACGCGGCGGCGGGGGCGCACGTCACCCTGGTGACCTGCACGCTCGGCGAGGAGGGCGAGATCCACGTGCCCGAGCTGGCGCAGCTGTGCGCCGATGCGGCCGACCAGCTCGGGGGCTACCGGATCGGCGAGCTCGCCGCGGCCTGTGCCGCGCTGGGCGTCACCGATCACCGCTTCCTCGGCGGTGCCGGCCGCTACCGCGACTCCGGCATGATGGGCACCGCTGCGAACGACCACCCCCGCGCCTTCTGGCGGGCCGACCTGGAGGAGGCGGCCGGGCACCTGGTCGAGATCCTGCGCGAGGTACGCCCACAGGTGCTCGTCACCTACGACCCGAACGGCTTCTACGGGCACCCGGACCACATTCAGGCGCACCGGGTGGCGATGCGCGCGGCCGAGTTGGCGGACGTGGAGGGCTTCGGGCCCGCCAAGATTTACTGGACGACGGTGCCGAAGAGCGTGCTGGCGGCGGGGCTGGCTGCGTTCGCCGAATCCTCCGACAACCCGTTTGCCGGGGTGCAGCACGTCGACGACCTGCCGTTCGGTACGCCGGACGAGCAGGTCGCGGCTCGGATCGACGGTTCCGACCAGCGGTCGGCCAAAGAGGCGGCACTTCGGGCCCACGCCACTCAGATTCCCCCCACCTCCTGGCTGAACGCGATCGCCAGCAACTTCGACCGGGATCTGATGGGTGTGGAGTTCTACACGCTCGCCGCCGGTGAGCGGGGGCCGGGCGAGGGGCCGTACGGGTGGGAGCGGGACCTCTTCGCGGGGCTGGACCCGGAACCGGTGGCGGTGCCGACCACGGCGACGGCGGTGTCGACCCCGGCGACCGGTACGCCGGCCAAGGTCAGGCCACGATGACCCGGCACGCATCACCCGCCGAGCCGTCCGGGGAGTCGCGCTCCGGTGCGGGGTCGTCCATTCCCGAGGGGGTCAGCCCGGGCGGTACCACCCCGCCATCGGGAACGGCGAGCAGGGCCGGCGACACCGTGCTGCGGTGGGTCGGAGCACTGGTCGCGGTGATCGCCGCGGTGGTGACCGCGATGGTGGAGCTCTTCTGGGCGCCGCTGCGGATCGGCGGGCAGTTGGTCGGGGTCTCGGTGGTGCTGGCGGTGGTGGGCAACGTCGCCCTGGCCTGGTTCGCCCGCCGGGCGGTCGGTCATGTCGGGGCGGTCGCGTTGCCGGCGGTGGCCTGGTTCGTCGTGATGATGGCGGCGGCCACCCGGACGCGGGAGGGGGACATCCTGCTGATCGGCAACTGGGTCGGGGGCACGATGATCTTCGCTGGCTCGGTGGCCTTCGCCGTCACGGCGTTCCGCATGATCGTCAGGCCGGGGCGTAGCGTTCGGGGATAGACCCGACGCTTCGTGGATGATAGAAGATCAGGAGTGACTGTCGACCCGGCTGGTGCCGGATTCTCATCGGAGGAGGGACGTGCAATGCGGGACCGTTGGCTGCCGGTCGGGGGGCTTGCGGCGGTGTTGTTTGCAGTCAATGTGGTCGCCCGGCTGGTGGTCCGCTTCGGCTTCGACGGCTCCGTCAAGCATCAGGACCGGGTGTCGCTGGGCATGTTCATCGTCATCGGCGTGATCCTCGCCACCCTCGCCTTCATCTGGGGACGGCGCTATCCGGCGGCCCGCTGGGGTTCCGACGTCGCCGCCGCTGTGCTGGTCGCGATGGCCCTGACGGTTTTTGTCGGTCCCTTCCTCAGCGGCAGCCACCCGTTCGTCGGCGGAGCAGGTGATTTCTTCATGCAGGTCTGGCTCTACGCCGGCTTCAGCGGAGGCGGCACCCTGGTCGGTTTTCTGCTCTTGACCGCGCTCGGTCTCGATCACCGGTCGCAGGCGTTGAAGCGGTACGCCGAGACGGTGCAGTCCAAGCCCCGCAAGGTGGTCCGCCGCTAGCCGCCTGCCCCGACTTCTGGTTCCGGCGCCACCCGGATTCGATACGTGTGGTGGGTGGTGAAGCCGAGCCGCTGGTAGAGGGCGATCGCCGGATTCGCCTCCTCGACCTGCAGGAAGACATCGGTGGCGCCGAGGCCGGCGGCCCAGTCGACGAGTGCCCGGACCAGGTGCGGGGCGAAGCCTCGCCCACGCGCCTCGGGTAGCACCTCCAGCAGGGTCACTCCGAGCCACCGCCCTTCCCCGGTGACCGTGCCACGGGCGATACCGAGCAGGCGACCCGGGGCGGAAGCATCGTGAAGGTGGGCGAAGCGGATCTGTTCCACCGCGGTGAGCACGTGCCGGGCGACGTCCGGCAGGTCCCCCTTGCGGGCCGCGGCGATCGTCAACCAGTCGTCGGACGGGGTTGCCGCCAACTCGACCCGGGGCAGATCGGCTCGGCGCGGTGCTGCGTCGCGGACCGCCGCCAGCGGGGCGGTCTGCACCAGGACCAGCGGCCGGGCGGACCAGCCGCGGGTGTCGAGCGCCCGCCCGACCGAACCGGCCATCGGCAGGGGCACGCTGATCATCGGGGGCTGGCCACGGTCGGCGTACCACCGCTCGACGGCGTCGATCGCCGCCGCCAGGGGGCGGCCGGGGGCTCCCACGGGGAGGGCCGAGTTGCCGCGGCCGGTCCAGCCGTCGGCGGCCCGGAGCAGCCAGCCGCCGAGCCGTTCCTGAACCGGTGCCGGCCAGGCTTCGTTCGCGGCGACCTCCAGGGCGGCCACGACAGCGGCAGGCGGCCGCCGCGCGAGCGGTACCCGTCTCGGCGGTGGGGGCGGCACCCGCTTGGCGCGATGCACCTTGCTCAGCGGCACGCGGATCGGCCCCTTGACGGTGGCGACCGTGAGATAGGTCTCGGTCAGGTCGACCAGTTCGCCGAGGGCGTCCGAGTAGAGCGTCCGATCGCCGGAAATGCCCACAATCCGACGAACCACCACCCGGTGTCCTACATCCTGCGGACCGAGCACGATCTCCCCCCTCCCAGGCGAGATACTAGGCTCATACTCGCCGCGGTACCGCGGCGTGGCGTGCGGAGGAGAAGACCCGTGACCTACATCATCGCCGAGCCGTGCGTCGATGTGCTCGACAAGTCCTGTGTCGAAGAGTGCCCGGTCGACTGCATCTACGAGGGCGACCGGATGCTCTACATCCACCCTGACGAGTGCGTTGACTGCGGGGCCTGTGAGCCGGTCTGCCCGGTCGAGGCGATCTTCTACGAAGATGACGTCCCAGAGCAGTGGAAGGACTACACGGCGGCGAACTACGAATTCTTCGAAGACCTCGGCTCTCCGGGCGGGGCCTCCAAGATCGGCAGGGTCGGGAAGGACACGTCGTTCGTCGCGTCCCAGCCAGCCAAGGGTGACGCAAGCTGACCCGATCAACACAGCGGGCCGATCGGGTATCGGCCCGGCTGCCGGACTTCACCTGGGATGTGCTGGACCAGGCCCGGGAGCGGGCCGCCCGCCACCCCGACGGCCTGATCAACCTCTCGATGGGCACCCCGGTCGACCCGGTGCCGGCGGTGGTGCGAACCGCGCTGTCCGAGGCCGCCAACGCGCCGGGATACCCCCTCACCGCCGGCTCAACGGAGCTGCGCGAGGCGATCTCGCAGTGGGCGGCGCGGACCTGCGGTGCGGATCCGACGGAGCTGGGGGTCCTGCCCACCATCGGATCGAAGGAGCTGGTGGCCTGGCTGCCGACGCTGCTCGGCCTCGGCCCCGGCGACGTGGTGGTGGTGCCACGCGTCTGCTACCCGACGTACGAGGACGGGGCCCGGCTGGCGGGGGCGACCACGGTGCGGGCCGACTCTCTGACCGCGCTCGGGCCGACGCCCCGGGTCCGACTCCTCTGGGTCAACTCGCCGTCGAATCCGACCGGGCGGGTGCTCCCCGCGGCGCACCTGCGAAAAATGGTCGACTGGGCCCGGGAGCGCGGAGCGGTCATCGCCAGCGACGAGTGCTACCGGCCGTTCGGCTGGCAGGCCGATCCGCTCTCCGTGCTCTCCGACGAGGTGTGCGGGGACGGGGGCCCGGGCGGACGCTACCGCAACGTGCTCGCGCTGCACTCGTTGTCGAAGCAGTCGAACCTGGCCGGCTACCGGGCGGGGCTGGTCGCCGGTGATCCCGAACTGGTGGCGGAGCTGCTGAAGATCCGAAAGCACGCCGGCATGATCGTCCCGGCGCCGGTGCAGGCGGCGATGGTCGCCGCGCTCGGCGACGACGAGCATGTGGCGGTGCAGCGGGAGCGTTACCGGGCGCGCCGCGAGGTGCTGCACGCCGCGCTGACCGGCGTAGGTTTCGAGATCGACCACTCTGAAGCTGGCCTCTACCTCTGGGCGACGCGGCGCGAAGACTGCTGGCAGACCGTCGACTGGCTGGCCCGTCGCGGCATCCTGGTCTCCCCGGGCAGCTTCTACGGCCCGGACGGCCAAACGCACGTGCGGGTGGCGTTGACCGAAACGGATGAGCGGATCGCGGCGGTGGCCGCCCGGCTCGCCGAGTGACGGTGCCTGCTGAGGGAGCCGGCTCGCCGAGTCGGACCGTGGCAGGCTCGACCTGCACCGCCGGACGCGCCGAGGTGGTTGATGTTGGACAGACCGGTACCTGAGCTGAAGACCGCCGTGGTCGGCACCGGGCTGATCGGCGGCTCCATCCTGCTGCGGCTGCGGCAGGCGGGGCTCGACGTCACCGGATGGGACCCCGACCGGGAGACCCGGGAGCAGGCGCGGCAGCAGGGGCTGGTCTTCGCCGACGAGATAGGGGACGCGGTCCGCGACCGGGATGTCGTCTTCCTCTGCGGCCCACTGTCGACCCTGCCCGACACTTTGGCGACGGTCGCAAAGGCCACCAGCGACCACTGCGTGATCACCGACGTCGGCAGCACCAAATCGGCGGTGGCCGCCGCCGCCGAGAAGAACGGGCTGACGCACCGGGTCGTCCCGGGGCACCCGATGTCGGGCACCGAGCGCTCCGGCCTGGTGTCGGCGGACCCGCTCCTGTTCAGCGGAGCCCCCTGGGTGCTCTGTCCCGCGGCCGAGAGCCCGATCGGCCCCTTCCGCGCCCTGTCTAGGATGGTCATCGACGTCTTCGAGGCCCGCGTCGTACCGATGTCCGTCCCCGTGCACGACACCGCGGTCGCCCTGGCCTCGCACATCCCGCACCTGTTGGCCGGAAGTCTGTCCGGTGGGGTGGCCCGCTCGCCGCTGCGCGACGCGGTTCTCGCCCTGGCGGCCGGGAGTTTCCGGGACGGCACCCGGGTGGCCGGGACACCCAGTGCCCGTACCGTCGACATGCTGATCAACAATCGCGATTTCGTGCTGCGGCAGGTCGAGCTGGTGCAGGACTTCCTCACCGATCTGATCACGGCGTTGCGGGACAACGACGCGGAGCGGTTGACCACCCACTATGCCCAGAGTCGGGCAGTCCGGGAAGACCTGTTGACCCGACCGGTCTCCCGGTCCACCCGGAGCTTCGCGCTCGGCGGGCCACACGATGCGGAACTGGACTTCCTGCTGAAGCTCGGCCGGTCGGGCGGCTACCTCACCCGCTGCGCGGTCGAGGATTCGATGGTCACCTACACGGTGCACCGCCCGCAGCAGTCAACGCCGGTACTGTGAGGCCATGGCTGATGGCCCCGTTGTCGCCGTACGTGGCGAAGTCGTGCATGAGGCACCCCCGGAGCTGGCGCGTTTCTCGGTGACCGTGTCGGCCCGCAACGCGGACCGGGCGACCACCCTGACCCGGCTCTCCGAGCGGGCTGAGGCGACCCGTGCCCTGATCGACTCGTACGGCCCGGCGATCGAGCGCCGGGAGACCGGGAGCCTCTCCGTCTGGCCGGAGACGAAACGCTCCCGCGAGCGGGTGTCGGCATACCACGGCAGCGTCACCACCACCGTGACCGTCACCGATTTCACCGTGCTCGGCGAGCTGATGCTGCGCCTGGCCGACCAGGACCAGGTCACCGTCTCCGGGCCATGGTGGGAGCTGCGCCCGACCAGCCCGGCGCATCGGGAGGCCCGTCGCGCCGCGATCGCCGCAGCTGTGGAGCGGGCCCGCGAGTACGCCGATGCGCTCGGTGCCCGGGTGACCGCGCTGCTGGAGGTCGCCGACGTCGGGATGGCGAACCAGCCGATGATGGTGGGGGCTGGTTTTCACGCCGCCGCGGCGGGAGGCCCACCCGAGCTTGATCTCGACCCGCAGGTGCAGACCGTGCAGGTGATGGTCGAGGCCCGGTTCACCATCAGCGAGCCCTCCGTTCTGGTCGGGTCGGCCGACAAACCTTCCCCGGCCGGCGGTACCGGATCCGCTGCTGGCGCCGAATCCGATGGCCGGGGACCGCTGCGGGACAGCGCCGGTTAGCGCGCGGCGCGCGGTTGGCGTGGGCAGGCTCTCCACCGCTCCAGCAGGAGAGCGGCCCGTTGTAAGTCTGCGACGAGTTCGGGATCATCGGCCTGGTAGGGCTCGCCCGCGAGCATGCGCTTCTTCATGGAGGTCACCGGTTCATCCTGTCAATTACCAGGGGCTCACCGTCGACCAACTCGTCGAGCGGGCCCGCGCGTTGGCCGGGGCCGGTCCGCGGCAACTGCTCGGCATCGCCGGCGCGCCCGGGGCGGGCAAGTCCACCCTGGCGGCACAGCTGGTGGCGGCGGTCGGTGAGTCCGCCGTACTGGTGCCGATGGACGGGTTCCATCTGGCCGAGGCGGAGCTGCACCGACTCGGCCGGCACGCCCGCAAAGGGGCGATCGACACCTTCGACGGGGAGGGATATGTCGCCCTGCTGCGCCGGCTACGCGTCGTCGGCGGCACTACCGTCTACGCCCCGGAGTTCCAGCGCTCGATAGAGGAGCCGATCGCCGGCGCTATCCCGGTGCCGCCATCGGTGCGGTTGGTGATCACTGAGGGTAACTATCTGCTGGTGCCTGACGGGCCGTGGGGGCGGGTGCGGGAACTGCTCGACGAGGCGTGGTTTCTCGACGCCGACCCGGTGCAGCGGCTATGCCGGCTCACCGAGCGGCACATCCAGTTCGGACGCAGCGCGGCGGAGGCGGCGGCCCGGGCCAGCGGCACAGATCAGGTCAACGCCGATCTGATTGACACCACCGCGCACCGGGCCGACCTGATCATCCACCCGCCGCCCTTCCCGTTGATCTAGGGAGAATTCTCGCAAATAAAGATCAACTACCTGGAATCCGCCCTAGATCAACAGGGTACGGGGGGCTGGGGTGCGGGTGGGGTGGGGTTAGGGTTCGTGGCGTGGTGCGGGGACAGCCGCGGTGGCCAGCGCGACGACTTCAGCGCGTTCCCGCTGATATTCCGGTGCGTCCGGATAGCCGCTGTGATTGTGGATGGGCGGGTCGGCGACTTCGCCTCCCGATGGCCGCAGCGCCGCCGGGTCGGCCACCCACAGCTCACGTTCGCCCGCGTTGACCGGCCAGCCGAGTGGGTCAGTTTCCCGCCAGAAGTTCGTCCAGCGGACCCGCCCCGACGGACCGGTCAGCGTCGAGATGACAACCGGCAGCCGGTCGGGCCCGAAGTAGGCGGGGAAGACCCGTCCGTACAGGTAGCTCAGCTGGCAGCCGTAGGAGAAGAACCAGACCCGCCGGTGCCACTGATGCGGCATCTGCAGGATGACCGCGGCGCAGATGACCGCGCCCTGGCTGTGCCCGGACAGGATGATGGCCTCCGGCCGCCGGACGTCGTTGTCCGGCAACGCCATCAGACCGATCGCGCGGGTCTGCAACTGCGGCACCGCCCGTTCGGCGTAGCTCGGTGGCGCGAGCGGGTGCGCGGCCCGCGGCCAGAACGTCGCCACGTCCCAGAGCATGCCGACCGACCGGCGTACGGCGTCGTTGCGGTAGACGAGCAGCCCGACGCCGGCAACCAGCGCCGGCAGCCAGCCGGCCAGGGTGTCCCCGGTATCGGCGACGGCCTTGACCACCAGCCCGAAGCCTTCCGGATCGGTGGAGACCGGCCGGGCGCCGGAGACGACCGCGGCCATGCCGGCGAGGGCCAACACCGCCCCGGCTGCGGCGAGATGGCCGACCAGCCGCACCGAGTGCTCCCCGATGAGGTGGTGCAGGGCCCGGTAGGTGGCCACGTCGCGGGCCCGGCGCCGTTCATGGGCCGACAGCAGGTTGCCGGGTGGGACCAGCTGCGCCAGGCTCTGCCGACGCAGCCGGACGAACACGATCCACGCCCGCACCGCGACGACCACCGCGACAGCCAGCACGCCGATGATCGCCAAGCCGGCCCACATCACCGGCACCGGCAGTGTGATGGCCGATCGGCCGCTCGGTGTGGCGCCATGGTTGAGTCGGTCGGTCACCCAGTAGAGGACCCCCGCAGAGTACGCGAGGCCGAGCAGCCAGCCCAGTCCGGCCAGGACGGTCGGCCCGCTGCCACCCCAGGCGATGCCCGCCGGCCCCTCGTCCGGCTTGTGCGGCCCGGCGTCTGGTGTGCGTCGGCCCGTACCGGTCAGCACAGCGAGCGCGGTGAGCACCAGGATCTGGAACGCGCCCAGCCACACGATCACCGCGTCGTAGCCGGGTAGGGACCGGTCTTCTCTGCAGCCGGCGATGCTCCGGTCCTGGGCACAGCCGTGTGGCGGCCGCAGGTCGGCCAGCGGCGTGCCGGCGGGACCGTCGGGCAGCAGCAGCACCGCGAGGGTGCCGATCACCCCGACCGCCGCGAGCACGGCCACTCCAACGCCGTACGGCCGCAGTGGAGTGTCCCCGCCGCGGCGGGTGACGTACGGGTGGCCGAGCACCGCCACGGAGAGCGCGACGGTGGCTGCGAGCACCGCCACAACCGGCCAGACCAGAACCGCCCGTACCCCCTGTGGTGGATCCATCGCGATCACCGCGCCGAGCGGGATCGCGGCGGCGACGGCGGCGGCGCTGGCCAGGTGCAGTACGGCGAGCCGGCGGACTTGGCCCTCCCCGCACCAGTAGGTGGGGTCCTGCAGCGGGTTGTGCAGGGGCGTTGCTTCGTCCGGCCCGGCCGGTGCCACCGGCAGTTCAGCCTCGTAGTGGTAGGTCCGCCAGGTCAGGAAGCCGACCAGGGCCAGCACGCCGAGTGGGGCGAGCAGGCCCACGGCGAGGGCGCGGGCACCTTCGCGCCACCAGCCGGTGCCGAGGAACCCCCATGGGCCGGGGATCTGCGCGAGGCAGGCGGCATCAACGCACTGCCAGGCGACAAGGTCGACCCCGACCCCCGTCGCCGCCACGGCGAAGGTCATGGTCAGACTCAGGCAGAACAGCCGTACCAACCAGGCCGCGAGCGCCGGTCGGCTGCGCCAGCGCTCTTCGCGGGAATCCGCCGGTATGTCGGGCCGCGCCTGCAACGCCAGGTTGGCCAGGACAAACGGCAGTAGCAGCGTCCACAGTGCCCGACGCAGGTCCTTGACCGTTCGGGCGCCGGAGGTGAGCTGTCCCCAACTGTACGCCTCGACCATCAGTGGATCGTCGGGGTCGGCGGTGGAGGACCGGTAGAAGCCGGTCACCTGGTTTCCGGCAACCAACCGGGGTCGGGCGTTCCCCCCGGGCGGGTCGCCCGGCTGCGGCCCGATCCCCAGCATGCTTGCCGGTGCGGTGTTGGCGACGCCGTGTACGCGTAGTTCGAGCACCTGACCGGCCATCACGACCTCCCGTCGTGAAGGCGTTATAACACACGGTGCACGATGCGTCCGGCGAATGACACCCCCGTGTCCGGATTGTTGGCGCCGGTTGGGCCGACAATGGCCGGTTGTCGCAGGTCGGCTCAGTCGTTGGCGTGCAGGGCGGCGTTGAGTTCGATGCCATGACCGGTACGCGGGCGCGCCTCCAGCGTGCCGGTCACCGAGTTACGCCAGAAGAGCAGGCCGTTGACGCCGGAGAGTTCACGGGCCTTGACCACCCGGCCGTCGGGCAGGGTGACCTTGGAGCCGGCGGTGATGTAGCAGCCGGCTTCGACCACGCAGTCGTCGCCGAGCGAGATGCCGACGCCGGAGTTGGCGCCGAGCAGACAGCGCTCCCCGATGCTGACCTTCTCGGTGCCGCCGCCGGAGAGGGTGCCCACGATGGAGGCCCCACCACCGATGTCGGAGCCGTCACCGACCACCACGCCGGCCACGATCCGTCCCTCGACCATCGAGGTGCCCAGCGTACCGGCGTTGAAGTTGCAGAAGCCTTCGTGCATGACCGTGGTGCCGGAGGCGAGGTGGGCGCCGAGGCGCACCCGGTCGGCGTCGGCGATACGCACCCCGGAGGGGACCACGTAGTCGGTCATCCGCGGGAACTTGTCGACCCCGTAGACGGCGAGGTGCCGTCCGGCAGCCCGTTCGATGATCCGCAACTCGTCGACCCGATCCGGCGGGCACGGCCCGGCCGAGGTCCAGGCGACGTTGGCGAGGTGGCCGAAGATGCCATCCAGGTTGAGCTCGTTGGGGCGCACCAGCCGGTGAGAGAACAGGTGTAGCCGCAGATAGGCGTCGGCCGGGCCGAGGATCGGATCCGCCAGCGACCCGATTTCGGTGGCAACGATCTCGGTGCGCAGACCGGGCAGGGCGCACGGTCCCACCGCACCGGTGGGGAGCGCCAGCAGCGTTTCGGGATCCCCCTCGGGCGGGGTGCCGAATCCCAGCTTGCCGGTCGGGTACCAGGTGTCGAGCACCTGATCGTCCGAGGTGATGGTGGCCAGTCCGATGCCCCACGCGGGCTGCGCAGTTGTCACATACCCCACCATACTGATCCCGCCGATCTTGCCCCGCCCCAGTGCGAGAACGGCCCAGGAAATGGGCTCCCTTCCGCGTCCAACAGACGGCCGGGGTGACATAGGGTGCGCACATGACGAACCCGTTGACCCCCGAGGTACTGGCCGACCCGGTCGCGTTGACCCGCGCGTTGGTCGACATCGAGTCGGTGTCGCGTAACGAGAAGCAGATCGCCGACTACGTCGAGGAGGTGCTGCGCGGCGTCGCGCACCTGTCGGTCGAGCGGTTCGGCAATACGGTGATGGCCCGTACCGACCTGGGGCGGGCACAGCGGGTGGTGCTCGCCGGGCACCTGGACACGGTGCCCTTGAACAACAACTTCCCGTCCCATCTGGACGGTGATCTGATGTACGGGTGCGGCACCTCGGACATGAAGTCGGGGGTGGCCTACGCCCTGCACTTGGCGGTCCACCTGCCCGACCCCCGCTACGACGTCACCTACTTCTTTTACGAGGCGGAGGAGATCGAGGCCCGGTACAACGGGCTCTTCCTGGTCTCGCAGGCGTACCCGGAGTGGCTCACCGCCGATTTCGCGCTGCTGCTGGAACCGACGTACGGCGTCGTCGAAGCCGGCTGCCAGGGCACGATGCGGGCGGTGGTGACCACCACCGGCCGTCGGGCACATTCGGCGCGCTCCTGGAACGGGGTCAACGCCATCCACGCCGCCGGTGAGGTGCTGCGCCGACTGTCGGCGTACGAGGCGCGGACCGTCACCATCGACGGGTGCGTCTACCGGGAGGGGATGAACGCGGTGCTCATCCGCGGTGGGGTGGCCGGCAATGTGGTGCCCGACCGGTGCGAGGTGGAGGTCAACTACCGGTTTGCCCCGGACCGGAGCGAGGAGGAGGCGCACGCCCACGTCCGCGACGTCTTCGACGGCTTCGAGGTCGAGGTGGTCGACTCTTCACCCGGGGCGCTGCCAGGCCTGACCGCCGCACCGGCGCAGGAGTTCCTGGCGGCGGTGGGGGCGCCACCGGTCGGGAAGCTGGGCTGGACGGACGTGTCCAGGTTCGCGGCGCTCGGTATCCCCGCCCTCAACTTCGGCCCCGGCGACCCTAACGTGGCGCACGCCCAGAACGAGCACGTCGAGATCGCCAAGCTCCGCGAGGGGGCCGAGGTCGTGCGCCGTTGGCTCGCCTCCTGACTCCGCGGGACGTCGCCGGGCCCCGACGACGTGCCGCGGAGCTCCGGATCAGCCGCCGACCAGGAAGCCGTCGTCCTGGGGCGATCGGGACTCTGCGGCAATCGATCCGGGATCCGGCTCGGCGTCACCTGACTCCAGGCGGGCAAGCCTGCGTTCGGCCACGACCTCGCGGATCCGCCGGTGCATCTGCCGCCGAAGTCGAAGTATGTCGCTGCGGGACATCACAGTGACCCCTCCCCCCAAGGTGTTCGCCGGCGATGCCGACCGCCGTGCCTACCCATCCGTCGCCGGGTAACAGTATGTGCTGGGTATGACGCAGATGCGCGCCATTTGGTTGCCTCCGAGGCCACTCTGTGATCAGGATCGGCGTGTCGAGCGGTGACGGCGGGTCGTATCGGCAGATTCCCGTCGGGAATCCGCGACGCATCCCGCATGACAGTTCCGACGCCCTACTACGGTTTGTTGCATGACCAACAGCAAGAGCCCAGCCGGCAGGCGGGAACCCATCCCCGAGCGTCACCGCGGTCCGGTCACCCTCCGCCGTGAGGCCATTCCGCGTACCACCGCCGACCAGCGGTTGCTCGACTCCCGCAGCCGGGCCGAGTGGAAGACCAAGGACGCTTGGCGAGCCTTGCGGATCCTCTCCGAGTTCGTCGAGGGCTTCGACACCCTGGCCACCCTGCCGCCCGCGATCAGTGTCTTCGGTTCCGCGCGGAGCAAGCCGGACAGTTACGAGTGTCAGCTCGCCGAGCGGGTTGCGGCGGCGCTGACCGCGGCCGGATACGCGGTCATCACCGGCGGCGGCCCGGGCGTGATGGAGGCGGCCAACCGGGGGGCGAGCGAGGCCGGCGGACTCTCGGTCGGGCTCGGTATCGAACTCCCCTTCGAGCAGGGCATGAACGAGTGGGTCGATCTGGCGATCGACTTCCGCTACTTCTTCGCCCGCAAGACGATGTTCGTCAAGTACGCCCAGGGGTTCATCGTGCTGCCCGGCGGGTTCGGCACCCTGGACGAGCTGTTCGAGGCGCTGACGCTGGTGCAGACCGGGAAGGTGACCCGCTTCCCGGTGGTGCTGATGGGCACCGAGTACTGGGGGGGCCTGCTGGACTGGGTCCGGGACGTGATGGCGGCCACCGGCAAGATCAGCCAGGCGGACCTGGAACTGATGTGCGTCACCGACGATGTGGACGTCGCGATCCGGCACATTGTGGAAGCGGACGAACTCTTCACCGCCGAACAGGAGGCGCTGAAGCAGACGGCGCAGGATCAGGCTGCGGCGAGCGAGGCTGCCGCCGCCGTCGACCGCGAGCGGCCCTGATCCCGCCAGCGCTGCACGTCACCCCGTCACAGGGGCGTGATGTGATGGCGGCTATGCAGGCGTACCGGTTGGTCCGCCGGCCGGCCGAGGCCGGGCCGGTGCTTGTGCCCGACCCGCTGCAGCAGCGGGTCGTCGACCACACCGACGGGCCGTTGCTGGTGGCCGGGGGGCCGGGCACCGGCAAGACCAGCACCCTGGTCGAGGGGGTGGCGGCCCGGGTGGCTGCCGGCACCGACCCGGAGCGGATCCTGGTGCTGACCTTCGGGCGGCGGGCGGCCGCCGGGCTGCGCCAGCGGGTGGCGGCCCGGATCGCCGGCGGGGAGCGTCGGGTGGTTCCGGAGCCGCTGGTGCGCACTTTTCCGGCGTACGCCTTCGGCCTGCTCCGCCGGGCCGCCGCCGAGCGGGGTGAGCCGTCGCCCCGACTGCTGACCGGCCCCGAACAGGACCTGATCATCCGTGAGCTGCTGGCGGTGGTCGACGACGATCCGGAGGCCGACCCGGCGGGCTGGCCGGAGCAGTTGCGGCCGGCGTTGCGGACGCGCGCCTTCGCCACCCAGTTGCGGGATCTGCTGCTGCGCGCCGCCGAGCGGGGCGTCGGCCCGGTCGAACTGGCCCGGCTGGGGGAGCGGCTGGGCCGCGCCGACTGGCCGGCCGCCGCCCGGTTTTTGCGGGAGTACGTCGCCGTGCTGGCGTTACGGGATGCGACCACCCGCGGGTCGGTCGCCTACGACAACGCCGAGCTGGTGCGGGCCGCGGCCGGGCTGCTGGTCGACGATGAGGCGTTGCTGGCGGCGGAGCGGCGCCGGCTGGATTTCGTCTATGTGGACGAGTTGGCCGACACCGACCCGGCGCAGCTGGAGCTGCTCGCCCTCATCGCCGGGGGCGGCAAGTCGTTGGTGGCCTTCGCCGACCCGGATTCGTCGACGTACGCGTTCCGGGGTGCCGACCCCTCCGGTGTCGCTGCTTTTCCGCACCGTTTCCGGACCGCCGCCGGTGGGGTGGCTCCGGCGGTCACGCTGACCACCTGCTACCGGGCGGGGCCGGGGCTGCTGGCCGCCACCCGCCGGCTGGGTCGGCGGTTGCGTGGGCCGGCCGGGCACCGGGATCTGCGCCCGCTGCCGGGGGCGGAGCCGGGCGAGGTGGAGGTCCGTACGTTCCGTTCGGGGACGAGCGAGTCGGGTTATCTGGCGCATGCGCTGCGGTCGGCGCACCTGATCGACGGCATCGCCTGGTCGCGGATGGCGGTGATTGTCCGGTCGACCACCTGGCAGCTTCCGCCGCTGCAGCGGGCGCTGCACGCCGCCGGGGTGCCGACGGTCGTGTACGGCGAGGATCTGCCGCTGCATCAGCATCCGGCGGTGGCGCCGCTGCTGCTGTTGCTGCGCTGCGCGTTGGAGCCGGAGCGGCTGGACGAGGAGGCGGCGGTGGCGTTGCTGCATTCGCCGCTGGGCGGGGCGGACCCGTTGGGTGAGCGGCGGCTGCGGCAGGGGCTGCGGGTGTTGGCGCTGGCGGCGGGGGACCGCAGGCCGTCGGGGGAGTTGATGCTTGATGCGCTGCGTGATCCGGCCGAGTTGGCGGCGGTCGACCGGCGTTGGGCGGCCCCGGCCAAGACGATCGCCAACCTGCTCGCCACCGCTCGCCAGGCGGCCGAGACCGGCACGGTCGAGGATGTGCTCTGGGCGGTGTGGCGGGCCAGCGGGCTGGCGGAGAGCTGGTCGGCTGCCATTTCGCGGCGGCCGGAGGCGGGGGAGGGGGAGTCGGGGCTGCGGTGGCGGTCGGCCGCGGCCGACCGTGACCTGGACGCGGTGGTGGTGCTCTTCGACACGGCGGCACGTTTCGTCGATCGGCTGCCCGGTGCCCGGACCGAGGTGTTTCTGGACCATGTGCTGGGTCAGCAGTTGCCGGCCGACACGCTCGCCCCGACCGCTGACCGGGGTGATGCGGTGCGTCTGCTGACTGCCCACGCCGCGAAGGGGCTGGAGTGGGATGTGGTCGCCATCGCCGGCGTTCAGGAGGGGATCTGGCCGGATCTGCGGCTGCGCGGCAGCCTGCTCGGTTCGGAGCGGCTGGTCGATGTGCTGGCGGGCCGCGCGGATGGGGTCGGGGCGGTGGCCGCGCTGGTGGGGCAGACGTCGGCGCTGTTGGATGAGGAGCGGCGGCTCTTCTATGTGGCGGCGACGCGGGCTCGGCGGCGGCTGCTGGTCAGTGCGGTGGCGTCGGCGGCGGCGGTGGGGGGCACCGATCATGAGGAGCAGCCGAGCCGGTTCCTGTATGAACTGGCCGGGGCGGGGGCTGCTGATTCCGGGCCGGACGGCGACTCGGACGGAGACGGGGATGCGGCGGAGTTGGCGCTGGTCCGGCCGCCCCGGGCGTTGACCCTGCCGGCGCTGGTGGCCGAATTGCGGGTGGCGGTCACCGATCCCACGTCGTCGGTGCAGCGGCGGCGGGCGGCAGCGGCCGAGCTGGCTCGGCTGGCGGCGGCCGGGGTGCCGGGTGCCCACCCGGACGACTGGTGGGGGCTGCGGGGGCTCTCGGACGACCGGCCGCTGGTCGACGAGGGGGAGCCGGTGAAGGTCACCCCGTCCACGATGGAGAGTGCGCTGCGGTGTAGTCTGCGTTGGCTGCTGGAGCGGCACGGGGGGTCCGCTCCAGCCTCCGCAGCGCAGGGGGTCGGCAACCTGGTGCACGCCGCGGCGATGCTGGCCGAGGACGCCACCGCCGACCGGGCGCGGCTGCTGGAGTATGTGACGGCACGCTTCGACGTGATCGAGTTGGCGGCGCGGTGGATGGCCGGGCCGGAGCAGGCCCGGGCCGAGACGATGGTGGACAAGCTGCTCCGCTGGCTGGCCGGTAATCCGCGTCGGCTGCTCGCCATCGAGCACGAGTTTGCGGTACGCCTCGACGACCCGGCCCGTCCGATCGAGTTGACGGGGCGGGTGGACCGGCTGGAGGTGGACGCCGAGGGCCGGCTGGTGGTGGTCGACCTGAAGACCGGGAAGACGACGCAGGTGACGGCGGCCGAGTTGGGGGAGCATCCGCAGCTCGGGGCGTATCAGGCGGCGGTGGAGGCGGGGGCGTTCGACGAGTACGGGGAGGTGTCGGGCGGGGCGGCGCTGGTGCAGTTGGGCACGACGGCGGCGCAGGCCCGGGAGCAGTTCCAGGCCCCGGTCGGGGAGGGCGAGGATCAGGGTTGGGCGCGGGCGATGGTGCGGCGTACCGCGGAGACGATGGCGGCATCGACCTTTGTCGCGGTGGCGAATTCGAAGTGCCGGACCTGCCCGGTGCGCAGCAGCTGCCCGGTTTCCGGCAAGGGCCGCCAGGTGGTCGAACCTCCGACTGGGCCAGATGGATGATGGACCGTATGGAGCAGGCTGATTCGGCCGAGCTGGCGACGGGACACGTCGGTGGAGCGGGCGGCGTGCTGACGCGCCTTGACTTCGAGAACGAAGATCACCGCGACGCTGTCTGGTTAGTTTTCGGGGCCGATGTCGGCTTCACCCAGCGGGCGGAGCGCCGCATCCCGGAGCCATCCGATGTGGATGAGCTGTTTCTGGCCCTCCCGCCCGGCATGCCGCCGGAGTCGAAGCATGTGCTCGGCTGGTGGGAGGAGAAGAAGCTGCTGGGGATCGTTGACCTGGTGCGGGGTTATCCCGACGCCAGCGTGGCGTACATCGGGTTGCTGCAGGTTCGGCTGGAGCAGCAGGGCTGCGGGCTGGGGGAGCGGATACTCCGCAGCACGGAGGCGCTGGCCCGCGGCTGGCCGGAGATCAAGCGGTTGCGGCTGGCGGTGGTCCGGGGCAACTGGGTGGCGGCGGGCTTCTGGCACCGGATGGGGTTCGCGGAGACCGGTGAGGTGGTCCCGTACGCCCGCGAGCTCGACACCGACGAAGCGGTGCTTTTC
>DASULK010000177.1:0-18308 GCA_036278255.1 Micromonospora sp.
GCGGGGATCGCGGTCACGCTGATCTTGCCGCCATGCTCGTACCAGGCAAGCTGCTGCTCCAGCGCGAAGACCGCGATGATCAGGCTTTCCAGGTCGCGGTCGAACCCGAACGGCTCCGGCTGGTTGATCAGTTCGCGGAGCCGGTGCACCGGGAAGTGCTGGGTGTAGCCCTCCTTGGCGGCGGCCTGCAGCAGGTGCTGGCTCCAGCGGCAGGTGCTGGTGGTCAGCACGTAACGGTGGTCGATCAGTTCGCCGAGGCGCAGGTTGTTGCAGATCCGCCGGATGGTGCGCTGGTCGCTGGCTTGCACGCTGACGCCGCGGGTGGGGTCGGCGGCGGCCTGCTGCGCGTACTCCAAGATCTTGGCGAGTTCGCTGCGGGTCACCGGCTTTTCGTCGTCGGGCAGCGCGGGCCGGCCGGGGTAGGACCAGGCGAGCAGTTCGCCGGTGAGGTTGTGGAAGGCTTCGGCGAGGGTGCCGCCGCGCGGGTCGCCGATCCGTATCCCGTCGGCGAGGGTGTGCAGCACGCCGACGCTGTCCGACTCCACGTCGGACGACTGCGGCGCGGTCACCCCGTACGCCTGTTTCAGCGCGCTGAGCAGGGTGTTGCGCAGTTGGGCCTGCCGCTGCTGGAGGTAGACCTTGCCCTGCTGCCGGTCGGTGACCGGCCAGTCGGCGGCGAGGGTGTCGAGCCGGTCGCCGGTGCCGCCGGCTCCCAACAGGTAGTTGATTTTCGCGAGTTGGGCGACCCGGCCCATCATCTCGTCGGTGAAGTACAGCGGCAGCCAGAAGACGGTCCGCGAGCCGCGTTCCAGTTGCTCGATGCGGGCCCGGTCGGCGCTGCGCGGGTAGCCGGCCGGGTCGAACGGGTAGTCGATGACGACGCGCCACGCGTCGCCGGTAGCGACCAGCGCGGAGATCGGCATGCTGTCCTGGTCGCGTACGTTGCCGAACTTGACCTGCATGGTGTGCCGGCGTCCACGCCAGTCACGTGGCTGCAGCAGTTCCCCGAGTTGGCCTTCCGCGCCGGCCAGCCCCATCTCCGTGATGATCAGCTCCCGCAGCAGCTGCTGCCGTACGCCGGTGGTGGTGGTCTCCTGCTCGGGCACCAGGTCGAGGAGTTTGTCGTAGTCGACGGCGTGGAGTTTGAGGCTGACGACCGGGTCGGGACCGTCGGTGAGGTGCAGTTCCCCGGCGTCGTTGGCGATGCGGCGCAGCCGGTTGAGGACCATCTGGTTCTCGTAGCCGGGGATGGGGGCGGTGATGGTGCCGAAGTTCAGGGCGTGGAGTTTGGCGGCGGTGAGGTTGTGCAGCGCTGGCACGTCGGGCACGAGTGCGCCGAGCAGCACCGTCTTGATGAGTTTGTCGTCGAGCTGGAACTGGGTGTGCGCGGCCACCCGCTCGTCGTCGGCGCCGGTGAGTTCGTTGATGCTGAGCAGGATCGGGCGCAGCTTCTTCAGGTAGAGGTCGCGTGCGGATTGGAAGAGCTGTTTGAGTTTGGGCCGGTCGGGCAGTTCGCCGCGCAGCACCAGCGGGTCGAAGAGGGCGGAGACGCCGACGAGGTCGTTGACTCGTAGCGCGTCGCGGCGTTCGACCAGCAGTTCGGTCATCACTTTCAGCGCGGTCCGTTCCCGCTGCAGCGCCTGCGACAACGCGACCAGGGTGGCGACCAGCGCGGGCGAGAAGGGGTAGAGCTTGCGGAAAGCGGCTGCGTCGGAGCCGATGCCGGCGTCGCCGTACTGTGCGCCGAGCAGCAGGGTGTCCCAGACTGCGCGGTTGCTGCGTACCGCGGTGAAGGCGTTGTCGATGACCGTGCGGGCCGCATCGTCGCGGGGTTTGAGGAGCCGCTTCTCGGTGATCTCGGGCAGGTTGGTGTCGGCGAGGACGATTTCACCGAGCCGCCCCTGCACGCTGCGCATGACGTGGGCGAGGGCTTCCCGTTCGGTGCCGCCGACCTGCGGGCCGAGGAAGTCTTCGAGGTTGCGCTGGCGGGCCACGAACGACACGATCGGCAACGGCCGGGACGCGTCGGCTGATTCGACGAGTTTGTTGAGTTTGGCCCCTTCGGTGTTGACGAAGGTGTGGTCGCTGATCCGGGTGGAGAGCCAGAGGATCAGTTCGTCGAGGAAGAGCACCATCGCGTCGTAGCCGAGCGATGTGGCGTGTCGGGTGATGACCGCTAGGCCGGCGTCGAGGTCGAGGTATTCGCCGCTGTGCACGGCCCCGCTGAAGAAGGTGCTGGTCAGGGCACTGACCAGCCGGTCGCGGGGTTCGGTTCCGGGCGGGGCGGCGGCTGCTTCGGCGTACGTCTGTGGGGTCCAGCCGGCGGCGCGGGCGACGTGGGCGGCCAGCCCGAGCCCTCCGCCGCCGGCTTCACCGCCTGGGGTGCCGCCGTCGCGGAGTGCGGCGAAGAAGGCGTCGTCGCCCATCCGGTCCCGCAGCCGGGCGGCGTCGTCGAGGAGCGCGTCGGAGCGGTGTACGGCGGGCACCGGCGCTTCGGGGTGCAGCGCGGTGATCTGGCGCAGGTACCCCTCCAGCACCGCCTGCTCGACGGAACGGGCGTCGAGCATGTGGAAGGTGAGGGTGAGGAATTTCCGGCCGCGCAGCCACTCGTCGGCGGCGAGCACCGGCTCGGCCAGGCCGCGCAGTTGGCGGGCGGCCGGGTTGTGCCGCAGGATCTCCCGCAGCACGGTCATGAAGTGGGACTTACCGGAGCCAAAGGAGCCGTGCAGGAACGCCGCCTGCGACCGGCCGGTGGTGACGGCGTGCCCGACGCGGCGCAGCGCCTCGGTGAAGTTCTCCCGTAGCTGGTCGGTGACGACGTACCGCTCCAGGTCGGCCCCTTCGGAGGCCCGGACCACGAAGTCGGCGTCACCAACTGAGGTCGGGATGTCGATCAGGTCCCGCAGCAGCGTCATCACGGCTCCTTCACGCTGCACGGCGCGGCCCGCCCGCCACGCCCCCAGCCGCTGATCCTATGGCGCGCCCGCACCCTTTGAGTAATCCTGCCGCCCGGACGGCAAAGCCGACCTCGGCACCAACGCCTGTCAGTCAGCGTCACTCTCAGGAAGAACCCGGAATCCGGTTGGACTGGCAAGAAAATAACGTGTCCCCCGGCGAACCAAGCTGCCGCGGACTGTTACCTGTCGCATCTTTTGGTGTGCAGTCGTTGCTTCCTGATAGTCGCTGATTGACAGGTTCATCCAGATCCGCCTCAGTACCTCGGAGTCCTCCACCCGGCCGATCACCGTGATCTCGCCACCGGTCTGATCTTCACGGTGCAGCCGCACGACCTCGCCGATAACCGCTACATCTTCTTCCGGTGTGAGCGCGCGAAGCTCGGCTGCAGCCTCCTTGAGTACCGGCAGATGGTCGCGACGGAAACGGACTGGCGACAACGTCGCAACCTCGTGCCTGGTAGCAGCCAGCGACACCGCCAGTTGAAACGGATGTCCTTCACTGCCACCAAATCCCGCCAGGGCTTCGCAGAGATTGGCGCTCACGCCCCGGCTGACCGCTTCGTTGAATGGCTCAAGTCCGTCGGCAGTTAGCAGGGCGGCATCGGCTGCGTCGTAGGCAGCCCGCACCGCCCGGTACATCAGCAATGAGACCTGTCGCTCGAGCGGCTCGTCTTCGGGTAGACCGAAACCTGCGTCATCAAAGAGCGTGGGCTGCCCGGAAAGGCGGGGCGGCACAGGGGTGTGTGCGGTCAGAACATAGCTGCCTTGCACGGGCACGCCGATCCGAACGCTGCGCATGAAATCAGCCAATCCCTGCGGTTTACGGGCTGGCTGGACCGCGCGCTGCTGCCTCGCAAAAATCGGGTACGCGGCAGCGTTGATCAAGCTACGCAGGCTCTCGTACGCGGTGACGCCGTCTTCGATCGCGATCATGCCCGGGGGCTCCTCGGGCGGAAAGAGACTGACTGCGTGGACGTCCCACGTCGACTCGGAGATCCTGCGAAGAATCTCCAACTCAGAGCGGTCCTCAACAGCCGCGAGGACCACGACCGCGTCGCCTACCCGCAGTGCATAGTCACGTAGCCCAGGATCCAGCGGCTGCATGATCTCCAGTTCGTCATCCTCAACCGGCAGCGTCCAGAAAGCTACGGTTTCGGTGCGGCGCGTCAGTTGCCAACCGTTCGCGCGGAGATAGCTGGACAATTCCGCCGGTGTTCGAGCGGCCAGAGCGGCAGCGTCCATGACGTGAGCCTTGATCATGCTCGATCCTCCTTGTCGCCACGAACCAGCGCCAGCAGTGTCTGCGGTGTAAGCAGGTTGCCACGAGGCACAGACACAGTGAGAGTTTTCGGCTCACCCGGGCCGACCGACATCGGCGACTCGTCGGCCAGCGACACCCAGTACGCAGCATGCCCTAACCTCATGTCCTCGAAGCCACACAGAGCGTATTGCCCTGGGCTTTCCGGGACGATGACGAGCACGAGATAGCGGCGGATTGCGAACCCAGGTCCGGCCAACTGGTTGAAGTGCGGCACGGCCATCCGATACGACCAGGCTCCATCGGAGCGGACGACGGGTGACGCGGCAGCCATCGAAGCCGACGGACGTTTTCTTGCGGTCGGCTTGACGAGCCGTGCTCTCGGTAGCACCCATGTTTTGACCTGGATTTCGATCTTGGGTGACCGCAACTGCCCGAGCGGCCCCGGGTGGGCGATCAACCAATCGATCCCATCAACATCAATGGTCGGCCTAGAGGCCAATAGGCCCGCCGCGCTAGCCATGGCGAAGACGAAGCCTTCGCCATGGAGCCCTTGATGTTGCTGCGCGGTCAATGGCACGTCGTCCTCACCTTCTCGTTAGGCAGCGATCACCACACTTACTGCCTGCGATTCATCGGTAACGCAGACGCCCCGGCGTCGAGAAACTTCAAAAGTAAGAAACGTGGCCCAATGGTTGACCTGACTGTACGCATCTGACACCTGAACGCCTATCGCCCGCTCGCCGCGCCATTCGTGAACTCGGGTGGCGTTAGTGGCCGGGCAGCGGGCGGCAGGGGCCGGCGTGGTTGGCCAGGCGGGCGCAGCGCAGGTCGTCGGGGAGGCGGCGGTTGCAGAAGACGCGGTGGGGTACGCCGTCACCGACCAGCGACACGGTGGTGTCGCCGGGTTCCAGTTCGGGCAGGAACGCCAACGACCGGGCGATGGCGCGGGCCAGCACCGTGGCGGCGGCCAGGTCGGGCATCCGCACGATGAGCTGTACGGCGAACCGGGGCGGCTCCGTCGTCATGCCGGCTCACCGGGGTGCCCGGGAGCGGGCCTGCTCCGCCTGCCACTGTCGCAGCGCCGTCTTGATCCGGGTGTTCTCGTCGCGGATTCGGCTCAGTTCGGCGCGGGCGTCGGCCAGGTCGTCGGCGACGAGGTGAAGAAATTGATCGACCTCCTGCCGGTCATAGCCGCGGCGGCGCAGCCCGATCGGGGTGAACCGCCGCTGCCGGATCTGTTGCGGGCTGAACCGAATAACACCCTGGGCACGGTAGAGGGCACCGGTCGCTGTTCTGGGCATGAAACCTCTCCTCTTCTGGGTAGGGATGGATGGGGCGGTCCTGACCGCTGGGGCCGGTCAGGACCGCCCCGCCCTGCCGCCGCATAGCTGCCACGCGAGTACGACGTCAGGGCTGCTGGGGGTGCCCGCACTGGGCAGGCAGCGTTGCCGCTGGGCAGTGGGCTGGTGGCTGGCACCTCGCCCCTGCGACGACCACGTTTCCAGCACCGTCAGGTTTGGAGCAACGGTTCCAATCGAGGTCATTTTCGGCGGCTGAACGGACGGCAGCACCGGGGTCGCAAACTGTCACGAGTCCGTGATAGACAGTCCACAATTGGCTGGAAATTCGGCTCCCGGGCCGGTCAGCAACGGTTCCTCAGCGGTTTCGTCAAGCTTCCTGAGAGGTGCTCGTGCCCGCCAAGCCGTTCATCCGAACCCTGCGCGCCCAGTGGCTCGGGCAGCAGTTGCGGACGCTGCGCGAGGAGCGTGGCATGAGCCTCAAAATGGTCGCCGAGCATCTGGGCCGGGACCTGTCGGCGCTGGCCCGCTACGAACGAGCCGACTGGCCAATCCAGCGAACGGATGTGGTCGCGTTACTTGATCTGTACGGCCTGCATCGCGCCGCCGAGCGGGCCCGGCTGCTCGGCTTGGCCGAGGAGGTGTGGCGCACCGACCGGTGGAACGACGACTACGGTGATGTGGTCGACTCGTCCTTCATCGACTTCCCCTGGCTGGAGTCCCGCGCCGAGTCCATCTGCTCCTATCACGCGGCCGTGGTGCCCGGTCTGTTTCAACTTCGGGAGTACGCCGAGTTGGTGATTCGCTGCGCCACAGGCTCCAGCGATTCAGCCGGACCCATGAGCCGCGACATTGAGCTGCGGATGGATCGGCAGACGATTCTGGACGGACCGAAGCAGCCTCGGATCGAGGTAGTCATCGACGAGACGGCACTGCGCCGCAGGGTCGGCGGGCCGGAGCTAATGCGGCGGCAACTCCAGCACATCAACGAAATCGGCTGCCGCCCGCAGGTCGAGGTACGGGTGTTGCCTTCGGGCGTACTGCACCCTGGCATCGACGGCTCGCTCTGGCTGTTCAAAATGCCTGCCCCCTACCCGGAGGTGGGCTGCCTGGAGACCCTCGTCGGACCGATGTACTTCGAAATGCCGAAGGCCGCGAGGTTCCGCCATGCGTACCATGGCGTGCGCGAGGCCGCGCTCAACCCGCGCGAGTCGGCACAGTTGATCGCGACAATCGCGGAGGAGCTGTCATGAGCGAGTCCCTACCCCCGGTGGCCTGGCACATCAGCACCCGGAGCGCCGACACCAACTGCGTGGAGGCGGGGCCGCTGGGTGACGGGTCGGGGCGGGTGGCGCTGCGGCACAGCAAGGCCCCAGGCGGGCCGGTCATCGTCTACACCCGAGCCGAGTGGGACGCCTTCATCGCCGGAGTCAAGGACGGCGAGTTCGACTTCGACACCCACACCCCAGCCTGACCGTGCCGCGGAAGCAGGCGAAGCGGGAGCTCGCCCTCTGACAGGCGATTACCTCGCCTTCAAACAGCGGGTCCTCGTTTCCTTGTGCTGCTAGTGCGCTGGCCACAAGCCTTTGCCGGCTCCTGAGTAGTGGCGGTCTGAACGGGCGTGGGTCCGGAGCTGGTGGTGCGGTAGCGGCGGGCGGTGCGCACGAACCGGGGGTATTGACCAGCCGGTGGTCTGTTCGATTCGGGGGCTGATGGCTGCATCGAACATCGAGGGGTACCCCATGGTGGGCTCACCTCGTGGAGAATGCGGCGGGTGCGAATCGATCTGGACAGCATCGACTGGGCGTCGTTGACGCATGCATACGGTAGTGCCGAGGACGTGCCTGGCCTCATCCGTGATCTGCGGTCATCCGACGCCGAGGTCCGTAGCGCGGCGATGTACGAGCTCTACGGCAACATTTACCACCAGGGCAC
This sequence comes from Micromonospora sp., assembly GCA_036278255.1. Taxonomy (GTDB): domain Bacteria; phylum Actinomycetota; class Actinomycetes; order Mycobacteriales; family Micromonosporaceae; genus DASULK01. The sequence goes on from DASULK010000177.1 coordinate 7,452, forward strand.
CCGCTACGAGGCCAGCGCATACGCGGTCCCGTTTCTGCTGGAACTGCTGGCCGACCCCGTCACGCCCGCCCGGCACGAAGTCATTCAGCTGCTCTCCTGCCTCGCTGTCGGTTACACGCCTTACGACATACCCGCCGGCGGCTTCCCCATCGCTGAAATCCGCAACGACGTGGCCCAAGTTCCTGAGGAGACCTGGCGCCGCTGGTCGCAAGCGATGAAGGATTGGTACGAGGTCGTTGGTACAGGGCAGTGGCAGCCGCTTCCGCTCACTAAGTCCGAGCAGCGCCTGTTCGAGACCTGGCACGCGCTCGCCGCGTACGATGCCGTCCGGGCCGGCGTCCCGCTGCTGTTGACATGCCTGGCTGACCCAGACGCCGAGGTGGTCGGGGAGGCGATCCATGCCTTGGCCTGGTTTTCGGAGGAAATGACGTCGATCCGCCCCCGCCTGCTCGAAATCGCCTCCGACGACCACCGGCCGGCGCAGATAGTGGGAGCGGCGCTGATCGCGTTAGGACTGGTCGGCGGTGCTTTGACGCAGCCTGTAGCGGACCTGCTCGCCAGGAACCTTGCCGGCACAGATCCCGACTTGAGATGGGCGGCTGCTGTGGCGTGGGCGCAGCTGGCTGGTGAAGGGGTGCCGGACTCGGCAATAGCCGAGCTACGCGGATGGGCGGCCATTCGCCAACAGACCACCGGGAAGACAATCTGGGGAGCGAGCCCCAGCTACGTGGCACTCGAAGTGCTCGACGCCTTCGCCACGCCGGTGGCCGAGGAGGTGCGGTCGGACCTCGTTGCGGCGGTGCTCGCCGAGCAACCCACGTCGAACTGGCACAACCATTTCAACGTGGTGCTGGGGTACGCGTTTCCGCAGATGGAATCGGATCACGGCCGCGGCTTCGAGGAACTGACCGCGGCGCAGCGGGCGGTGGTCGCCTGGCTCATCGATAACCCGCATGTGTTCGACTCGTCAGGGCCTCAAGGCCCACTCCGCCAACACGGCCTGCCGACGACTCACGAGGCGCTACGCGCTTACGCCGGCCTGGACGCGTAACCCCACCTGGTCCGGGCGGACGCCGCCCGGCGTGTCACCAACCCGGTGAACGTTCATGGACAGCCCACTAGGGAAGCTCCGGGACCCCGCGGAGGCGGGTGAGGGTGGCGCGGTCGGCGCTGAGTTGGGCCAGTTCGATGTTGATGAAGTCGGTGAAGAACTGAGCCGGCGAGCCGGGGAAGGCCGGGTGTTCGCCGTTGTGCCATTGGTGCAGCCACGGTTCCAGTTCGGCGAGGCCGGCTAGCAGTGGCAGAAGCCGGTCGGCGGGCCAGGCGGACTGGGTTTTGCGGTCCAAGTAGACGGCGGCCAGGGCTTGGGCTTGGGTGAGATGATCCCAGCCGGCCCAGCCGAGCAGTTCGGTGTTGTCGCCGTCGCGGCCCGCGCCCGGGTAGGAGATGAAGCGCTCCTTCGGGACGTCGAGTTTGCCTCGAGCCCGCCAGTAGGAGGGGCGGATGAAGTCGGCCGAGGTGTACTTAGGTGGCACCTCGATCTTGCCGACCTGCTCGCCTGCGTCCTCTCGGCGTTGCAGCGCCCAGGTCCGCTCCCACAGGGCTCGTTTTCGTAGCCCGACGGGTTTGTAGCGCTGCGCTGGCAGGTACGGCACATGTTCGTCGGCCAGGAGTTTGGCTAGGGTTTTGGTCAGGTCGTAGGCGTCGTGTCCGACCCAGAGTTCCAGGACGGTGCGGAAGTCTTCGTCGTGGCGGACCCGGTCAGAGAGTTGCGCTACCGACAGCGGGGTTGCCGGGGTGCCCCAGAGTTCGGGGGTTTCAAGGCGATCGAGCAGCCAATCCCGCAACGCGGCGGTCTGTAGCTTGCCCCAGCCTTCGCTGGCCCAACGGCGTTTACATTCCGGCCGTTCGATCAGCGCGATGTGCCGGTTGGCTTCGATGGCGGCGATGCGCCGGGCGACCAGATCACGGTAGTCGGCCGGCCAGCGCGCCGGTAGTTCGGTGATCGGCGTGGAGCCGTGCCGGTTGAACCACTCGATCTGAGCCCCGCTGGCCGCGAGGACGATCTCGAAGGCCCGATCCCCCAGCTTCAACTCCGGCGGCTCCGAGCAGGTCAGATCCTCGTCAAGCAGGCCGTAGAGGCGGTAGACCTCCCAGTCCAGCTCCTCCTGCAGCGCGATCATCCGCGCCCGCACCGACTCATACTCGACCTGAGCCGCCGCCAACCGCTGCCGACCCGGCACCCCCGAGCCCGCCACCGCCGCCGGCGTCAACTCCGCCAACCGCTGCGCCAGCCCATCCAACTCCCGCGCCCGCCCCAACGGATACGCCGACGGCAGCGGGAACGCCTGCAACTTCGTCCCGGTGAACTCAAAGAATCGCTCCCATGCGTAGCGTGCAGTCGATCGCTCTCCCCCGCGGTTGCCCTTATCTTGGCTGACCTGCTTGAGCCAGAAACAGGCGGTCGAACTGTTCAGCACCCCGAGCAGCCGCAGGTGATCGTCCTCCGTTGCCCCCTCCGGCAACTTGATCACGGGTGCGTGACGGTTGAATGCCTTCCCTCCGCGGTCAAGGACAAAATGGTTGTGTGTTGCGATGTCGGCAAAGACAATAGACAGGGGCACAAGGACGCGCTTCCGGTAAAACTCGCGGTACTCATACCAAACAAAGCCAGGGATTGTTTCCACCATGGTTCCGAACCGCTTTCTGGTCAACAGAAGTTTGCGGTTGGGCCAGAGAAATTTCGCTAAATTAGTCGAGTGAATTTCGATCGGCTGAAGGTTACTGTCATACGGCCAAACAGCCATGGTCTCAGGCACGATTTGATAGTCGCGGACCTCATCGCCCTCAACCATTGTGCGGACCGGAATTCCGCCAAGTCGATACGCTGTCGCTGATTTATCTAGCAAGAACGCATCATCTTCACCTGTGATGGCATAGAACCCGATCGCATCAACTGCTTCTAACAGCGAAACGGAAGACGCTTCGTTGATTTCATCGGTCAAATCAACAGCGCCGCCTCCGCTTAAACTCCATGGATGAGCGGCCAACCGCTGACGGGGGAGGTCAGTGACGGTAACCCAATCGGATTCGGAGTCAGGCTGGTCGATTTGCGCGACGATGGCGGTCCAGACTTTGCCTTCGGTTGGGTTGTCCGGGGTGGCGGGTTCGCCACGGATGCCAAGGGCGGCGCGGATGGGAGCGCTGTAGCGGGAACTGGGGTAGCGGTTGCGGCCGACGAGGATCACGGTGGGGGTGCCGTGGCCGGGGATGTATGCGCCGGAGGTGTCGATCACCTCGGTCAACTCGACCTGGCCGTTGAAGAAGTCGTTGATCAGCTTCTTGCCGAACTCACGCTTCATGAAGGCATTGCCGGTGATCTGCCCGACATGCCCCGCCCCGTCTCCCCGTTGGAGGTCGTCACTCCGCTTGGCGAGGTCGAAGAACCGCTTGGCGAACGGCACTGTCAGCGCGTACTGCCGGTGGCAGACGCTCGGATACAACTCGCGGTATTTCTGGTTGCGGGCCGGGTCGGCGACGGTGATGTAGGGCGGGTTGCCGACCACCACTGTGTACTGGTTCGGCCGCAGATAGTCGGTGAGCAGGTCGTCGTCTTCGCTGGCGTAGGCGAAGGGTTTGTCGCTCTGCCAGGTAAAGACATCGGTCTGCTCGACGGCCTTGCCGGCCCCCCAGGGCAGCAGGGAGTCACCGGTGGCGACCCGTACCGGGAAGGCCGGAGTCCGCTCCAATTGGGAGAGTCCGGAGAGTTTCATGGCGGCGATCAGTAGCCGGAACCGGGCGATCGCCACCGCGAACGGGTTGATGTCCACCCCGGTCACCTGCCCGAGTGCCCGCTCCACCAGCACCCGCACGTCGGTGGCCGGCTCCCGCTGCCGCCACTTCTCCACCAGCCGATGGAACGCCCCAAGCAGGAAGTGGCCCGAGCCGCAGGTCGGATCGATCACACTGGTTGCCGCCAGCCCGAACTCTTTGACGGCTGGTTCAAACGTCCGGTCGAGGATGAAGTCCTCGACAAAATCGGGGGTCTGCAACAGCGCATAGGTCTTCTTCGCGTGCGCCGACAGCTCCTGATACAGATCCCCGAGGAACCGCGTGTCCAGCTCCGGATCCCGCAGCGACACCAACCCGGCCCCTCGGCGGAAGAAGTCGCTCAACTCCTCGGCGGCCGGGCCCGACAGGTCGAACCGCCACACCGGGTTGTGCTTGTCGAAAATCTTGCCGGTGGCGCGCAGCCCCGCCAGATATTCGAACGCCTCCCGCAGCCAGTGCCGGTCGTTCTTCGTCGGGTTGGCGATCAGGTACGCCTGCCGGTTCTCGATGGCGCGCTCTACCGTCGCGGACGGCTCTGGCCCACCGATCCACAACCCGTCGACCAGGCCGTTGTCCTCGCAGAACCGGACGAAGACGCAGCCCAGCACCCAGGCCACCGCCGCCTGGTCAAGCACATCCTCCAACCACACCTCGAAGCTGCCGCCGGTGCGGGAGGCTTCCACCGCCTCCGCGTGCTCCTGGCGTAGCTCGGCCCGCAACTTCGGCGTCGCCGCAACCTGACCCCGCAGATCCTCCACCAAAATCTTGATCTGCCCCTGCAACGCCTTCAGCTCAAGCACCCCGGCATCCTACGACCGAACCTTCGCCCGTGGCGGGACGGCAAGACCCGCTCAGGTTTGCCACCGGCCGACCATGCCGGGTTCGGAGCCTGGCCTTACTCCAAAATCTCGTACCATATTCGGTACAGCTACCGTTTCGGGAGGCATCGTGGCGGCGGCAGTCAGCGCGAGCGAGGCACGCAAAACACTATTTCCGCTCATAGAGCGGGTCAACCAGGACCACACGCCCATCGAGATCGTCTCCAAGCGCGGCAATGCGGTGCTGGTCAGCAAGGAAGACTGGGATTCGATCATGGAAACCAACTACCTGCTGCGCTCACCCGCCAACGCAAAGCGCCTGATGGAAAGCGTCGAGCAGTGGCGTGTCGGAAAGGCCACGGAGCGGGAGGTGGACGCCGACATCAAATACGCGGTCGAGGCGAACGAAATCACCATCATCTCTTGCCGGTACCACTATCAGTGATCAACCGGTGCAGGCTGGTGAGCCAGGAATCAGGCAGCCAGAGCGCCTGGCTGGTCGGTGAGGTCAGCGGCAGTTGCACGTTGTCGAGCAGCGCCGGGTCGAGGCGGCGGGCCGGCACCAGCAGCAGACGGGCTGCCGGCCGGGGCCGGGTCGGGTCGGCCAACTCCCGGATCAACCCCAGCTGGTCGTAGCGGGCCAGCGGCGCCGCCTCCGTGATCAGCACCGGACGGTCGGCCTCGGCCAGCGCCGCTTCGACCGCCGGCACGACGTGATGGCGCACCAGATCGGCCAGACTGCGGAAATCCGGATCGGTCGGGTTGCCGCTGTCGGCGGCGATGATTGCCTCCCAGGGGAAGCCAAGGGCCCGCAGCCGCTCCAGCAGGATTCCGGTGACATTCACCTCGGCCAACCCGAGCCGGTCGAGCAGCGCCCGTCGGGCCGGTCCGAGCCGGCGGATCGGCGCGAGCACCGCTATGAAGCCGCGCCGATGGATGACGTCGGCCAGCTTGGCCGCCACCTCATCCGCGGCTGCTGGTCCCAGCAGCGGAGCCAGAGTCGTCGCCGTACGGGTGCCGGTCATCGACGACGACAGCGTCTCCGGGGCGTACTTCTGCAGGTTCTCGTGCCAGACCAGACGCAGTTCGCTGGCGCGCAGCACATCGTCCAGTTCGGGGCGGGCCGGCAGCAGCAGGGCGCGGGGGAAACGGGTCCGCACCCGCTCCCGTACCTGCTCCGGGCTGAGGGTCTGCCCGATCAGACTCCCCATCGCCATCCGCAGGGCCCGGGCCGCGGGCATCCCGACCGGGTAAAGCTGCCCCTGGGTGCTGACGTCGGCCACGCCGCCGCTACCGGCTGCGGACAACTGCAACAGCCGCAAATCACTCACCAACGGCATCCCCGCCGGTACCGGCAGCGTGCGCAGCGCCTCGACCGCCCGTTGCCGGGTCGGCAGCGTATCCGCGCCGACCAGGTCGCCGGCGCGGCGGCCCAACCGCACCACATAGCCGAGCAGGTCGACGGCGGTGGTGGTCGCCGCCGGGTCGTCCGGCTCCCGGCCGACCAGCACCGTGTCGCAGGTGCGGAACCGTTGGATGGCCAGCCGGGCGTCACCGCCGCGGGCCAACTCGGCTTCGACCGCCGCCCGCACCAGGCCGATCGCCTGCGGCAGCCGCTTCGGCTCCGAGGTGTAGGAGCCACGGGCGGCGATCAGCGCCTCGGCCAGCTCCTCACTGGACATCACCAGGCCACGCGCGTCGAGCAGTGCCACGATCTCGTCGCGAACTGCGTCCAGCGCCGGGTTGGCCAGCCAGACCTTGACGTGTCGGCGCAGCAGGTTGGAGACCTGCGGCTGGGTCTGGCCAGCGGCGCGGGCAACCTCGCTCTGTGCCGGCCAGCGCAGGAAACCGCTGTCATCCCCGGGGGCCTGGCCCAACAGCACGGCCAAAATCTCCCGCGCCCGGCGGTTACGCCCCGTCTCCTCCGGTAGCAGGGTCGCGCTGAGCGCCTCAACACCGCGGGCGAGCGGCTGATCGCTGGCGAGCTCGGCCGGCACCAGGGCGCGCAGCACCCGCGCCTGGGCGAGGATCTCCTTACGGGTGGCGTCCGGCACGCCCTTGGCTCGGGTGAGGGCCGACGGTTCGGCGTCGAGCAGGTCCCCGACGGTGTGCAGGCCGAGACGTTCCAACGCCGAACGGGCGCGGGGGGTCAGGTCGGCTGCGTCCAGCGGGGCGTCGCGGGTCAGCTCCGCCACCGCCGGTACGACGCCGGCCGGCTCCGAGCGGGGCTGCGGGATCTGCTGGAAGATGGCCCGCCAGGCGTCGGTCATCTCGTCAACGGTGTCGAACCGTTGGGCGGCGTCCCGGGCCAGCGCGCGGGCGAAAAAGTCGACCATCCGATCAGCGACGGCGGGGTCGAACGCGGCCGGGTCGAGAGTCACCTCGTCGCTGACCGCCGCCGGGTTGGCGTTGTCGCCCCAGCGGGGCAGCGTGCCGGTCGCCATCTCGTAGAGGGTGACGGCGGCGGCGAACCGCTCCGCCGCCGCGTCGTAGCGCAGCCGCCGCGGCGGGCCGAGGAACGGGTCCAGATAGGGCACGGTGCCGGCGGAGAGCTGACCAGCAGGGGTCGCCGCCAGGGAGAAATCAAAGACGCAGAGGTGCGGCTGCTTGTCCTTGGGGCGGGGCCGGGCCGCCAGGTTGGCGGGCTTGAGGTCGCGGTGCCACACCCCCTGCCCGTCCAGGTAGTCGACGACCTCCAACAGGTCGCGCCCGTACCGCTCCAGCAGTTCGAGGGCGAGCCGGCCGCCCTGCAGCTCCTCGGCGAGGGTGCGCTGGCCGGCGCTCTCCATCAGCAGCGCGGTACGGCCAGCAACGTTCACCTGCTCGACCAGTGCGGCCACCAGGGGGTGCTTCAACCCCGCCAAGGTTCGGGCCTCGGCGGCGAGCCGGTCGCCATGCCGCTCGTCGCGGGCCACCTTGAGTACCAGTTCCCGCTCGCTGCCGTCGCCGTTGGGGCGGGCCACCAGCAGGGCAACCGCGGTAGCCCCCGACCCGAGGCGACGTACCACCGTCAGGCCGCCGTCGAGGACGTCCCCCTTACGCGCCTCCAACGGGTCGATCACCGGCTCCGGCTCGGGGGCGGTCAGTTCATCCCAGATCGCCTCCAGCCGGACCCGCAGAGCGGCCACGTTCGACAGCCGCTGCGCTGGGTCGCCACGGGTCGCGTCGTAGACCATCTCCACCAGGCCGTACGGCATGCCGTCCGCGACCGCGTCGAGCCGCAGGCCGCTGTCGCGGACCGCGCTCACCAACATTTCGGGAGTCGCCGCCGGAGCGGACCCGGTGAAGATGCGATAGGCCAGCGCCCCGACGGAGAAGACGTCGAGCTGGTGCCCGGGAAGTCGGGTTGCGGTGGCCGCCTCCGGTGCCTGGTAGCAGCGCACCTCGTCGTCGAAGAAGAGCTCCAAACTGGCCGGGTCCGTCGACGAGCCGAGCCGGGTCAACTGGGTGCCAGCCAGCCGACCACCGGTCTGCCAATCGGTGACCACCAGCGACGGGCGGGGGCCGTCCGGATCGCGGACGAAGACGGCCCGGGGTGACAGCGCCCGGTGGGCTAGCCGGCGGGAGTGGGCATAGTCGATGATTTCGGCGAGGTCCTGCACCAGTTGCAGCCGCTGGGCCAGGGTCAGCCGCTCGCCGCGGCGCAGCAGCCACTGGTCGAGGCGTACCCACTCCTGCTCGTGGCTGAAGACGACGGCCGGGCCCCACGCGTGCTCGACCAGGTCATGCGCCTGGGCGATGCCCGGGTGGTGGATGCCCTGCAACAGGCGGAACTCACGCTCGGCGGCCCGCCGGATCGCCGGCACCTCCTCCTCGGCTGCCCGGCTGGTGAGGTAGAAGCGCACCCGGCGTATCAGCGAGGTGTCCAGGGCATGCCCGGCGAGGAAGTCCTGCCAGCCGATGCCTTCGGCGAACGGTCGCGGATGCAGCAGCAGTTGGCCAATCTTGCGGTCGGCCACCGACGGGCGGATCTTCGCTCCCCGCACCAGTTCGACGATCTGCCGGGCCCGCGCGGTGTCCACCAGATGATCCGGGTTGCGTGGCCGGGCGAAGAGCAGCTCCTTCAGACTGGGCAGCCCCGAATCGTGCCCGTCGAGCCCGTAGACCTGCTGGGCGCCGATCGCGTCGAGGTTGGCCCGCATCTGGCGGGCGTGCAGGAAGACCGCCGCCCCGACGTACGGGGCCTGCGCCTCCCGCCGCTGCTGCCGGGCGTAATGCCGGATCAGGCTGGCCAACCGCTTCGCCTTACGATTGGCCAGAATGTACGGATTGTCTTCGGGGATCAGTCGAGAGTTTGGAGCGCGTCGCACCCACTGGCTGCCGTCGCCGCGGATCTCCCCCTGCCAGTGCTTGAGTTCCAGCACGAAGAGGCCGCTCGGGGTGAGCACCAGGGCATCCACCTCATTGATGGAGCCGTCCGTACCGACGAACTCGACGTTGGCCCAGACGTGGTAAGGGTCCGCATCCGGCAGGTAGCTGGCCAGCTCACGCAGCCCGTCCCGCTCGTGCGGATAGGCGCTGCGGTTGATCTCCTCCCAGCGCGGCGAGTCCTCGCGCACCGCCCCCTCCCTTCCTCCACTCTGCTATCCGACAGCATGCCACCCGCCCGCCCCCTCAGCGTTAATTGATCATGAAGCCGCCCCACTCCATAGCCGCGACGGCAGGCCGCACAGAGTTGAACGCCAGGACCTGAAGGGCACCCGTCGCTTCTGATCAGAGTTCCCACACAAGGCAGAAGGGCTTGCCGGCGGGGTCGGCGTACACCCGCCAGTTATCCCCCTCGCCGGGCAGACGGGTTGCACCGAGCGCGAGCGCCGCCGGCTCAGCCGCCGCGACGTCGTCGACCCGCACGTCGAGGTGGATCTGCTGCGGGTGGGCCGGGTCGGGCCAGCGCGGCGGCGAATACTCGGCCACCTGCTGGAACATGAGCGGCTGGGCGCCGTCCTCACCGATCATCGCCATGCCGTCGCCCTCGTAGGTTACCGGCTTGCCGAGCAGCTCCGCGTAGAACACGCTCAGTGCCTTGGCGTCGGGGCAGTCCAGCATCACGCCCATCAGCGTGCGCGGGTCGTCGGCGTTGAGGCACAGGTCGAACGGGTGCCCGGCCGGGTCGGCCAGGGTGTGCCACCGCTCGTTGCGACGCAACAGCGTGGCGCCCAGCTCCTGCGCCCGGGCGGTGGCCGCCGCCAGGTCGGGCACCCGCAGGTCGAGATGGGCCTGCTGGGGATGGGCGGGATCCGGCCACCGGGGTGCCACATGGTCCGGTGCGAGCTGGGCCGCCACCCGCCAGCCGTCGTCGGTGGTCATCGTGATCCACTCATCGTCGGCATAGCTCTGCGTCCAGCCGGCCAGCTCCTGGTAGAACCTGGCCAGACCGACGATGTCACGGGCGTCCAGGACGACGGTCCGCAAGGTGCCGATCATGGTTTCTCCCCCTCCGTTGGGCATCGGCACATGATTGCCCTCCGGTACGACAAAATGCCGGTCGTTCCACCCGCGGTACATCCGGATTGTGGGGCCGAGGACGCGTTCGAGGGCCTCACGCGTCGCCCGGGGTCACCAGCCCGGTCTCGTACGCGAGCACCACCGCCTGGGCGCGGTCACGCAGCGCCAGCTTGGCGAAGATCCGCGCCACGTGCGTCTTCACGGTCGCCTCGCTAAGGGTCAACTGCTGGGCCAGTTCGGTGTTGGAGAGACCGTGGCCGAGAAGTGTGAGCACCTCCAACTCCCGGGGCGTCAGCGCGGCGAGATCGCGATGGATGGCGGGCGTCGCGGGTCCGTCGCCCCCGATGCGCTGGTCGCCGACGGCGAAACGCTGGACGAGCCGCCGGGTGATCGAAGGCGCGAGGAGCGCGTCACCGGTATTGACGAGCCGCACCGCCGCCGCGAGATGGTCTGCGGTGACGTCCTTGAGTAGAAAACCGCTCGCGCCGATGGCCAGGGCGGCGTAGACGTACCGGTCAAGGTCGAAGGTGGTGAGCATCAGCACCCGGCAGCGCGGGCTGTGCTCGAGGATGCGTCGGGTCGCCTCGATCCCATCCATCTTTGGCATGCGGATGTCCATGAGCACAACGTCCGGTCGGAGCCGTCGCACGGCTCCCACCGCCTCCGCCCCGTCGGCGGCCTCGCCGACCACGTCGATGCCCCGGGCGGCCAGGATGAGCCGGAAGCCGGTCCGGATCAGCTCCTGGTCGTCGGCGATAAGGAC
>DASULK010000178.1:0-18269 GCA_036278255.1 Micromonospora sp.
GTCTTCGACGTGGGCCGCTCCCCCAACGACCATCTGGCTTTCGGGCACGGCCCGCACTTCTGTCTGGGGGCGGCGCTCGGCCGCTACCAGATACGGGCGATGTTCGAAGCGGTGCTGGAGCGTTTCTCCACGGTCGAGCCGGCCGGTGAGCCGGTCCGGCTGCGCTCCAACTTCCAGAACGGCCTCAAGCGCCTCCCGGTCCGCTTCACCCCGCGCTGACCGGACCTGCCCCCTCGATCAAGGACCTACCCGTCGATCAATGACTTTTTTTCGCGGTTTGATCTCTGAATACGACAACAAGTCCTTGATCGCGAAAGAAGGCCTTGATCACGACCGGCCCTCGCCGTGCCCGTGCTCGTTCGCTAATCAGCAGCGAGAACGGTACGGCAGCGCGCGGCCTGTTTGGTCACCTGTTCGACCATCCGCGCGGGCAGCTCACTACCAAGCGCCTGCACCGCCTCGTCCTCTGCGGCTGCTGCAAAACACTCCGGCAGCCGGGCAGCAAGCTGGTCGACGCGCTGCAGGGTAGCTTCGGGATCCAGCTCGTTGGCCGTCGCAAACCGACGCCAGTGTCGGCCGCTGATCCCCATGACGCAGTACTCGCGGTCAATCCGCATCGCCAGCCGCATCTTCATCAGGTGCATGTCGTCGTACGGCAGGATGCTTGCCACGTCATAAAGGGGCGCCAACCGGATCTGGCCGTCGGCGAGCAAGAGCGAATAATTCTTCGCGTGGGCATCGGTGCCCGCGATGATCCAGTTGAGGGCAAGGGCGTCGACGAATCGCTCGACCTGTTCGATGGCTTGATGCTCCGGGCGGACCGCCCGGCGGAGCAGTTCCACGATTTGCTCGGGTGCCGGCCCGCCCTCGCTCTGGTACTTATTCATCGGCGGCACGCCGAGGGCTTGGCACATGTCTTCCTGATGGATCCGGATGACACTGTCCCTCGTGCAACGCATCGACCCGCTCGGGCACGGCGAACTGAGCGGCGCCGGCGCAGTCATCGTCGTAGGTCAGCCGAAGGCGGCCGCTGCTGTCCTCCTCGACGAGCCCGACGTGGCGCCCGCCCATCAACACCACGAGGCGTTTTCCGTCAACGTCACCCATCACTGCCGCCCAGGTTTCGCAGCAGTGCGTCCAGGTCTACGCCGGTTGAGGGAAGGTTCTCTCGCGGCTGCGCAACGAACATCAGGTCCAGTGCGTGCAGTGTTTTCAGGACGAGTCCCACCTCTGCGGTCGCCTTGCCTGCTTCGAGGTCTGACAGCCAGCGTCGACTGACGCCGGCAGCGGTGGCGAGGTCGGTCTGATTCATGCCGAGGTCCCGACGGCGGTCGCGCACGTAGAGCCCGAGATCCCGCGGGCTATCAATCCGCACCTCGTCCACCTCTTTCTTGTGCACGCTCGTGCACACCATAGCGGATGTGCACGTACATGCACAAGGAAAGAAGTGTGCGTGTGCGTGCACAATATTCAGGATGTGTGCGAGCGCGCGCAGGCCCTGGCCAGGCCGAATGATCCACTCCACATCTGGGAAGTTGGGGTGTCCGGGGGCTGCCGTTACCGCAACTTCAGTGACATGGAGTCGATCTCAGTGCTGCGGGGCGAGGGCGTCGAGGACTTCCTCGGCGCGGTGCATCGATGCGGCCGGGTCGGCGTCCGGGGAGGCGATCTCCGGATCGAAGTTGAGGTCCAGGAAGAGTTCGCTGAGGCCCAGGCCGGCAAGGTCGTCGATATCGGCGCGGATCTGGTCGAGGGTGCCGGTCAGCGGCCCGCGATCGGGGGCCCCGGCCGGCCGGACGCGTACGGCGCCGCGGCAGATGAACCGCAGCCGGGCCGGGTCGCGGCCGGCGTCCGCGGCGGCGGCCATCACGGTGGCGATCGCCGCGGCGATGCTCTTCGGGTCGGCCTGGCTGCCGCTGATCCAGCCGTCGGCGAGCCGGCCGGCCCGGCGCAGCGCCTCGGGGGCTTTGCCGCCGAGCAGGATCGGCGGGTGGGGACGCTGCACCGGTTTCGGCTCCATCCGCATCCGCGGCACCCGGTAGAACTCGCCGTCGTGCTCGACGATGTCGTCGGACCAGAGGGTACGGAGCGTCCGGACGAACTCGTCGGCCTGCCGGCCCCGGTGCTGTTTCGGCGCCCCGGTCGCGGAGAGCTCCTCGTCGGCCCAGGCCAGGCCGAGCCCCACATTCAGCCGCCCGCCGGAGACGATGTCGAGGGTGGCGAACTGCTTGGCCAACACGACCGGGGAGAAGAACGGCAGGTTGACTACGGCGCTGCCGAGCCGGATCCGGTCGGTGTGGGCGGCGAGGAAAGCCAGCGTGACCACGGGGTCCTGGACGCTGCGGTACATCTCCCCCCACCCGCCGTCTACCGGCGAGAGCAGCCGTTGGAAGGTCCAGAGCGAGTGATAGCCCAGTTCTTCGGCCCGCCCCGCGATCCGGATCATGTTCTGCGGTGTGGCCCACGAACCGGAGACCGGCGGCGCAAATCCGATCAGCACAACCGCACGTTATCGCCTCCGCCGCCCCGATCCCGACGGAACGTCAAGAGGTGGGACCCGCTGTTGGGAGGAGCCAGGACTGATCCGGTGCCCTGAGCCGGGGGCACCGGATCAGCCGTCAGCGTCCCTGCAGGGCGTCCAACGCCACCGCCATCGCCATGACCAGGCGGCGGTCGATCTGCGGGTTCTGGATGTCGACGACATACCTGTCGCGCAGCCCCCACTTCTTGACCACGGAGAAGGCCAGCTGCCCGTTGAGGGTGAAGTCGAAGTGGTACGGCAGCCAGGAGAGCGAGTCGACGAACCGGCGCAGGATCGCCACCGCGGCGTTGCGTTCCTGGCCGGTGGCGGTGCCGAGTCCGGGCTGCTCAACGTGCCAGGTGGAGCGCAGCAGCGACTGCTTGAAGTCTTTGCGGAACAAGCCGACCGGGCCGCCGTTCGCGTCGGTGACGTCGTACGTGGCGCCGAGGTCGATGACCTGCCGCGCTTTGAAGGCGAACACCGGCTGCTGCTTGGTGTCGTCGGTGTAGAGGGTGACCTGCTCCTTGAAGGCCAACCGCTTCTGCTGGGCGAACGCGAGGAGCGGGCCTTCGGATCCGTCCGGCCCGGCGGCGTGGATCTCGTACTGGTTGACCATCAGCCGGATCCGTTGCCGCACGAGCAGTTGTTGAAGTGCCTGGAGCTGTTGAAGTTCCACTCGATCTCCTCCCCATTGGGTACGTGATGAACCGGCGGAGTGTCGCACAATTCCGATGCATCCTGCTGTCCCGGTAGCGCTCACGAATGATCGGCTTATCGGCGGGTATGGCCACGGCATGCGTATTCGCACGCCGACGATCATCAAGACCGGTCTGGCCACGGCGGCCACGGCCGCGGCCGGCACGGTCGGCACCAGCCCGGACTCCGGCTGGTACCGCTCCCTGGAGAAGCCGCGCTGGCAGCCTCCGTCGGCGGTGTTCCCGGCCGTGTGGACCCCGCTCTACCTGCTGATCGCCTTCGCCGGGGCGCGTGCGCTGGACCGTACCGTCGGCGTCGAGCACGAGCGCTTCAAACGCGCGTACGCGGCGAATCTGGTGCTGAACGCCGGCTGGACCGCGCTCTTTTTCCGGGCCCGCAATCCCCGGTGGGCCCTGGTGGAGGTCGTCGCGCTGAACGCGGCGAGCCTGCTCCTGCTGCGCTGGGCCTGGGCCGCCGACCGGCTCGCCGGGGCGGCGCTGCTGCCCTACACCGCCTGGACGGGCTTCGCCACCGCGTTGAACGCGTCGATCGCCGCCCGTAACCCGGCACGTTAGCCTCCGATTCCGCCTTCTCGGAGCGCCGTTTAGGCCGGCATATCGCGTTGCCGGGCCGCCGGTACAGCCCTACGGTGGGCGAGGCCGCCCACACCCATCGGGGTCGGGCGGCCTTCGCGGCTAGCCTTGTCGGCTGCTTGCGGCGCATTCGAATGACACAGGAGGCGGAGCACGATGGGTTTCACGCTGCTGGCCGGGACACGGGCACCGGTGCGGGTCTGGACCGACCCGTACGGGATCGAGCCGCAGGCGGCCCAGCAGTTGCGCAACATGGGAGCGCTGCCCTGGGTGGAGGGGGTGGCGGTCATGCCGGATGTCCACTATGGGAAGGGCGCCACCGTCGGCTCGGTGATCGCGATGCGGCAGGCGATCTCGCCGGCTGCGGTCGGGGTCGACATCGGCTGCGGGATGTCCGCCGTACGGACCTCGCTGACCGCCTCCGACCTGCCCGATAACTTGGCGCCGCTGCGCTCCGACATCGAGGCGACCGTTCCGGTCGGTTTCGCCCAGCACGACAATGCGGTGAATACGCGTCGGGTGCGGGGCCTGGAGCAGGGCGGCTGGGAGGCGTTCTGGCGGCAGTTCGGCACCCTCGATGAGAGTGTGTCGAAGTTGGAGACCCGCGCGCACCGGCAGATGGGGACGCTCGGCGGGGGTAACCATTTCATCGAGGTCTGTGTCGAGCAGGGTGGCGCGAACGCCGGCCGGGTGTGGCTGATGCTCCACTCGGGTTCCCGCAACATCGGCAAGGAGCTGGCGGAGCGGCACATGTGGGTGGCCCGGAATCTGCCGCACAACGCCGACCTGCCGGACCGGGATCTGGCGGTGTTCCTCGCCGGCACACCGGAGATGGAGGCCTACCGCCGGGACCTGTGGTGGGCGCAGGAGTACGCGCGCCGTAACCGGGCGGTGATGATGGCGCTGCTCTGCAACGTGATGCGGGACCATTTCCCGCAGGTCAGCTTCGACGAGCCGATCTCCTGCCACCACAACTATGTGGCGGAGGAGGAGTATGACGGGGTGCCGGTGCTGGTGACCCGTAAGGGCGCGATCCGGGCCGGCAAGGGTGATCTGGGGATCATCCCCGGCTCGATGGGCACCGGGTCGTACATCGTGCGGGGCAAGGGCAACACGGATGCGTACTGCTCGGCGTCGCATGGGGCTGGGCGGCGGATGTCGCGTAACCAGGCCAAGAAGCGGTTCAGCGTCGAGGATCTGGCCAAGCAGACGGCTGGTGTGGAGTGCCGCAAGGACCGGGGGGTGCTGGATGAGATTCCGGGCGCCTACAAGGACATCAACGAGGTGATCGCGCAGCAGCAGGACCTGGTCGAGGTGGTCGCGCACGTCAAGCAGGTGGTCTGTGTGAAGGGATAGCATCTCGGTAATGAGCGGGTGGTGACCGTCGCACCGACGGTTCTTCTCTGGTTCTGCGCGCTCGCCGCTCCGCTGGCGGTCGGTCTGGTCGCCGCCGTAGTCACGGCCGCTCTTGGCTACCGACGCCGCGCAGGGTGAGGGGCAGGCAGCATGCTGAGGCGCTAGTTGGTGCCGCCGACCACGATGCCGGGGTTGATGCAGAGCCCGGGGTTGGTGCCGTTCTTTTCCGCAATCTCCAGGCAGCGGGTCACCTTGTCGACCTTCGCGTTGGTTTCGGTGATCTGCTTCTGGATCTCAGCGTTCTTCCGGTCCTGCTCAAGGTTGCGGGTCTGCGCGATCTTGTCCTGGAACGCCTTGATGTTGTTCTCGGTCTTCTCGTCGTGGTTGATCCGGGTGATGGTGACCGAGAGGATGTGGACGTCGTCGGAGAGGCGCATCTCGGCGCTGTCTCTGATGGCATCGGCGAACGGCTTGAGATCGACGTTCAGGTTGCCGGTTGCGGCGTCGATCCGCTCAAGAGGGTTGTACGTCGCGAAGGCATCGTTCACAGCGCTGTCGAGTTGAACGCCGACCCGCTGCCCCTTGAAGCTCTCGAAGTCTCCCTTGTAGTCCAGGAATTGCCGGGGCGCGTTCTCCGGCCTGACCTGCCATTCCATCAGGACCTCGACACAGGCGTCGGCGAGCGTGCCGGTCCGAACCCGGACACAGTCCGTGTTGCCGATGTGGTCGTACTTCTGTCGGCTGGCATCCCATTCGCCCACTTTCTGCCAGGGGGCGACCCACTTGAGCCCAGAGCCGGTGACCTGGCCGGTGGGTTTACCGAAGCTGGTGACGATGCCGACCGAACGGATCGGTACGGAATGCGCGCTCGAGTTGAGGGTAAGGAGAGCCGACCCGACGAAGCAGCCGATGGCGACCAGCTTGGCGATCCGCTTGAAATCCTTGTTCTTTGCGCCGAAGGCTGCTAGGCCGGCAACGATCAGCCCGGCTGCGAGAATCAGCGCAAGAGTGAAACCGGACGGCATGCAGGGGTCCACCTTTCCGTCTTGACTTTGTGATCAAGATACGGAAGCAGACTGAGTTGATCGGCCGGAGGTCGGCCATCAACGGTGGTCAGTGCGTCCACGAACGTTACAGCACCTCGCGCAGCACCTGGTCGTACGTCGTCGCGGCCGCTGCCTGACGGTCACGCCCGGCCGGGGTGATCTGCGTGTAGACGCCGCGCCGGTCCGTGTCGCACAGGTAGCGCTCGAGCAAGCCGGCGCTTTCCAGTCGGGCGACGAGCCGACTGGTGGTGCTCTGCGGCAGGCCGACGAGCTCGGCGACACGTTGCATCCGCAGGCAGCCGCTGTCGCTGCCGGCCACGCTGGCGAGGATCTCGTACTCCGGCGGGGTCAATTCATGGCCGGCGCGCAACGCCTGCTCCAGCCGCTGGCTCACGGTCGCGTGGAGGCGGTTCAACTCCTGCCAACGCGCGGCCCTCGCCGCGTCCGCTGTCGTGTGGGTCACGGCGCCTCCCTTCTTGACCAGACTACATCCACCCAGATACATTCATCTGGATACATTCACCTGGATAGACATGGGGTGCGGTCATGCGGTTCCTCTTCCTTTTGGGCAGTTCGCGACGCGACGGCAACACCGAACTCCTGGCCCGGCGCGCGGCCGACGCGCTGCCGCCCGGCGTCGAGCAGCGCTGGCTCCGTCTGGACGAGCACCCGCTCGTCCCGTTCGCCGACATCCGGCACGCCAGCGACGGCCGATACTCCGAACCCACCGGCAACGAGGCACGGCTGCTCGCAGAGACACTCGCCGCCACCGACCTGGTCATCGCGTCCCCGCTGTACTGGTACAACGTCAGCGCGACCACGAAGCTCTACCTCGACCACTGGGCCGGCTGGCTCCGGATCCCCGGCACCGATTTCCGGGACCGGATGCGTGGCCGGACAATGTGGGCGGTCAGCGCGATCAGCGACGAGGAGCCGACGAAGGCGGACCCGCTGGTGGCGAGCCTGCGCCTGAGCGCGGAGTACCTCGGCATGCGGTGGGGCGGCGCACTGCTTGGCTACGCCAACCGCCCAGGCGATGTGCTGCGCGACGCCACCGCCCTCCGCGCCGCCGACACCTTCTTCAGCGGCGCCTCGTTGTCCGCGAGCGCTGAGCTCAGTAGCCCTTGAGGGTGATGGCGGCGGCGGCCCGGTTGATCTGCTCCGCGATCCGGCCGGCGATGCGGTCCTTGCCGGGCGGCAGGCGTGGGTGGTGGGCTCCTTCTATCAGGCCCTGCTCACCGGCGTGTTGGCGCAGTGGCTGATCGACCCCGAGCACGCCCTGTCAGGTGAGGATCTCACCGACGCGTTACGCGCCATCACCCACGCGGTTTCGGTATCCGCCGGTTGAAGCAGGGCATCGTCGCCACGACCAGAGCATCCTTCGCACCCGCCGGGTTGTCCGTCTCAGACCAGCTCACGGCGTAGCCAGCGAGCCATTCAGCGATCTCCGTAGCCGGGGCGGTCTGCTCGCGAGTATCCAGTAGTTGGCCGACCTGCTCGTGGAGCACCGAGGAGCGCCGGTTGCCCCTCAAGTGCTGCCGGAGGCCGCGTCGCAGGTTGCCCGTCGACCCGACATAGATCACCGCGCCGCGGTCCAGCACAACGTGCACGCCGGGCGCAGTCGGCGCTTTCGCCGCCGTATCGGGGGTGAACGGCTGAGGATCCGAAAAACCGGCCAGAAGGCCCGAGGGGTCAGTCACGCCGGCAGATTAGCCCAGCGCTATTGGATCTTTAACTTCGGAAACGGTACGGCTAGGTTCGCCAGCGCCGCGCGTCGGTGGTGCGTGTGGTTTGCCCTCCACCGGGACGACCAGGCTAGTAAAGAATTCTTGACACCATGTCTAGTTCGACTTACATTCGTGGTGTCAAAGATTCTTTACATCGGGAGGGGTCGTGGCGTTCGAGGAGAAGCGCGCCTGGGTGATGGCGTTGGTCGCGGTGGTCGCCTACGCGGCGTACGCCGTTATCGTCCTGGGCCGCGCCGACGGCAGCCCACTGGTCGAGGCGCCCTACGCGGCCACGCTGCTGTGGAGCGTCGGCGGGGCGATCGGGGCGTCGATCCTGCTGCACATCGTCATCTCGATCGTCTCGCCCGAGGGCGCCAACGAGAAGGACCAGCGGGACAAGGAGATCCACCGGCTCAGCGAATACATCGGGCAGTCGTTCCTCGCCATCGGCGGAGTGGCGGCGCTCGGCATGGCGCTGGCCCAGTGGGACCACTTCTGGATCGCCAACGTCGTCTACCTCTGCTTCGTGCTGTCCGCCGTCGTCGGGTCGGTCGCCAAGATCGTCGCCTACCGCCGGGGTTTCCAGTCATGGTGAAGCCGACCCGGGTCACCAACTCCATCCGCGCTCTGCGCTTCACCCACGGCGAGATGACGCAGGCCGAGTTGGCCCGACGCATCGGCGTCACCCGGCAGACCGTCATCGCCATCGAGCAGGGCCGCTACTCGCCGTCGCTGGAGATGGCATTCCAGATCGCGGCGGTGTTCGGCGTACCTCTTATTGAAGTTTTTCAGTACCCGACCAGTGAGTCCCCGGAGGAGAAGTCATGAAGGCAATGTTTCAGGACCGGTACGGCTCGGCCGACGTGCTGGAGTTGCGGGACGTCAACCTGCCCGAGGTCGGGGACAACGAGGTGCTGGTCCGGGTGCGGGCCGCCGGCGTCGGCCCCGAAGTTTGGCACCTGATGACCGGCCTGCCCTATGCGGTACGCCTCGGGTCAGGGTTGCGCCGACCCCGCCACCGCATCCCCGGCCGGGACCTGGCCGGCGTCGTCGAGGCGGTCGGACGCCACGTCACCCGGTTCACGCCCGGGGACGCGGTCTTTGGCACCGGGGCGGGAAGCTACGCCGAATACGCGGTGGTCTCCGCGAAGCGGCTCGCAGCGAAGCCCGGCAACCTTACCTTCGAGCTGGCGGCCGCCGTCCCCGTCTCCGGGCAGACGGCGCTGCAAGCGGTACGGAACACCGGGCGGGTGCAGCCGGGGCAACGTGTCCTCGTCATCGGCGCCGGTGGCGGGGTGGGGACCTTCACCGTCCAGCTCGCCAAGGCGTTCGGGGCCCACGTCACCGGGGTGTGCAGCGCGGCGAAAGCCGACCTCGTGCGGTCGATCGGCGCGGACGAGGTCATCGACTACACGCGGGAGGAGATCACCGACCGGGGGCAGCCCTACGACGTCATCATCGACATGGCGGGTAACCGGACGTTGTCGCACCTGCGGCGGGCCCTCACCCCGAAGGGAACCCTGGTCCTCGTCGGCGGCGTGGCGCGCGACGGGAAGTTGCTGCAAGGCTTCGACCGCCAGCTACGGGCGCTGCTGCTCTCACCGTTCGTCAGCCAGAAACTGGCGCCGCTCATGTCGACGGAGAGCACGGAAAATCTTGAGGCGTTGACGGAGCTCATCGACGCCGGCAAGGTCACCCCCGTCATGGGCCGGACCTACCCGCTGGTCGAGGTGGCCGACGCGATCCGCCACATCGAGGCCGGCCACGCGCAAGGCAAGACCGTCGTCACGGTCTGAGGATCTCAGCCCACATCGGGGGACGAAGGGGGGCTGATCGACCCCGAGCACGCCCTGTCCGGTGAGGATCTCACCGACGCGCTTCGCACCTGGCACGGCAACCCACCGCCGGTCCCCACCCGCCCGATGGTGTTCTGGTCCGCCGCGGGCGTCGGTGCATACTGATGGGCGCTGTTCTGGCAGCACCGGCAACCTGCGGCCCCACGATGGATTGAGGTGGCTTCGAAAGAGGACGGTGACGGAGGCTGGAATGACAATGATCCTGACGGTTCGGATGGCCTGCCGTGCGGACGTACCTGCCCTGATGCCGCTGGTCGAGGCCGCGGTTGTGCAGCTTCAGCAGAGATACCTGAACGAGGCGCAGATCCGGTCCAGCCAGGCGATCATGGGCATCGACACGCAGCTCATCGACGACGGGACGTACTTCGTTGTCGAGTTGGACGGGCAGTTGGCAGGCTGCGGCGGCTGGAGCCGGAGGGCCACCCTCTACGGGGGTGACCACTCGTTGGGCCGGGATCCCGCGTTGCTGGACCCGGCCCGTGATCCGGCCAAGATTCGGGCGATGTACACCCACCCCGCCTTCACCCGACGGGGCGTCGGCCGGGCGATCCTTGACCGCTGCGAGGCTGCCGCCGCAGCCGAGGGATTCACGGCGCTGGAGTTGATGTCCACGCTGGCCGGCCGGCCCCTGTATGAGGCGGCCGGGTTCGCACCGGTCGAGCAGGTTGAGGACAGGGCTGGTGGTACCGCTGTGCCGCTGATCCGGATGCGCAAGCCGATCACCGCGGCGGTGCCATATCAAGGCCCTCAGCGCTTTGGCACGGGATCGCGCTCGACGTGAAGCGGGAGGACTGCCCCGGCTGGGTAGCCAGGCCCGAAAGAGCTGCCGGTGGATCAGCCCGTGCCGGTCAGGTCCAGGCGCCAGTCGTTGGAGCGCATGAACCGGCCGGGCGGAACGATCATGGCGTTCGGTGTGTTGCCGGCCCAGCAGGCCGAGCAGTTGCCGCCCTCCGCCCCCACCGAGGAGGCCACCGAATGGCTCGTACTCACCGAGCCGGCGGGGCGCCCACTGTTTCTGCCGGCGTTCAACATGTGGCATTGCGACGCCGACGGGCCGCCGCCGCACCTGCCGCGCGCCTTCGGCACGCTGGCCGTGGATGATGTACCGGTCGAACTGGACGTGATCGCCACGCCGCTGCCTTTCGAGGTTGCGGGTGCTCGCTCGAATCCGGTGACCGGCACCCGCAAGCCGGAGCCGGTGACGGTGTGGGGGCTGTGGAAGTGGCTGGATCCGCTTCCGGCAGGAGAGCACGTGCTCCAATTCACCGGCGGTGATGGTTATGGCTTCACCGTCGCGGCGGTCTACCACCTCAGCGTCGCCTGAAGCGGGCACTGGCGTTACCGCCTCCCGGTGCCGCTGTGGCGGTGACGGTCGGGCTGCCGGCTGTCCTCGTCTCGCACCCTTGCCGGATCACACTCCAGGACCAGTACGCCTATCGCCTAACTGTCCACACCGCAACTTTCGCTGCAAGCCCTGCCGGGATATTTGTGGCAGCTGATAAACATCATTTACGGGCTGGTGATCCCGCTGTCTCGGTGCGTAGCATCCGCGTCGCCGCCGATGCCCACTTTGCCTGCTGAGCTACAGAGGAGCTTCCGTGCAGGGCCGAGACTCCGCTATGGAAACAAAAAAATATCGAACCGAAGCAGTCCAGGCTGGAGCAGAACTTCTCCCACCGTCCGCTTGGCTATCCGAACGTCTTTGTCTGGCTCCGGGCCGGGATCCTGCGGGACTGGCGGGGTGCGGCTGGGGCCTTCGTCGCCACCTGGTTCTATGTGCCGCTCGCGCTGCTCGTCGCCGTCGTCCTGGCGGTGGTGAGCGGCGTTGTCGCGCCGTTTATGGGCGTCACCGATCTCAGAAAGCAGATCCCGCCCGAAATGCTCGACACCCCGCTGGTCGGCACACTGGTCGAGGAATTCCTGGTCCGTTCCGGCGGCGTGATCGGCGTCTTTGTGGCCGTCGCACTCGGATTCGTCGGAGGTTTTCTGCTCGTCATCTATCTGCCCTGGAGAGAAACGGACAGCCTCGGCTCTCTGGCAGCCAGCCTGGCCGGCGTGGTGGCCGCGGCGATCGTGATCGGGCTCCTGTACACGCTCTACCGCGTACTGCTCGAACCATGGCTGCTGACCGTCTCCGGGGCGCGCCAGCTCAGTCGCCGCGAAGCCGACATACTTCTCCCCATCCTGCACGAGTGCGCCCGGCGGCTCGACCTGCCGAATGTGCCGCGGCTGCTCATCGAGGACCGCCCGTCGGTCACCAACGCCTGGGCCTACTCGCGCCACATCCTGGTTACCACCGGCCTGCTCACCGACCCGCCGGAGGAGATCGCCGCC
Source organism: Micromonospora sp. (assembly GCA_036278255.1). Taxonomy (GTDB): domain Bacteria; phylum Actinomycetota; class Actinomycetes; order Mycobacteriales; family Micromonosporaceae; genus DASULK01. Next base: position 12,130 of record DASULK010000178.1, read on the forward strand.
CTGCTCAGCCACGAGCTGGTCCACTGGCGAACCGGCGACGAAATCACCTCCGCCTTCGTACGTGGGGTCGGGCTGCCGCTGGTCCTGGTCCACGCCGTACCGGCGTGGCTGATGCGTACCTTTCCGCACACCGCCACCAAATTCGTGGTCTTTCTGCTCTTCTGGCCGGTCCTGCTGACCATGAGATACCTGGTGATTCCCCTGCAGGCCATGGATGCTCGGCAGGCGGAATATCGCGCGGACGCGGGTGCGGTGATCGCCGGACACGGTGATGCCATGCAGGCGCTCCTCGAGAGGCGCCAGCGCTTTGAAAACGGCCGTAGCGGCTGGGACGAGGCTGTCTGTGCCACCCATCCGGCTGCGGAACTGCGGCTGGAGCGGCTGGAACGGTTGCAGGCCGCTGTGGAGGCCGGGAGCAGCCAATCGTCGGAGGTTCCGGCTCCGGTCACGAGCCCTCAGGAACTCTTCGGCCAACCTCAGTCCATCGACTCACGCCGACAGTGGCTCGTCGCCGGTACCGTACTGCTGGTGCTGTACCTGCTGGCCGGCGTACTCGGTCTGCTGCAGTACTCCTTCTTCCGGCCGCAGGCGGCGGTCGGCGGATATTTTGCGGCCCTGTCGAACCACAACAGCGAGGCCGCTCTCGGCCGGCTGACCCCTGCGGAGAGGGCCAGGGTGGCAGAGAAGAAGCTGCTTGCCGACATCATCAAGTCCCCTGACTACCAGTCGCCGCGCAAGGTCGATGCCCGGACCGTCACCAGGAACGACAACGTGGCGGTCGGCGAGGTCTCCTTCACCCTGGCCGGCGCCAAGCACACCAGCCGGCTGACGCTCACCCGCAACGACACGACGACCCTGGGCCTCTTCCGCGGCTGGAGCATCGAGAACGGGCTCGGCAGTTTCACCATCGCCGGCGGTCAGGGGGATGTCCTGGTCAACGGCGTCACCGTGCCTGGCACTGCAGACGACCAGATGCTGGTCACGCTACCCGGGGCTTATACCGTGACGGCCCCGAGCAACCCGCTCAGCGACGTGCAGCCAGCAACGGTCGTGGTTCTGCCCGATCAGGAATCCAGCGAGCTGATCTCGCTGACGGCGACGGTGAAGTCGACCGTGCAGAGCTTTGTCGACCAGGAGATCAAGGCGCACTTGGACAAGTGCGTGACACAGCAGGTGGCCAAACCCCTCGGCTGCCCCTTCCAGCATTACTACGAGTCCGTCGAGTCGATCGAATGGGAAGTCGTCGAATATCCCCGAGTCGAGATCAACTTGATCACGCCGACCAGGGCTGAGATTTCGACAACCGGCGTGGGCAGTGGCACGGTCCGGGCGACCGGAGCCAACAGAGGCTATTTTGCGCCAATTCCGTTCGATGAGGAATTCGATGTGCACATCACCGGAACCGTGTACGTCGTCGGCGACAAGCTGACCCTCGACTTCAACAACTAACCCCGGGGGGCCGTCATGACTGACGAGATGGTGTCGAAGCACCCAGTCCAACTTTTCTTGACCGTCGACCTGAAAGCTCCGCCCCAGATCCCGCTAATCGACTGGATCCACCAGCATCCGGCATACCGTCCCCTGGTCCACGACTCCGGGCGGCGTTTCGGTGGTCGGGCCGGATTCAGCGATGCCGTCATCATCGCGGTGCTGGCGCAGAGCCTGCTTCCCGGCCTCTTCGCCCTGCTGCGCACCTGGCTGAGCCAGCAGACCACCGACACCAACATTCGAATGCGGATCGGTGACTCGGAGGTGGAAGCCCACATCAACGGCCGCACGGACCCGGTACGCCTGCTCGCGGAAATCACTCGGAGCCTGCAGGAGTCCCGCCGAGAGTGACGTCGAGGCGCCAGTCGTTGGAGCGCATGAACCGGCCCGGCGGGAACTCGAAGTCGGTCTCCCCCATCAGTTCGAAGCCGGCCCGGCGGCAGACGCCGTTGGAGGCCAGGTTGTCGACGGAGGGGAAGGCGTGGGCGTACCGGTGGGTTTGGCGTGCCCGCGCCTCGGCGACGGTGGCGAGGAGCGCCGCGGTGGCGATCCCCCGCCCCTGGTACGGCGTCAGGACGGCCCACCCCATCTCGTACACCGGCTCGCCGTTCCAGACCCGCTCCCAGTAGCCGACGCTGCCGACCTTTTCGCGTTCGGGCAGCAGCTCCAGGTCGCCCTCGCCCCACGGCTCGATCCGCACCCGTGATCCGTTTGCGTCTTCCGCCACCGCCGGCTCCCCCCGTGCTCGCGGACGCAACGATTCAATCGGATGACACCGACAGATTCGACGTATTTCTGCGGCACGTTTCCGGCACCTGCCGGTTCGGGCAGCGTTTCTGGTGGCTCCCGTCTGGGCAACCCACAGGACGAAGTTCCCGTACATTGCCCCGTGTCGGCGGTAGAGCCGCCGGAAGTGTCTCTTCTCCATCCACCAGACCGCGACCCGCTACGGTCGGCTCCAGAATCTCGGTTCTCGGTCCACGGGAAGGACGCGGGCCGCGATCAGCAGGTCGACCATGTCGGTGGGTGGCCGGCCAGGTGCGTCACGGGCGAACTGGGCCAGCCCGACGAGCCGGGCTCTGCCGGGCCTCCAGTTCGCGTGAGTCAGATGCCTCATGATCCAACCGGCCGCCCCGCCGGGGACGGAGAGAAGGCCGACGATCAGGTGCAGCATTCCGACGTGGCGCAGCCCACTGCGTCCCGCTTCCTGCAGCCCGGTGAAGACCGCGTACCGCACAGCAGGCGAGAAGGTCGGCAGCCGCGGTGGACACCGGGTATATCTGGCGCGCTGCAGGGCGGATTGCGACCCGTCGTAGGCGGCCAGGCGCAGGACGGCATCGGTTTGCAGCGCTATCTCTTTGTCGAAGGCCGGAGTGAAGCGGCTGGTGGCGGGCGGCTCTGGGTCGGTCAGCCCGCTGCGGCCACGCCATACGGGCCGCCAGGACGGACCGAAGATATGAGGTAGCTGCCGAGCCAGGACCTGCGAGCGCATCACCGCCTCGACCATGCCCGCCTCCACCGCCAGTGTCATCGATGCCGGCAAGCCCTCTGGTCTCACGCCGGCTCAGGACAGGGACGCGGTCCGATTACTTCGGAAGGACCTGGATGACGCCGGTTATGCAGCTGATGACGGCGGCCAGAAGCATGACTCGGTCGTACCACGATCGAGGAGCTTCGGATTGGGGCAGTCCCCCGGAGGCCATAGCCACCGTTGCACTGCTACCCGCAGGCCGCTCCCTTAAAGATGATCGGCCAAGCACCGGTGGACTGGCACTAACCTTGCCTCCCGATGCCACGGAAAAGATCCGACGGAGCCGTAGCCACTTGTGACGGTGGCATCCAACAAGCCAACCCCATCGGTACAGCTTGCAGGCGCTGCCTCTGTTTGTCTTTTCGCGGCACTGGAAGGGAAAGAGGACGATCAGGTAGGGCACCACAAGCGAGAGCAAGACAAAGAGGAGCGCACGCCAGTGAGCCGCGACCGCGAAGAGGGCCATGGCAAGCAGGAGCGCGCCACCAATCCCCAAACGCTCACTGCTTGTCGTTCGATCACCCGCCACAGCGCCGCCCCCTGCTCGTCCCGATTCGACGCAGGGATCATGTCAACGCCTTGGCAACCTCAACACCCCTGCGTCGCGAAATTGTCACCTTCCGCTACTTACCTTTGGTTGGTTGACGAGGTCCGTAAAGGACCGCTGGTGGGGAGAGCTCGACGGGTGGCGCCGGCCTGGCTTACGGGTCGGCGCGACACCCTGTGGCACCGACGTACCGGGCCTCGGACCGCGTTCACCTGTGGCAAGCCGCGCAGCGGCGCGGCAGCGATCGCCCCGCCCTCGACGGCGGCCGACCACCCCCACGATCGTCACGGCCTGATAGGTCGAATGCTTTTTGTGACCAACCGCGCATGGAACGCAGACCCGCACGACTCGGCTGCCTGTCACAGGCCTATCCAGGCCATCGCCGTTGCGCTCCAGGTCTGCCCACCGGAGTTCCCGGTCAGCGCAGGATCGGCGAGTGAGTTCACGCGCTGCAACACCTCTGCGAATTCCTGGGGCAGCCGGTCGTCGAGTCGCTGTTTGCGCCGCCAAGCGGCCCACCGCCGCTGCGCGAGCGCCGAGAAGCCATCAAGGATCTGACTCAGCGGCGTGAGGCTCACCTCGCGGTATTCGGCTACGAGCCGCACTGCCGCCTCCAGTTCATCGCCATTCACATCGTGCCGGCTCGCCAAGAGGTACACGTCTGCGAAGTCGCGCCAGCGGGTGTTCGCCGTACCCCGCTGCACCGCGGTTACCACCTTCTCTGCATACACCATCGGCAGCGGGTAGCCGGTGAGGACGATCTCTCCGTCCAGCAACCGAGGCAGTTTGATCTGCTGCGGCGCTGGCCAGATCGGGTCACCCACGTTGACATCGACGTGGAAGGCTAACCGGGCTGCGGAGAGAGTGCCGGTGAGGTTGACACGTACCCCGGCGTAGACGTCGCCATCTCGGATCGTTTCCGCGGTCGCATGCGGCGCGTCGAACACCAAGCCATCATCGAGGGATTGGCCCGCGATATTCCGAACGATTCCGAGTACCTGATCGGTGGCGTTCGAGATCCACCGCCCCTGAAGGTCCACGTCCCGAGTGGGTCGGCGGGCGGCATAGGCGGCCAGCAGCACCCCGCCCTTGAGTACAAGTTTGTCCGCGTAGGTTGACCTGGCCAGGCGGGTGAGGAACCCTTCGAGGGCGTAGACCTGGTGCAGCTCGTCCGTCGGCCGGCCGCTACGGCGGGCCAGATTCTGCAGGTCGAGGTAGGCACGGCCGGCAACGGTGGCGCGGGTCGGGCGTGTGGTCACAGCAGAATCTCTAGTGCTTCTCGAAGTGCCCGCTCAGCGTTGGGAAAGCGGCGCGCCGTCGCCAGTAGTTCGGTTGGCGAAGCGCCCCTGCGTCTCAGCCAACGCCGTAGCGTCGTATATGCCAGCTCTGGGCCCTCTTGATGCCGCAGGCGGATGGCGTCGACAATGCTGCGTTCTGGGCTGTACAAGCCGATCGAGGTTTCCTCGTCGAGGGCCAGCTCGGTGCGCCCGATTTCGAACGTGGCTGGGGCGAACGCGTGCCAGGCGACGGGGGCTGACGTAGCAGGCCGGTGTCGCCCACGAGGTAACGCAACATCGATGCGGGCCGGGATCTCGTCGGTAAGGCCGTGGCGTGCCAGCGCGGTGGTGAGACAGAGGGTGGCTGACGACGCGCGCCGCGCGATCTCAATAAGATCAATATCTGCCGCGTCGGCGTCGTGGCGTCGATAGAGGCCTCGGCCGATGGATTCAATAACTCCCTGATCACGCAACCGGTAGAGCCGCCGCTCGGAGAGGCCAGCGTCGAGGGCCTGGGAGTAGCTGAAGGTTGCCGGGAGCACCCGCAACGAGGCGTTCTCGGCTCCCGCTTCGTCACCTGACCCCATGACGGATATCCTATACACATCAGGGGCATGTGTAGCGGATTTCCCTCGCTTCGTCCGGCGGCGAGTTCGCAGACGGTCGGTCAACGCATTTCAGCCGGATCAACCTTCGCCGATCTGTCGGATAGGGTGCGGCGCGTAACGGGCACCGATTGGTCAGACATACGCGAACGCATGGCTGAACTGGCCGACCTGGCCCCGCTCACCGAACCTTTTCCATACACGGAGAGCCAGCTGTCCGGCGGTTCCCGTTGCCGGATTGTTGCGGTCAGGTGATGTCTTTGCGGCTGGCCAGGTAGGTTCCGGCGGCGGCGATGATCAGGCAGTATGCGGTGAGGACGAGGCCGCCTTGCCAGGGTTGCAGGAACTGCTGGTTGGTGAGGGTGATGCCGGATAGCGCGTTGTCGGCTGGTCCGGGGAGGTAGCGGGTCCAGGTGTCGAGGGCGGGGATGTTGGTGAGGATCGGTTCCAGGACGAGCAGGTAGATCAGCAGGCCGACGACGGTGGCTACCTGTTCGCGTAGCAGCGCTCCGAGACCAACGCCGATGAGGGCGTAGAGGGTGACGGCGGTGCAGGCGAGGGCGTACCCGATCCCGACGAGGCTGTAGGCGACCAGTTTGGCGGCGACGACGTGACCTCGGTGTGGGGTGGCCAGAAAGGTGGTCGTGGCGGTGCGGTGCCGGTACTCGCCGGTCATGCCGATCGCGGCGAGT
>DASULK010000179.1:0-4741 GCA_036278255.1 Micromonospora sp.
GCGCGACGGTCACCTGTCAGACGGTGCTGGTCACGTATCCGACGTGCGCTGATGTGCTGGAGGAGCATCCGACGTGTGCGGATCTGCTGGAGTTGATCGGCGACCCGAGTGACGTGATCGTGTCATGAGGCCGGTCAGTGAGCGCTTCTTGGAGACATTGCGCGGCAGCCATCAGGCCATCTTCCGCGCCAAGGTCGTCACCACCTGGCAGACCGGCACCGAGCCGACCGGGGTGGACATCCCCATCGAGGCTGGCGATGTGCAGATGGACGCGACCGCCGATATCCGCTCGACGGTGGACCTGACCACGCTCGGCACCTGGCCGACGAAAGCAAACAGTCTGCTGGCCCCGTACGGCAACGAGCTTTTCGTGTCTCGCGGCATCGACTACGGCAACGGGCAGCGCGAATGGGTCAGCCTCGGCTACTACAGGCTGTATACGCCGGGACAGGACGAGGTTCCGGACGGCGGGCAGGACGGGAAGATCCGCCTCGCCGCCAAAGACCGCATGTCGGCGATCCTCGACGCACGGCTGTTGGCGCCCATCCAGGTGCCGGCCACCCGCTCTTTCGGCAGCGTCGTTGACGAGCTGGTGCGTGAGGTGTACCCCGCCGCGACGATTGAATGGGACGACGCGGCGGTGCGCAACCGGCAGGTTGGCCGGTCGCTGATCGCAGAGGAAGAGCGCCACGGGTTCCTCGATGAGCTGATCACGAGCCTGGGCAAGGTCTGGTACTGGGATCACCGCGGCATCCTCGTCATCCGTGACGCGCCGGACTCGGAACGGCCGGTGTGGGAGGTCAACGCTGGCGTCGACGGGGTGCTCCTGTCCGTCAGCCGCGAGCTGTCCCGCGAGGGTGTCTACAACGCGGTGGTGGCGTACGGGGAGGCGGCGGACGAGGCGGACCCGCCCCGGGCGGTGGCGACGGACGACAACTCCGATTCGCCGACGTACTGGCACGGCCGGTTCGGCAAGGTTCCCCGCTACTACTCCAGCCCGTTCATCACGACCGACGAGCAGGCCAAGTCTGCGGCTGAGTCGATGCTGCGCCAGCAGCTGGGACTCCCGTACTCCGTCGACTTCACGGCAATCCCAAATCCGGCGCTGGAGCCAGGCGATCCGGTCCGCGTCGTCTACCCCGACGGGGCATCCGAGGTCCATGTGATCGAGTCGCTGACCATCCCGCTCACCGTCGATGGGGCACTGTCCGCCTCGACGCGCGAGCAGACCCGCATCCTGATCGGAGTGACCTGATGGCCCGCTCAGACGACCTGGCCCCACTCTTTGCCGAGGGCCCCGGCGACGGCGTCGGCTACCGCCAGGGCGTGATCGTCGAGTGGGACCCGACCAACGCCGCGAACAAAGTGCGAGTCGGCGCCGCCATCCTCGAGGACCTGAACATCTTCAACTCGACTGAGGCATCGCAGCTCAAGCCGGGCGATGTGGTCGGCATCCTCACCGTCGGGCCGTCATGGTTCATCCTCGGCCGGCTCACTGTTCCCCGGACGCCGGCTGCCGCATCGTCTCTCGCCGCAGTGTTCTCCCGCATCGTCGCGGCGACCGATCCGGCGGAAGGCACCCGCGCGTCCAGCGCCTACGGGGACTTGACTGGGGCCGCCGTGGGCCCGTCGGTGACGGTCAACATCAGCCCTGCGGGTCGTGCGCTTGCTTTTTGGAAGGCGGATTACGGCCACACCGGCACGTGGTCGCGGATCACCACGGGCGGCATCTCGGTGGCTGTGTCCGGCGCAACAGCCAGGGCAGCTAGCGCCGACTACTCACTCGGCCACTTCCTTGAGCATCCAGACGCTGGCAACACTGGAGCGGCCCTGATCCACGGCGGAAACGAGGCGTGCATGATGCACCTCTTCGAGGATCTGAACCCGGGGCTGAACACGTTCACGATGAAGTACCGGAATCGCGAAGGCTCGACGCCGGTGCGGTTCTCCGCCCGCGAGATCGCTGTATTCGCTATGTGACTGGGTTCGGCCAGACGTTCAGGTCGCACATACCGATGTCGTAGCTAAATGGCCGCATGACCGGCGCTGGCCCCGATCCGGGGCAGTTGGCTACGTGCTTGTGGCCGAGTACGTGGCCGAGCTCGTGTAGGACGATCCACGTCCGCTGATCGTCGAGAGTGCCGCCGATCCCGGCGAACCACGGGCCCACAGTGGTCCACGCCTCAGCGCTGATCGACACCAGGTGTTCCTCCGGCCAGGCGTGGCCAATGGTGCCGGGCATCGGGTCGGTCTGGTAGCTGCCGGGCACGACGATCAGCACCGTCACATGGTCGAGGTCGGTGCGCCATCCGCGCGGGTCGTTGACGATGCGCGCGATCTCGCGTGCGACCTCGGCTTGCTCGAGGTCGACCGGGTCGTCGATGACGACCCGTGGCGGGGCGTAGGTCGGCGCGACGTGCCTCACCTGCGCCACTGCGGGCGAGGGGCGGGGACCCCATGTCAGCCCGGCGGCGGCGCATAGCGCGACCGCCGCCGCTGCGGCGACAGCGATCTTTCGCCTCATTGGTCCCCCTAAATGCGCGGCTCCTATGCGGATGGTAGCTGCCCGATTCAACGATTGGGGTCGAAATGCAGTCCACTCCCGGATTCGGGATCCCGTTTCTGGCACCGCTGGACCCGCCGGATATCGCGCAGGTCACCAAGGGGATCGCCGAGGCGGTCGAGGCCGTACTGGTCCGTATGGACAAGCCTCCCCACGTCCAGCGGTTCACCGCGAGTGGCACGTGGACCAAGCCGGAGGGGGCAAAGGCGGTCTGGGTGCGCGTGCAAGGCGGCGGTGCGGGTGGTGGCCGTGCGGTCGGCGCGGTTGCGCCCGGTGCTGCCGCGGGTGCCGGCGGTGGCGCGGGCGGCTATGTGGAGTCGATTTACGCGGCGTCGTCGCTCGCCTCGTCCGTGGCGGTGACCGTGGGCGCCGGCGGCGCTGGCAGCACGGGCTCCAACGGCATCGCTGGTGGGAGCAGCTCCTTCGGGTCGCTGATGACGGCCGGTGGTGGCGTCGGGGGTGGCGACATGGCGTCGTCCACCTCGCACGGGTCGGCGGTCGGGGGTGCTGGCGGCGCCGCTACGGGCGGGAACATCGCCAACATTCCGGGGGCTGCTGGCCATCACGGCAAGACGATTTCGGGGCAGTACACGCTGACAAACCGGGGCGGGTCGACGCCTCTGGGCACAGGCGGGCCAAGTTCCGGCAGTACCACGATCAACGGTTTCGACGGCGAGGGCTACGGCTCTGGCGGTGGCGGGGCGATCGCCTCCACTACGACACGTAACGGCGGCAAGGGCGCGGGCGGCGTCGTGATCGTCGTGACTTTCTTCTGATGCGGGGGCATTTCATGTTTCGACGTTTTCTGGCCGCTGCGGCGGTCGTAGGCCTGGCCGCGCTGGTGCTGCCGGTCGGTGCGACCGCCGCTGACCCGCCCCCGGCACCGGCGTACATGGTGGACGGCTGCATCGTGCGCTTCCCCACCGCCGTGCCGGAGATCCTGACGACCGGGGGGCATGTCTGCTCGCCGCGGGTGACCGGGGTCAGCGTGGCCGCCAACGGCGATCTGCTGATCCACACGCTGCCGGTGGCGGGGATCGTGTCGGCGACGGTCGAAGAGGACGAGACGCTGGTCATGCGCGGCATTAGCGCAGGGCCGTCGGTGGGTTTCGACGTGACCGTGGTGCGGTTCTACAGCAACCCGCTTGGTCGGGTGGTGCGGGCCGACGGCACTGAGGTGCGCGGGGCGTCCAGCAACGTGTTCGTCACCTGGGTGTCGGTGCCAGTCGACGAGCCGCCGGGGGGTGGCTGCTGATGGTCACGTACGCACAGCTGCAGGCCGAGCAGTGGTGGGGCCGCGAGGTCGTCACGCCGGAGCTGGACTGGCTCGGGAGTGAGCTGTGCCGCCGCACCGGCCGCCCGCGCACCGCGTTCGGCCACAAAGGCAACGATCGGCACCTCAACGGAGGACACCGGTCGCAGGAATGGATCAAAAACTCGCGGTACTGCACGAACCGCACCTACACCGTCCAGTCGGGGCTGACCGCCACGCAGGCGCGGTATATCGCCGCCGCCGACTTCACTCCGGGCGTGTGGGGTACAGCCGCGAACCGGCAGCTCATGGTGGCGCAGACCAAGCGCCTCGTCGCTGCGATGAAGGCCGGCAGGCTGCCGGGCGTGCGCGAGGTAATCGGCACCCTCGACGGCAAAAAGGTGACCGGCACCCGGGCGGACGGGTCAACGTTCAGCTCCGACTCGTCCCACCTGGATCACTGGCATTTGACATTCGACCGGCGCCGGGCGGCGGACCGGTCGCTGATGGAGCGCATCGTCGCGGTGGCGCTCGGAGAGGACAGCAGCATGGCTATGCAGCTCACTGACAAGCTGACATTGGCGCAGGTGCCGGACGTGGATTACTCGCAGCCGACCACCACGGTCGGCGGGATCCTGGTTTCCGGCTACGCCTACCTGCTCCAGCACCGCACCCGCACCGCGCGGGAGCTGGCCGCGCTGCGCCAGCTCCTCGAGGCGCTCCTGGAGGCGCAGGCGGGCAAGGGCGCCGCAGCGATCATCGCGCGGATCGACGAGCACGCCGCTGCGGAGGCGGAGCGGGATGCGCAGGCCGCGGCCGAGCGTGCCGAGCTGCGCGCGTTGGTCGAGCAGGTCGACAGCGGCGAACTGGCTGCGGACCGGGCTTTCGAGCGGATGCGGACCATGGTCCACGCGGCAACCGCGCCG
>DASULK010000180.1:0-21265 GCA_036278255.1 Micromonospora sp.
TGCCTTGGCCGAGCCTCCCGCCGCGGTCCAGCCGCCGATGATGTCACCGTCGGGGGTGACCGCGCGCAGCTCCGGGTTGGCGGCGACCACGCGGGTCGCCGCGGCGAGGTCCGCCACGAGTACGACATCCCGCAGCGCCCGGTGCACCGCCGGCCGAAGCTCGTCGCGGCATGCCACCAGTTCCGGTGCCCACTGCGCACCTTCCGGCAGGTCCGGACGAAGCGCGGACAGAGATCCGATCATGCCCGGGGCGGCGGGGCTGCCCACCAGCAGGCTGGCCCGGCCATCGTCCTGAATCTTCAGTAGGCGGATCGCCTCGGCGGCCTCATCGACGCCTTCGACGGCGACCCCGTCGGCCAGCGTGCCGAGCGCGGCGGCCAACGCGGTCTCGTGGCCTGGGGCGACGGTCAGGAGCTCGGCGAGGCTGCCGAGCAGACCGGGAACCTGGTCAGGTTTGGCCAGCAGAGCACCGGCACCGTCCTTGCGCCGCAGCCCGAGTGCGAGGGCTTCCTCGCGGGCCTTCCAGGTTGCGGCCTCCTTCTCCGCGGCCCGCTCCGCGTCGGAGAGCGTTCGGACGCCTGCGGAGGCGGCCTCGTGGGTAGCCACCGCCTCGGCGTGCCGCGCATCGAGATCTGCGTTGTCGCGGTCAGCCTCGGTCGACTCCTGCGCCACGGCATCCAGCTCGGACTGCGCCTTGTCGGCACGTGCCAGCGCGTCGGCGTGCGCCGCGACGAGGCGTGAGATCTCCTCGGCGGCGCTGGTGGTGCGGGCCTGGGCCGAGTTGACCTGGCCGGTCAGCTTGGCCAGCCCCTCCCGGCGGTCGGCGATGGCCTTAGCGGCGGCGACCAGTGCCCGTTCTGCGTCGACGAGCTGCCGCTCAAGCTCCTGTCGCTCCTCCACCACCTCGGCCAGGTGGATCTGGTCGTCGGTGAGCGCCGCCCGCAGCTCCTCTTCCTGCTCTCGGACCGCCTCCGCCTCGGCCTCGAGCTGCTCCGGGTCACGGCCGGGGCGCTCGTCGTCCGGGATGATGCTGAGGTGCCGCAGCCGCTCCCGGGCCAGCTGCTCCGTGGAGCGGAACCGCTCCTGCAGCGCGGAGAGCTGGTACCAGGTGTCCTGGGCGGCGGCAAGCAGCGGAGCATCCTGCGCCAGCGCCGTCTCCAGTTCGGTCAGCCGCTGCTGCACCTCCGCGTGCTCCTGCTCCACCTGCTGGCGCCGTTCCCGAAGGGCGGTCTCGTCGGCGATCTCCTTGTCGAGGGTGGCCCGGAGCGTGACCAGGTCGTCGGCGAGCAGGCGCAGCCGCGCATCCCGGAGGTTGGCCTGGATGCTGGCGGCACGGCGAGCCACCTCGGCCTGCCGCCCCAGCGGTTTCAGCTGCCGACGCAGTTCGGCGGTGAGGTCGGTCAGCCGGTTGAGGTTCGTCTGCATCGCAGTGAGTTTGCGCAGCGCCTTCTCCTTGCGCTTGCGATGCTTCAGTACCCCCGCAGCCTCCTCGATGAAGGCGCGCCGGTCCTCCGGCTTAGCGTGCAGGATGGTGTCCAACTGGCCCTGGCCGACGATGACGTGCATCTCCCGGCCGATGCCGGAGTCGGAGAGCAGCTCCTGAATGTCGAGGAGCCGGCAGGAGCTGCCGTTGATTTCGTATTCGCTCTCCCCGGAGCGGAACATCCGGCGGGTGATCGACACTTCGGTGTAGTCGATCGGCAGGGCACCGTCGGTGTTGTCGATGGTGAGGGTGACCTCGGCGCGGCCCAGCGGCGGCCGGCCGGCCGTGCCCGCGAAGATCACGTCCTCCATCTTGCCGCCCCGCAGCGCCTTGGCGCCCTGCTCCCCGAGCACCCAGGCGATGGCGTCAACGACGTTGGATTTGCCCGAGCCGTTGGGACCGACCACGCAGGTGATGCCCGGCTCCAGTTTCAGCGTCGTGGCGGAAGCGAAGGACTTGAAGCCCCTGACCGTCAGGCTTTTGAGATGCACGTTTCCGATCCTCGTCGGCGTAGCCACCGGCCTCTCGGGCAGCTCACACCGCACCCGGCGCCGCCCCGGACCAGCCTAACGGATGGTCAGGGACAGAAAAGTGCGCGCCGCCACTGGTGTGTCGGCGCGCGCTGGGTGCGGTGTCAGGTGATTGAGCTGCGGGTGCCGTGTCCGGCATCCGCCCGGAATTCAGGTCAGCGCGGGCTCGGAGAGCCGCAGCAGGTCGCCCTGCTCGGCTACCGCCGCCGCAAGTCGATCATTCTCGGCTCGCAGTCGCGTGATCTCGAACTCCAGTGCTCGCACACTGGCGCGCAGTCGGGTGACCTCGTCGAGCAGGCGCTGGTTCGGCGCCCTGCCCACGTGGCCGTAGAGGGCCTTCGCCATTTCGTCTCCTTGTAATGCGTCGCCGGAAAGCCGGCCAACGCGCGCCCAATGGTCCGCGGCACGTAACCCGCCGGTAAACGCGGGCACGATGGGGCGCGACTGGCGACTCTTCTATCTTCCGCCGCTGCCCCGACTTCGTCAAGTTCGTCCCCACCATCGTTGAGCGGCCGCGCACTCTTACGTCTTTCTTAGTCGGATTGCCGACAGCCACCGTCCCGTCGTAGGTTCGCCCCCGACGGCATCCACCCTTGTTCGCAGGTCTTTTAGCAGCTCGACCAAGGTCTTTCGGCACTGTTATCCGATGGAGGCGTTGGCGTGCAGCGGACTTCGAGGCGGGTGGGACGGCACCGCGCTGCCCGCCCGTCACGTCGGCCGCTGGGCTGGGTGGTGGCCGGCGCCGTGCTGCTGGTGGTGTTCGGGGTCGCAGCGGCGCTGCTTCCACCGAACTTCGGCGGGACACCGGACCCGGCACCCGTCGACGGCCTTCCCAGCCAGCCCGCGGCACCGGAGCGACCGGTGTCGGTCATCGGGTCCGCTCCGCCGCCCACCATGGCCGCTCCCACCAGCCCCAGCGCCCGCCCGTCGGCTTCGCCTCCCCGCACGAGCGCACCCCGTCCCCGACCCAGCCCGACCCGGACATCGAGCACGGCGAGCACCGGCGGGACAGAAGCCCAACAGGTGCTCGCCCTCGTCAACAAGGAGCGGGCGGCGAACGACTGCGGCGCCGTCACGATCAATGACCGTCTCACCACCGCAGCCCAGCGACACAGCCAGGACCAGGCGGACCACAACACCATGTCGCACACCGGAAGTGACGGCAGCACCCCGTGGCAGCGCGCCGAGCGGGCCGGCTACTCCCATGCGATCGGCGAAAACGTGGCCGCCGGCTACCGGACGCCGGCGGCGGTGATGAACGGCTGGATGAACAGCCCCGGCCACCGGGCCAACATCCTCAACTGCCGGGCCCGGGCGATGGGGCTCGGCGTTGTCACCGCCCGAAACGGAACCCACTACTGGACACAGATGTTCGGCTCGGTGCCGTAGGCCGCCATTCGAACAGCTCCCGGCCGTGCCGTCGGTGGCACGCGCTCGTTGTCCCGGCTGGAAGCGGCGTACCCGTCCCGGCTCACCGGACGGCAACGTCTGCTACGACGGTCTCCGCGGCCCAGGCCGCCTTTCCGGGAGCTTTCCAGGCGATGAAGTTCGCGCGGCCCGCTACCGCGGGTCCTTCGCTGAGGCGGTGGGTGCTGCCAGCGGTCCTCTCGCTCGCGCTGCTGACCAGCGGCGCGGCGTGTGAAAAGGAGCCGGGCGCGTTCCCTTCGCCCCGGCCTTGGCCGACCGGCACATACCTGACCTGGCAGGTGCAGCTCACCGGCGAACTTGACCTGAACGTCGATGCGGACGTCTTCGAATTCGACGCGTTCACCACGCCGGTCCAAGCGGTGGAGCGGTTACGTTCGCGCGGGCGGCGACTGATCTGCTACATCAACGCCGGGGTGCACGAGGCATCCCGCCCCGATGCCGACCGGTTCCCACCCCACGTGCTCGGGGCGCGGACCGGCGCCCCCGACGAACGCTGGCTGGATATCCGGGAATGGTCCGCCCTTAAACCAATCCTCCTCGACCGGTTGCGGCTGTGCCGCGGCAAAGGTTTCCACGCCGTTGATCTGGACAACGTGGATGGCTACCTCTATGCGTCAGGTTTTCCGCTAACCTTTGACGATCAGCTTCGATTCAACCGGCGGGTCGCTGAACTAGTCCGGTCGCTGGGGCTGTCCCCCGGTCTGAAGAACAACCTGGATCAGGTTGTCGCGCTGGAGCCGGACTTCGACTTCGCCATCAACGAAGCTTGTTTCCTGCTGGACGAATGCGAGCGGTTGTCGCCGTTCATCGAGGCCAACAAACCGGTCTTCCACGTCGAATACGAGATCCCGACCGTCGAGTTCTGCCCCACCGCACTGGGATACGGCTTCGCCTCCATCCGCAAGGACCGCGACCTCGGTTCCTGGCGGGTCGCCTGCCTGCCCTGACCGCCGCACCCACGCTCCCACAAACCGGGTGGGCCCGGTATGCCGGGCCCACCCCCCCGGTGGCGCTAGCCGACCCCGACGGGCTCGGCTTCGACAACCTTCACCGGCTCGACCGGGGCCGTCCCGACCGGCTGCTCCCGCAAGAACCGCGGCGCCCACCAGCTCGCGTCGCCGAGCAGGGACATCAGCGACGGCAGCACCACCGCCCGGATAAGGGTGGCGTCGAGCAGGATCGCCACGGCCAACCCGACACCGATCTGCTTCATGTCGATGGTGCTCAACGCCGCGAAGATCGAGAACACCCCGACCATCACGATGGCGGCGCTGCTGACCACCCCCGCCGACCTGGTGATGCCGTCCGCCACCGCGTCCCGGTTGCGCACGCCTCGACGCACCGCCTCACGGATCCGGCTGACCACGAAGACGTGGTAGTCCATCGAGAGCCCGAAGAGGATCACGAAAAGGAAGAGCGGCAGCCAGGTGACGATCGCCCCCATCGACGTGAATCCGAGCAGTTCCTCGGCCCAGGTGTTCTGGAAGACCAACGTCAGCAGGCCGTACGCCGCACCGGTCGAGAGCAGGTTGAGCACGATGGAGATCAACGCGATCATCACCGAGCGGAAGGTCAACGTCATCGCCATGAAGGTCAGCAGCAGCACGAAGCCCATCACCAGCGGCAATTTCCCCCGGATGTGGTCGGCGTAGTCCACGTTGGCGGCGACGTCACCGCCGACGGCGTACTCGACACCGGGCAGCGGGTCCAGCGCAGCCGGGACCAACTCGTCGCGCAGCAGCCCCAGTGACCGCACCGCCTCATCGCTACCGCTGAGGTGAGGGGTGGCGAGCTGCAGGACAGCCACCCGCCCGTCGCCGGAAACCTCGATCTTCGGGCCCTCCTGCGCCACCGACGCGAAGAGCGGACGACTTCCCGCCGCTCGGGCGAGGTCGGCCAAGGCTGCCTCGACCGCCTCCGTCTGCCCCGCCGACGCCCGCACCGCGATGATGTGGCGGGTACCCGTGCTCGGGAAGGCAGCGGTCATCCGGTCGTACGCCTGCATCGCCGGAACGCTGCGCGGCAAGTCCTCCAGGCCGACAAGCTTCAGTTTCATCCCGAGTGCCGGCACGGCGAGCAGAACGAGCAGGCCGGCCGAGACGACGAAGGTGATCAGTGGATGGCGCAGCGCCGGACGCAGTACCGCGGGCCAGAATCGCGGCGCGACCGGCTGCCCGGCGGCATCCGTCCGGGGCGCGGTGAGCCGCCACAGCAGCGGCACACGGGGGCGGTCGACCCACCGCCCGAGCTTGGCCAGCAGCGCCGGCAGCACGGTCAGCGAGCCCAGCACCGTGACCGCGACCACCAGGATCGATCCGACGGCGAGCGAGGAGAAGATCGGGTCGTCAACCAGGAAGAGGCCAGCCATCGAGATGACCACTGCGAAGCCGGAGACCACGACCGCGCGGCCAGAGGTTTCGGCGGCGATCTCCACCGCGTCTAACGCGGACCGCCCCTTGGCCCGCTCTTCCCGCTCCCGCCGCAGGTAGAAGAGTGAGTAATCCACCCCGACCGCCATGCCGATCAGCAGCACCACGCTGTTGGTGACCGAGGCGGCCGGGACGAGGTGCGAGACGAGCGTCGACAGCCCGATCGCCGCAGCCACGGAAGACAGGGCCAGCAGTACGGGAATCCCGGCGGCGATCAGCGCCCCGAACGCGACGATCAGGATCGCCAGGGTTACCGGCAGGCTCAGTAGTTCCGCCCGTTCGAAGTCCTCGCCCAGCACGTCGTTCAACGCTCTGCTCAGCGACGCCCCGCCGACCTGCTCAACCCGCAACCCCGGGTGGTCTACCTGCACCGCCTCGGTCGCGTCGAGCAGCGACTGCACCCGCTGCTCGGCCGTGTTGCGCTCTCCCCCCATGATGATCGGCACCAGCAGCGCCGATCCGTCCCGGGCCGGGATCGGGGCACCGACGCTTGCCACCTCGGGCAGGACCGCCAGCCGTGTGGCGGCGTCGGCGGCGGCGGACTGGGCGGCCGTCGTGTCGAGGGCACCGTTCCGGGCGGTGATCAGGATGTTCTCGACCGCGGGCTCTTCGAACCTGCCGGACGCTACGATCCGCTCGGCCTGGCTGAACTCCCCGATGCGCTGGTCCAGGTCGTTCATCTCGTTGACCTGCATCACGCTCCCGGTTGCGACGGCCACCGCCACGAAGATGAGCCAGAACGCCACCGCCCGCCACGGGTGCTCCGCGCTCCATCGTGCGATGCGTACCGTCACCGGTTTCCTGCCCACTGCGGGCTCCCTCCACAACTTTGTCCGGGTCGGCGGAAATGCTAGGAGGGCCGGCGGAGGCCCGACATCCGGGTATGCCCTGACCGGACCCGGATCACGGCCATCCGGACGTGATCGGGCAGACGGGCTGGCCACAAACGACAAGTGCTGTCAAAACGCGCCGATCCGGAATGATGGTCGGCCGGCCGACCGGGACGTGTGCGGGAATCACCCTGACATGTCTCAGGGGAAGCGTGGCGTTACCTGATTCTTCCCCGAGCCGAATCGGTCCGGGTTTTTGGAACGGCGCCGCCGCGGGCGTCAGGCGGCGGTACGGGCCGGGGCTGGCAGCGCGGGCAACTGTACGACGAACGGTTCATGAACGGCTCACGGCGGATCGACGTACCGCACCTCGTGCACGGCAACCCCTCCCGCCCGTAGACGTGAAGCGACCGCTCAAAATAGCCGCTGTCGCCGTTGACATCGACATAGAGCGCATCGAAGCTGGTCCCCCCGGCGCGGATCGCCTCACCGAGCACATCCCGCACATGGCCGAGCAGCCGCGCCGCCGACGGGCCGGTCAATCCGTCGGTCGGCCGCCGGCCATGCAGCCGGGCCCGCCACAGCGCCTCATCGGCGTAGATGTTGCCCACGCCGGAGATCAACGCCTGGTCGAGCAGTGCCCGCTTGACCTCGGTGCGCCTGCGGCGAAGGGCCGCGGCGAAGTCGCTGTCGGAGAAGGCCGGGTCCAGCGGATCACGGGCGATATGAGCGATCTCCGGCGGCAGGTCCGCCCCACCCGAGGAGACCGACAGACCACCGAAGGTGCGCTGGTCGACGAACCTCAACTCCGGGTCCCCGTCTTCGAAGGTGAACCGGACCCGCAGATGCGGCTCATCAACGGCGTGGGCCGGCTGCAACAGCAGTTGACCGGACATGCCGAGGTGGCCAAGGACGGCGTCGCCGCTATCCAACGGCAACCAGAGGTATTTGCCGCGGCGGCACACGTCGAGCACGGTGCGGCCGGCGAGCACGGCGGCGAAGTGGTCCAGACCGGGCAGGTGACGGCGTACCGCGCGCGGGTGATACACCTCGACAGCCGCGATGGGACGGCCGGTCACCCATTTGGCCAGGCCCTGCCGGATCGTCTCCACCTCAGGGAGTTCAGGCACCTCAACACCTCCGATCGGATGGTTCACCATACTCAGCCGCGGGGCCGGGTAGCCGCGGGCTCGGATTCGGACGGCGTGGTCATGGCTGACTCGGGCGCCGCGGTCGGTTCAGCGGGTGGCACCTCCGTCGGCTCCGCCATCCGCTCCGACAGCTTCCGCCAGGCGGCCGCCGCGGCCCGCTGCTCGGCCTCCTTCTTGGTACGGCCCTCGACTCCGCCGTACCGCTGGCCGGCGACCACCGCCCAGGCGGTGAACGTCTTCGCATGGTCGGGCCCCGCCTCGTCGACGTAATATTCCGGCACACCGAGTCCGAGCGCCGCGGTCAACTCCTGCAGGCTGGTCTTCCAGTCCAGCGCGGCGCCCCGGCTTGCCGACTCGGCCATCAGCGGGTCGAAGAGGCGGTGGATGACGGCGGAGGCCGTCTCCAGGCCGTACTGCAGGTAGATCGCACCGAGCAGGGCTTCCAGCGTGTCGGCGAGGATGCTCGCCTTGTCCCGTCCCCCCGTGGCCTCCTCCCCCTTGCCCAGCAGCAGGTAGGGCCCGAGCCCCGCCGGCCCCAACCCCCGGGCGACGTCGGCCAGTGCCCGCATGTTGACCACGCTGGCGCGTAACTTGGCCAACTGCCCCTCGGGCAGGTCGGGATGGTTGTGGAAGAGCGCCGAGGTGATCACCAGGCCGAGCACCGAGTCGCCGAGGAACTCCAGCCGTTCGTTGGTCGGCAGCCCGCCGTTCTCGTAGGCGAAGGAGCGGTGCGTCAATGCCCGCTCCAGCAATTCGGGGTCAACCGTGACACCGAATGCCGATTCCAGGTGCCCGATGGGGGGGCGGCGGCGCTTGTCGTTGGTCACGTCGTCACCTCGGTCTCTCGTCGCTCTTCTCGGACAACCAGCGTGGAGATCTTCGCGGTCACGCCGCGGCGGTGCAGGCGGGCGGCCAGGGCGATGCCGGAGGCGACGTCGTCGAGCTGGGCGGAGCCGTGGCAGGCCACCACCGTCCCAACGACGCCGAGCAGGGCCGCGGCGCGGGGCGTGTCGACGGTGGTGGGGAGGCCCCCCGCCATGGCGTACGCCCCTTCGATCCCCTTCAACAGGACATTTCCGGTGAAGCCATCGGTAACGACCACGTCGGCCCGTTCCCCGACCGACACGTCGTACCCCTCGACCAGGCCGATGTAGCGGGCGCCGACCGGAAGCTTCTGACCGGCGAGGGCCGGGTCGGCGACCCGGCGGGCATCATCACCTTTGCCCGGCTCGACGCCGACGGAGAGCAACCCCACGCGGGGGTGCTGAAAGCCGTGTGCAACGGCCGCGTACGCGGCCCCGAGCGCCGCGTGTCGGGCGAGCGTGTCGGGTCCGGCTTCCATCGATCCCCCCACGTCGAGGAGGACGACCGGTCCGGCAACCGCCGGCAGCGTGGCGATGAGAGCGGGACGGCGCACCCCCGGCCAGCGTCCGAGACCGAGCGCCGCAGCGGCGACGGTGGCGCCGGTCTCGCCAGCGGAGACGAGAGCGGAGGCTTCCCCTTCGGCCACCGCTGCAACGGCGGTGTGGACGGTCGTGCCGCCGCGGGCGGCCCGACTCGGGGTGGCCGGGCGAATCTGCACACGCTCTCGGTCAGCGACCGGCAGCGCGCGGATGAACTCGTCGGCCACCTCGGGGGGACCGACGAGCAGCAGAGACAGGTCGGGGTCGGCGCGCAGTGCACGCAGAGCGCCGTCAACCACGACGGCGGGGGCGCCGTCCCCGCCGAGGAGGTCAACGGCGATCCGCACGGTGTCCGGCTCCGTCGGAAGTTCGGCCGCTCGGCAACGATTGGCCGAGGGAGCCGGAGCACCGGGCAGTCGCCAGGGTGCGCGCACCATCCGACCGGTGGTCGGAGGCGTCACCGCGAAGGTCAGAGCTCGATGATCTGACGGCCCTTGTAGGTACCGCAGACGGTGCAGGCGGCGTGCGGCAGGCGCGGCGACTTGCACTGCGGGCAGGCCACGGTCACGACCGCCGTAGCCTTCCACTGCGCCCGGCGGGACCGGGTGTTGCTGCGCGACATCTTGCGCTTGGGAACGGCCACGGTTCTTACTCCTTTTTACGGATCAGTTGCGACAGATCCGCCCACCGGGGGTCGATCTGCTCGTGGGTATGGTCAGCCGGCAACTCGTCCCGGTGCACCCCACACTCGGGACACAATCCGGGGCAGTCGACTCGGCACAGCGGGTTGGTCGGCAACGCAAGCACCACCGCATCCCGCACGGTCGGTTCCAGGTCGATCAGATCGCCCTGCATCCGACCCACCTCGTCCTCCTCGGTCGTCTCGACCGTGACACTGTTCTCGTACGCGAACAGCTCCTGGATCGTGACGGTGAGGATGTCGCGGATCGGGAGCAGGCAGCGCCCGCACTCGCCCTCGACCGGCCCGGTGACGGTCCCGGAGACGAGCACGCCTTCCGACACCGACTCAAGCCTCAGGTCGAGGCTCAGGTCCGCGCCTTCCGGCACGCCGATCAACTCCAGCCCGAGGTCTGCCGGTGCCGGCACCACCCGTTGGACCGTACGCAACACACCAGGCCGACGCGGCAGGTCACTCGTGTTCAGGACCAGCGGCGACCTGGGGTCGAGTTGGTTCGGTAAATGTTTGGGCATCATCAGACTCCGGCCTGGATAGGCCGACTAGAGAGGCTACCTGAGCAGGGCAGCCGCAGTCGAACCGGGGGCTTCCCGGCTGGCAGGAGGGTCCCTGCCGTCAAAAGGGTAACGGGCGCTCGCCCTCGTCGCCGACAAAGGTGCCGATCTCCCGGAGCGCGTGCATCTTGTCCCGGCCGCGTTCAATCGATGCCAGCGCCCGGGTCAGGAACTGCTCGAAGTTGGCCAGCGCCGTGTCGACGTAGTCGTCGACCTCCTCGCGCAGCCGCTGCGCCTCGGCCCGCGCCTCGGAGATGATGCGGGCGGCTTCATGCTCTGCGGAGACCACGATCTCGTTCACCGAGACGAGGCGGGCGTGTTCCGCCTCGCCCTCGGCGATGATCCGGTCCGCCTCCCGCTTGCCTGCCTCCATGATCTTGTCGCGTTCCTCCAGCAGGACGGCTGCACGACGCAGGTCACCGGGCAGGTCGTGGCGCAACTGCTCCAGGGCGCTGATCATTTCACCGCGATCGACCATGCAGTTGGTCCGCGACATGGGTACGGCACGTGCCGTCTCCACGATGGCGATGATCTCGTCGATGCGGTCGAGCGGGTCCACCGGCGCCTCACTCCTGTCATTTGTCGGTCGCCCTACATGATGATGGGTCAAACCGGATTACTGCTCCACCAATGATGCGGTTCGGGAGGGACGGGTGGCCTAATCCTGCCCGGCGCGGCGCGCCGCGGTTGAAGAGCCACGAGAGCCCCGGTGCGCCCCTCACCCGTTGACCACGTCTTCCTCTCCCCCGTCGATCAAAGCCCTCCCCGTCGATCAAGGCCCTTTTGTCGTACTTAATCTCAGATCAGGGATAAAAGGTGCTCGATCGGCACGGAAGCCCTTGATCGGCGGGTTTCCGAAAGTTGTCGGGGGCGGAGTTTACGACGCGGGAGCGGGCCGCTCCTGCATCCGGCGACGGACCAGATCGGGCACGTACGCGGAGACGTCGCCACCCCACTTGGCAACTTCTTTCACGAGGCTGGAGGAGAGGAAGGAGTAGAGCGGGTTGGTCGGCATGAAGAGTGTCTCGACCCCGGTCAGGCCGATGTTCATCTGCGCCATCTGCAACTCGTAGTCGAAGTCACTCACGGCACGCAGGCCCTTGACCACAACCTCTGCCTCCTGAGCGCGGCAGAAGTCCACCAGCAACCCGCGGAACGACTCCACCCGCACGTTGCCGTACTCGGAGCACACCTCGCGAAGCATGTCGATCCGCTCGTCGACACTGAACATTCCCTGCTTCGCCCGGTTCACCAGCACGGCGACGATGACCTCGTCGAAGAGTCGGCTCGTCCGGCCGATGATGTCCAGGTGACCTTTGGTGACCGGATCGAAAGAGCCGGGACAGACAGCACGTCTCACGATCGGCGACCGTACCAAAGGGTGGTCTCACCGTAACGTCGACTCCGCTGCTCCGTGATGCCTTCCATCCAGGTGACTGGCCCGGCACGGGTGGCGCGCTCCACCACGACCACGGCCTCCGTCGCCAGCCACCCACCCTCGACCAGTGCGGCCAGCATCGCGGTGACCTCTTTGTCGGGTACGTCGTAGGGCGGATCGGCGAAGACGACGTCGTACGGCCCACCATCCGGGGCTGCGGCGAGCACCTGTGCGACCTTAGCGGTGACCAGTCGGACCGCCGGCGCCGCGCGCAGGGCGACGAGGTTCTCCCGGGCGGTCCGGGCGGCCCGAGGATCCGACTCGACGAGCAGCACGTGCGCGGCCCCCCGGGAGAACGCCTCGAGTCCGATCGCGCCCGAGCCGGCGTACAGGTCGGCAAAGCGTGTCCCCACCAGCCCGGTCATCGCCTCAAGCGTGCTGAACATGGCCTCGCGGACCCGGTCGGAGGTGGGCCGGGTGCGATGGCCCGGTGGCGTAGCGATCCGCCGTCCGCCGAGCCGCCCCGCGACGATCCGAGTCACCGCAAACACCTCGCCATCTCGCTGACGCTACGCGACCCCGAATGATCGCTGCGATGGCTCCTCCGCTCGTCGACTCGATTGCGGCAATCCAGCAGCCCGACCGCCGGGTCCGGTTCTTCATGCCCGCCCGCCCTACATAACGGGCCGCAGAGACCCGAACGCGGACAGACCACGAAAGGTATCGAATCGATAACGCTATCTTTAGCGGAAGCTGAAAACCACCTCTGATCAACAGCGGTCGCTATCGTGGTCCACTGTCGATGCTTCACCTCTGCCCGACGCACAACATCGTCTCTTTAGCAAAGCGCCTACTGCTCGCACGACGATGCTTTTCACCGGACGACCCTCCGGATACCCCCTCATACCCCTCACTTCTTAAGGAGTAAGCGTGATCCGTCCGAAGCTCTCGCTGCGGCGTTTACTCGCTACAGCGGGCGCGGCGACGCTGGGCCTCGCCGCTTCCCTGGCCATCGCGGCCCCCGCCAGCGCCACCGCCAAGTCCAGCGCCTACCAGCCAAAGGTCAGCGGCGAGGCCTACTGCGACACCGAGACCGGCAACTGGATCGTCAACTGGGAAGTCACCAACAGCGAAAAGGACTTCGCTGGCAAGATCACTGCCGTCGCAGTCGAGCCTAAGGGCAACCTCACCAAGATCGTCCGCGGTGCGACGCTGCCGAAGAAGGGCAACGGCTCGCTGACCGACGAGCAGGTCGTATCGAACGACAAGAAGAAGGCATCGCTCACGGTTACCGTGAAGTGGGACCGCGGTAAGAAGCAGAGCGTGAAGACCGCGACCCGGACCGCAACGGTCAAGTTCGACGGCACCTGCAAGAAGTCCGTAGCGAAGCCGGAGGCGGCATTCGCGGACAGCTGTGAAGGGGTCACGGTCACCCTGAGCAACCACAGGAAGGCCACCAAGGACGCCGAGTTCATCGTCACCGGTGAGGACGGCTTCGAAGAGACGGTAGTCGTCGCCAAGGGTAAGTCGAAGGATGTGTTCGTCCCGGCAGAAAATGCGGGCAACATCGAGGTGACCGAGGGCGGCGAAAAGATCCGGGATCACTCCTGGACCAAGCCGGAAGACTGCACGGGCCCCAGCGATCCGCAGATCCACTCTGAGTCCACCTGCGACAACCTGATCATCCACATCAACAACCCTGAGGACGGCGCCGAGTTCTCGACGGTGGTCACGCCGAACCAGGGTGAGCCGCAGGAAGTCACTGTGGAGCCGGGCCAGACCAAGTCGGTCGAATTCCCCGCGTCGGAGGGCCTCCTCGTCACCATCGATGGTGTGAGCGAATTCGCGTGGGAGAAGCCGGCAGACTGCGACACGCCGGGCGAGACGCCGGGTGACACCCCCGGTGACGGCGGTGACGGCGGCGGTCTGCCGGTGACCGGTGCGCAGGCCGGGGCCATCGCCGGCGGTGCGGCCGTCCTGCTCGCCGTTGGTGTCGGCCTCTTCCTGATGGCCCGCCGTCGGCGGATCACCTTCACCGCCTGATCGCGGTAACTGCCTAACGTTCGTTCGGCCGGATCCGGTTGCCCGGATCCGGCCGAACCATTCACGGGGTCCGCACTGCCCGTCCGCCCCCCCTCCCGTCGATCAAGGAACGATGCGTCGATCAAGGACTTCTTGTCGTGAGTGGATCTCTAATCGCGACCAAAAGTCCTTGATCAACGGGGTGAAGGGGGTGGGCGGGGATGACGAGGGCAGGGGTAGGGATAGGGATAGGGGTATCGAGGATTGAGGCGGCGGCGCTTGCAGTTGGGTACGCCGTCAGCCCTTCTCGAGGTATTCGGCGCGCTCCTCGTCAACCAGAGCGGCCACCGAGGCGGCCAGCGCCGGATGCCGCTCCAGGTCCGGATCTTCCGCGATCAACGTGGTCGCCTCGGCTCGGGCGTCCCGGATCAACTCCGCGTCACGCAGCAGGGACAGCAGCCGCAGGTGCGAGCGGCGACCGGACTGAGTCGCGCCGAGCACATCCCCCTCCCGCCGCTGCTCCAGATCCAGCTCAGCCAACCGAAAACCATCCAATGTAGAAGCCACGGCGTCCAGCCGCTCACGCGCTGGCGAGCCCTCCGCCGCCTCGGTCACCAGCAGGCAGAGCCCGGCCGCCGACCCCCGCCCCACCCGCCCCCGCAACTGGTGCAGCTGGGACACCCCGAACCGGTCGGCGTCCAGCACCAGCATCATGGTGGCGTTGGGTACGTCCACACCGACCTCGACCACGGTCGTGGCGACCAGCACGTCCAAGTCACCTGCCGCGAACGACCGCATCACCGCGTCCTTCTCATCGGCCGGCAGTCGCCCGTGCAGCGTGCCGATCCGCAGCCCGTGCAGCGGTCCCTCGGCCAGCAGCGGCGCCACCTCGGTCACGGCCAGCGGCGGACGGCGGCCAGACTCGTCAACCGCCGCCTCCTCGCCCGACCCCGCGCCGGATGCCGCCTCCGGCCCCACCTCCCCGATGCGGGGACAGACCACGTACGCCTGATGCCCGGCGGCCACCTCCTCCCGCAGGCGGCGCCAGGCCCGGTCCAGGAAGGCCGGCTTCTCCGTCGCCGGCACCAGATGCGAGGCGATCGGCGACCGCCCGCGCGGCAGCTGCGACAGCGTGGAGACCTCCAGGTCTCCGTAGACCGTCATCGCCACGGTACGCGGAATCGGCGTCGCCGTCATGACCAGCAGATGCGGAGGCTGCTCGGCCTTAGCCCGCAGCGCATCGCGCTGCTGCACGCCGAACCGGTGCTGCTCGTCCACCACCACCAGGCCGAGGTCGGCGAAGTCGACCCCTTCGTACAGCAGGGCGTGGGTGCCCACGACGATGCCGGCTGCCCCCGCCGCCACCTCGTCCAACACTTTCCGTCGGGCCGCCGCTCCCAGCGAGCCGGTAACCAGCGCCACCCGCGTACCGGCCAGGTCACCGTCGAGTTCGCCAGCCCGGCCGAGCGGCCCGAGCAGGTCGAGGATGCCGCGGTAGTGCTGCGCGGCGAGCACCTCGGTCGGTGCCAGCAACGCGGCCTGCCCGCCCGCATCCACCACCTGCAGCATGGCCCGCAACGCGACCACCGTCTTCCCGCTGCCCACCTCCCCCTGCAGCAGCCGGTGCATCGGGTGGGCGGTGGCCAGGTCTGCGGCGATCTCTTCGCCAACGGCACGCTGACCGTCGGTCAACTCATACGGCAGGCGGGCGTCGAACGCCGCCAGCAGGCCGTTGGGCTGCCGTGGGCGGGGGCGGGCCGGCCAGGCCGCCGCCCGACGCTTGCGCTGCGCGAGCGTCAACTGCACCGCGAAGGCCTCATCCCATTTCAACCGCCGACGCGCCCGGAAAAGCGTCTCCTTGCTGGCGGGGCGGTGGATCTCGCGTAGTGCCACCCCCAGGCCCGTCAGGTTGCGGCTGGCCCGCAACCCGGTCGGCAGCGGATCCTCCGGCGGGGTGAAGGTGTCGAGCACGACCCGCACACAACGGGCGATCACCCAGGTCGGCACCGCCGCCGCGGCCGGATATACCGGGATCAGCGTGCCCGCGAACTCCTCAATCTCCTCATTCACTGCTGCCTCACCCTCCTCGGAGCCGTCACCGAGCAGCACGTAGTCGGGGCCGTTGAGCTGCCGCTTGCCGCGAAACTCAGTGACCTTACCGGCGAAGAGCCCCCACCGCCCGGGACGCAACTGTCGCTCCCGCCACGCCTGGTTGCCGAAGAAGGTCAGCGTCAACAGCCCACCGGAGCCGTCCCCGACGGTTACCTCCAGCAGCTTGCCCCGGCGCTGCCGCATCGGGCGCACCGAGGTCTGCCGTACCTGGGCGAGAACGGTGACGACCTCACCGACCGTCAACGAGCGGATATCCGTGTGCTCACCGCGCTCGTCGTAGCGGCGAGGAAAGTGGTAAAGCAGGTCACCGACCGTGTGCAGGTCGAGGTGACCGGCCAAGGCCTTCGCCGTCTTCTCCCCGAGTAGCTTCCTCAGTGGGGTGTCCATCGTGGTTGGCTCCGTCATTCGACCCCCACCAGCAACGGATAGTACGGCTGACCGCCGGAATAGCAATTCACCTCGACGAACGGCCAGTGCCGCTCGACGTGCCCCTGCACGGCGTCGGCGAGGCCATCCGGGGCGTCGGCGCCGAGCAGCAGGGTGACCAGCTCTCCGCCACCGCCCAGCATCCGGTCCAGCAGCAGTTGACAGGTGCGGACCAGATCGTCGCCAACCAGGTTGACCTCCCCTTCGACCAGCGCGAGTACATCCCCGGGTCGGCAGGGGCCGGCGACGGTCAGCGCCTCCCGGCTGGCGTAGCAGACTTCGGCGTAGCGGCATGCCCCGACCGCCTCCGCCATGGCGATCACATCGTCATCGAACCGGCGGGTCGCGTCCCGTACGGCCAGCGCGGCCAAGGCCTGCACCGGCGAACGGGTCGGCACCACACTCGCCTTGACCCCGAACCGGCCGGCCTGGGCAGCGGCGACGCCGGCCACCACCTGGGCGTCGGGATGGTTGGGGAGCACCACCACCCGAGCGGGACCGGCCGACCGGATCGCTTCGAGCAGCTCCTCCGTCGACGGATTGTCGGCCACCACGACGGCTCCCTCGGCGGTGAAGAGGTCGACCAGTCCGGCACCGGTGGCCACCACCACGACACCCCGGGGCCCGCATTCCGGTACCACGGCGGATGGCCCACCGGCCACGGCAACGCGCGCCCCTGCGCCGGTCGTCTGCTCCTCGAACCGGGTCACCTCGATCTGGTACGGCCGACCGGCCGCCACCCCCGCCTCCAACGCGGCCCCGATGTCATTGACGTGCACGTGCACCCGCCAGGTCGGCAGAGCGTCGGATCGCGCCCCGGTACCCACCACCACGAGGGAGTCACCGAGACGATCGAGGGTCGCCCGCAGTGTCTGCACCGCCGCTTCGTCAGCGTCGAGCAGAAACTGCACCTCGTAGGCGTACTCCACCGACTGCGCCGGCTGTGCGGCGGTGGCCGGCCGCTGGCCGGGTGCAGGACCGGCCGCCGGGGGCGCCGGCACCGGCTCGCCGGCCAGGACGGCGACCAGGGCGTCGAACAGCACGCAGAGTCCCCGGCCGCCTGCGTCGACGACCCCGGCACGGGCCAGTGCCGGCAACTGCTTCGGGGTGCGAGCCAGGGCGTCAGCGGCGGCCGCGGCGGCGGCCCGGACGACCCGGCCGAGATCATCGGAATCAGCGCGTTCAGCGGCGGTGGCGGCGGCCGCGATCACGCTGAGCATCGTGCCCTCGACCGGCCTGGCCACCGCGGCGTAGGCGGCGATGGTGGCCTGCCGTAGCGCTGCAGCCAGGGCCCGTCCACGCACCACCTCAACCGGGGAGAGGCTGTCGGCCAGGCCCCGCAGGATCTGCGCAACAATCACCCCGGAATTCCCCCGGGCCCCGAGCAACGCACCCTCGGCCATCTGCCGCAGAGCCCGCCCGGGCGGCGGCCGCCCCTCCGGCACCGGTCGGTCGTCCGGTCCGCAACTCTCCGCTGTCAGACCCCGCTGGGCGGAGATGAAGGTACGCAGCAGGTTGGTGCCGGTGTCACCGTCGGGCACCGGGTAGACGTTGAGCTGGTTAATTTCGCTCTGGTGCCGCTCCAGCGCCGCCAACCCGGCCGCGCACCATCGGCGCACGGCAACGGCGTCGAAGTCCTCCAGCACGCCGACGAGCCTACTGGCGGCCTGCGACACGCCGCTGCTGGTGCGTTGACGAGCCGGAACCCGGTGCGGTGGGCAGGCGCGATGATCGGGCGGCTGACGGGGCGGTTGGCCGGGCGGGCCGCAGATCGGGTAACCTGGCGGGGTTGCCCGGGTAGTCCTGTGGCGACCTTACGAACGATCAATCCCAGGAGAATCCCCGTGGCTAGCGTGTGCGACGTCTGTGGCAAGGGTCCCGGCTTCGGCCACAACGTGCCGTGGTCGAAGAAGAAGACCAACCGCCGCTGGAACCCGAACATTCAGACCGTGCGTACCCCTGCCGGTGGCGGCACCACCCGCAGGATGCAGGTATGCACCTCCTGCATCAAGGCCGGCAAGGTAGTCCGCGGCATCTGACACGCCGCAGCAACGTTCCCTAGCCGCCGGGTCGTCATCGGCCCGGCGGCTATTTCCTGTCGGCCGGCCATAGGTTCGCCGGCCGGCTGCTCACAGGTCCCGACCGTACGACCGCACGCTCGGCGAGCCGCGGTAGAAGCCGAAATCCTCGATCTGTTCGTAGCCGCAGCGCTCGTAGAGGGCGATCGCTTCGGGCTGCTTGTCGCCGGACTCCAGCACCAACCGTCGGCGGCCGTGCTCCCGCGCCGAACGCTCCACCGCCGCCAGCAGGGTCCGCGCCACCCCCCGCCCCCGGGCCGTCGGAACGGTGTACATCCGCTTGAGTTCGGCGATGTCGCCGTCCTCGCCATGGCTACGCCACCCGGCGCACCCCACCGGCTCGCCGTTCAGTAGAGCGACCAGGAACGCGCCGTTCGGTGGCTCGAACTCCTTGGGGTCCACCGGGGTCTCGTCACCCTCGCCCCCGTACCGCTCAGCTAGCTCGACCAGCGCCGCAGCCACGAGCTGCTGCGCGACCGGGGAGTCGTAGGGCACGAAGCGAAGCTCAATCTCACTCACCCGTAGAGGGTACGGGAATAGCCAGCCCAGCCCGGACTGGCCACACGGCTCATCCCGGTGGCGTTGCGTTTAGCGGAAGTGCTCCCAGCCGGCCGGGCCGGAGAGGGACTTACCGTCCACGGTCACGCCGTCGCCCTCATGGACCCGCCCGATGACCCGCCACTCCTCGGGCAGCGCCACGTCCGGCGGAAAGGCGGCGGCCAGCGCATGATCTTCGCCGCCGGCGAAGATCCACCGGTACGGGTCGACACCGAGCGCATGGGCTGCATCACGCATCTGGCGAGGCACCTCGAAGGCGTCCCGGTGCAGGTCGATCCCGACCCGGCTGGCGGCAGCCACGTGCCCGAGGTCGGCCAGCAACCCGTCCGACACGTCGATCATGGCGGTGGCGCCGAGCCGGGCGGCAGCAGGTCCGGCAGCGTACGGCACCCGCGGGCGCCGGTACGCCTCCACCAGCATGCGGGGCGTACGGAATCCCCGGGACAGCACGGTGTAGCCGGCGGCGGCGTAACCGATCCGACCGGCAAGGGCCACGGTATCGCCAGGGCGCGCCCCGCCACGTCGGACCGGAGCCGTACCGCCCAGATCGCCGAGGGCGGTCACTGCGATGGTCAGGACGGGACTGGCCGACATATCACCACCAACGACACTGGCGTCCACCAGTTCGGCTTCGGCGCTGAGCCCGTCGGCGAGCCCTTCCGCCCACGCCACGTCCAGGTCGGGAGGGGCGCAGAGGGCGACGAGCAGAGCTGTCGGCGTCGCGCCCATCGCGGCGATATCGGCGAGGTTGGCTGCAGCCGCCCGATGCCCGACCTCACTGGCGGAGGCCCAGTCGCGCCGAAAGTGCCGCCCCTCCACCAGGACGTCCGTGCTCGCGACCACCCGCCGGTCCGGCGCGGCCACCACGGCCGCGTCATCTCCCGGCCCGAGCAGGCAGGCCCATCCCGCCCCCAGCCGGGCGGTGACCCGGGCGATCAACCCGAATTCCCCGACCTCTGCGACGCTCACACTTCCCCCTGACCGCGATGGTGATTCAGACCCGCTCCGTACGGTAGTTTCACCTGCACAACGCTCGGCGGGAGGACGGGAGACGGATTGTGGTCCAGGCGTACATCCTCATCCAGACCGAGGTCGGAAAAGCGCGTGACGTGGCCGCGGAAATCAAAGATATCCCAGGCGTGGCGCGGGTTGACGCAGTCACCGGCCCCTACGACGTGGTCTGCCTCGCCGAGGCGCACTCGGTCGACGAACTCGGCAAACTGATCGTCAGCAAACTCCAGATCGTGCTCGGAATCACGCGAACGATAACCTGTTCGGTGGTACACCTCTGAGCCGAACTGGATTATTGCATCGTGGATCAGAATCCGACTCCGGATAGCGGGCGACACGGCGGCAGGGACAAGACCACACGCCAGGCTGCGCTGTGGGCTGCCTTGGTCGCGCTGCCGCTCGCCGTACTCTCCGGATTTTTTGTCCTTGCCCAGTTCGGCTCCGAGCCGGCGGCGGAGGCGCAGCCGAGCCCGTCGGCCACCACCCCCCAGCCGCAGTCGACCGCCCCGGTGCAGATGGCTGCTCCGCCACTGGCGGAGCAGCCGGCAACGGTCTGCCGGGCGCTGCTGGCCCAACTCCCCACCAACGTGAACGACCTGGCGCAGCGACCGGTGAGCGCCGGCCCTGAGCAGAACGTGGCGTACGGCGACCCGGCAATCACCCTGGCCTGCGGGGTGCCTGCTCCAGAGGTGTCACCGACGGACGTGCTCCGGGTGGTCAACGGGGTGTGCTGGCACCCGGTCGAGGAGTCCCACGCGATGGTATTCACCACGGTGGACCGGGAGGTGCCGGTGCAGTTGCGCGTGCCACTCTCCTACGACCTGCCGCTACAGTGGGCGGCCCCGTTCTCCACAACCGTGCATGCTGCGGTGCCAGCGGCGGAGTCGGCCCCGACCGGCTGCACCGACTGATCGTGAGGACGGATTCCGGGGGCCTTTCCTGACAGCTGCGGCGACGGGCGGGATCAGCGCAGGCCGGTGCCGCGGCGCAGAGCTGTGCGGACGAGCCGGTTGACCAGCTTCGGGTATTCCAGACCGGTGGCCGCCCACATCTGCGGAAACATCGACATCGGCGTGAAGCCGGGCATGGTGTTGATCTCGTTGAGGTAGATGTCGAATTCGGGGGTGACGAAGAAGTCCACCCGGGCGAGCCCGGCGCAGTCCAGTGCGGTGAAG
>DASULK010000181.1:0-20080 GCA_036278255.1 Micromonospora sp.
AGCAGCACGAAGCCGACGAACCACAGGGCCGAGGTGATCACGAGCCCGTCGAGCAGCAGTCGCAGTGCCGCAGCAGCGGTCTCCGCGGCCCGCGACAACCGGAGCAGGCCCGCATTGAGCGCCAGTCCGGCGAGCGTGCCCCCCACCGAGACCACGTTGACCAGGCTGGCCCGGGCCGGCGGGTCCTGCGCCCACCCGTCCGCCAGCAGCAGCGCACCGGCCACTCCGGTGACCAGGGTGGCTGCGGCGAGACCGGCGCCGAGCGCCAGCAGATGGTGGGCTTGACGCCGGCCGCGGCCGCGGCGGTGTGCCGACACGATCAGCAACGATGCAGCGGAGACGGCAACCAGCCCGCTCGCGACCGCGGCGAGGCCAAGACCCGAGGGGAGTTGCACGGGTTCACTCTGCCGGATCCAGGCCACCCATGGGGGGACGGGCACCCCATAAAACCCTCGAGTAGGAGGAAACGCCCATTCGGACCGGATCCCGATGCGTGGACGCCGCTTTGCTGTACCGGGTTCACCTCGGCGGTGGTGTCACACTAGGTACATGCCCCAACTGCGTTCGAGGACTTCCACGCACGGTCGGATGATGGCTGGTGCTCGCGCACTGTGGCGAGCCACCGGAATGACCGACGACGATTTCGGAAAGCCCATCGTCGCCATCGCCAACAGTTTCACCCAGTTCGTGCCCGGGCACGTACATCTCAAGGACATGGGTGGGCTGGTCGCCGAGGCGATCGCCGAGGCCGGCGGGGTCGGTCGGGAGTTCAACACCATCGCCGTTGACGACGGCATCGCGATGGGGCACGGCGGGATGCTCTACTCGCTGCCGAGCCGCGAGTTGATCGCCGACGCAGTCGAGTACATGGTCAACGCGCACTGCGCCGACGCCCTGGTCTGCATCTCCAACTGCGACAAGATCACACCGGGCATGCTGCTGGCGGCGCTGCGGCTCAACATCCCCGCCATCTTCGTCTCCGGCGGGCCGATGGAGGCGGGCAAGACCGTCGCGGTCGAGGGTGTGGTGCATTCCAAGATCGACCTGATCGACGCGATGACCGCCGCCGCCAACGATGCGGTCAGCGAGGCGCAGCTCGACGAGATCGAACGCTCCGCCTGTCCGACCTGCGGCTCCTGCTCCGGCATGTTCACCGCCAACTCGATGAACTGTCTGGCCGAGGCGATCGGGCTGGCGCTGCCCGGCAACGGCTCGACGCTGGCCACCCACGCCGCACGCCGGTCGCTCTTCGTCGAGGCGGGCCGCACCATCGTGGAGATCGCCAAACGCTGGTACGACGGCGACGACGACTCGGTGCTGCCCCGCTCGGTCGCCTCACGGGCGGCGTTCGAGAACGCGGTCGCCCTGGACGTGGCGATGGGTGGGTCGACCAACACGGTGCTGCATCTGCTCGCCGCCGCGCGCGAAGCCGAGCTGGACTTCAACGTCGCCGACATCGACGCCATCTCCCGTCGGGTGCCCTGCCTGGTCAAGGTCGCGCCGAACAGCCAGCAGTACCACATGGAGGACGTACACCGCGCCGGCGGTATCCCGGCGATCCTCGGCGAGCTGGACCGCGCTGGGCTGCTGCACCGCGATGTGCACGCGGTGCACGCCCCGTCGCTGCAGCGGTGGCTGGCTGACTGGGACATCCGGAGCGGCTCGGCGAAGCCCGAGGCGATCGAACTGTTCCACGCGGCGCCGGGCGGGGTGCGCACCACCGAGCCCTTCTCGACGACGAACCGCTGGTCGTCGCTGGAAACCGACGCGGCGGACGGCTGTATCCGCGACGTGGCGCACGCCTACTCGGCCGACGGTGGGCTGGCGATCCTGCACGGCAACCTCGCTCCGGACGGCTGCGTGGTCAAGACCGCCGGGGTGCCGGAGGAGTGCCTGACCTTCCGCGGCCCGGCCAAGGTGTTCGAGTCGCAGGAGGCGGCGGTCGAGGCGATTCTCGGCAAGCGGATCGTCCCCGGTGACGTGATGGTGATCCGCTACGAGGGCCCCAAGGGCGGTCCCGGCATGCAGGAGATGCTCTACCCCACCTCGTTCCTCAAGGGGCGGGGGCTGGGTCAGGCCTGCGCGCTGATCACCGACGGCCGCTTCTCCGGCGGCACCTCGGGGCTCTCCGTCGGCCACATCTCGCCCGAGGCAGCCGGCGGCGGACTGATCGCTCTGGTCGAGGAGGGCGACGAGATCGCCATCGATATCCCGGCCCGCTCGATCGAGCTGAACGTCCCCGACGAGGAGCTGGCTCGCCGCCGGGTCGCTCAGGAGAAGCGGGACAAGCCGTACACGCCGGTGGACCGGGTTCGCCCGGTGTCAGCGGCGCTGCGGGCGTACGCCTCGATGGCCACCTCCGCCAGCGACGGCGCCTACCGCCGCGTCCCCGACTGATCCACGTTGCCTTCCCCGTAACCGCATGCCCGTCGATCCCGCCCCCCTTTCCCATCGATCAAGGACTTTTTGTCGTCTTTGATCTCGAATCGGCGGCAGCGCTTCCTTGATCGGCGATGAAGTTCATGATCGCGCGGGCCCGACTACGCATCGGCGGCCCTCTCCTGATCGTTCGTCGGCCGATCGGGAGGCGGCAGCACCACCCCGGATAACATCGTCGACGTACTCGCGACTGGCGCAGCAAGGTGGAACCAACCACCGGGGAGCGAACCGCGGACCGCGCACCGGGCGCCTGGGTGTGCAGGTCGACAGGCACCCCCTGCCACGGCTGGAGCCATCCGGCCGGCAGGCATCCGCACGCCAGGAGGATCCATGCACAACCCGCCCATCCCCAGCCTGACCGCCGCCGACCCGGAGCTGGCCGGCCTCATCGAATCCGAGGCGCAGCGCCAACATGACAAGCTGCGGATGATCGCCTCGGAGAACTACGTCTCCAACGCCGTGCTGGAGGCCAGCAGCACGGTGCTGACCAACAAGTACTCCGAGGGGTACGCCGGCCGGCGCTACTACGAGGGGCAGCAGTTCATCGACCCGATCGAGACGCTGGCGATCGACCGGGCCAAGGCGGTATTCGGGGTCGAACACGCCAACGTACAGCCGTACTCCGGCTCACCGGCCAACCTCGCCGTCTACCTGGCGTTCCTCTCCCCCGGCGACAAGGTCATGGGCATGTCCCTGCCGATGGGCGGGCACCTCACCCACGGCTGGTCGGTGTCGGCCACCGGCAAATGGTTCACCCCGGTGCGCTACAACGTCTCCCAGGAGACCGGCCGGATCGACCTGAACGAGGTACGGGACCTGGCGCTCCGCGAGCGCCCGAAGGTGATCTTCTGCGGCGGCACGGCGGTGCCCCGCACCATCGACTTCCCCGGTTTCGCCGAGATCGCCCGTGAGGTGGGGGCGGTCCTGGTGGCGGACATCGCCCACATCGCCGGGCTGATCGCTGGCGGCGCCCACCCGTCCCCGGTCGGGTACGCCGACGTCATCACCACCACCACGCACAAGACGCTGCGCGGCCCGCGCGGTGCCATGATCATGTGTACGGCGGAGCACGCTGGCGCGATCGACAAGGCCGTCTTCCCCGGCCTGCAGGGCGGCCCGCACAACCACACCACCGCTGCCATCGCGGTCGCACTTAAAGAGGCGTCGACGGAGTACTTCCGGCGGTACGCCCACCAGGTGGTCGCCAACGCCAAGGCGCTGGCCGCGGCGCTGGTCGAGCGGGACTTCACCCTCTCGTCCGGCGGCACCGACAACCACCTGATCCTCGCCGATCTGACCGGCAAGGGCATCGCCGGCAAGCCGGCTGCGCAGGCGCTGGACCGTGCCGGCATCGAGCTCAACTACAACACCGTGCCGTACGACCCCCGCAAGCCGTTCGACCCGTCGGGTATCCGGCTCGGCACCGCGGGGCTGGCCACCCGGGGCCTGACCGAGGAGCAGATGCCGCAGGTGGCGGCCTGGATGGATCAGGCGATCACGGCGGCCCGCAAGGACGACGAGGCGGCGTTGGCGCGGATCGCGGACGAGGTACGCGACCTGCTCGCCGGCTATCCGATGCCCGGCTTCGCCGCCGCCTGAAGCTGATGGCCGGGGACGGCTCCCGTCCCCGGCCGCCACCCCGCCAGCAGCAGGGGACCGAGTCGATGGGCGGCCGCGGCGTACGAGAGGTGCGCTATCTTTGGCAGTTCAGACACGAAAAGCGACGGATAAACCGTCGCTACACAGTCGAGATTAACTGATAGGACTACAGTTTGTCAACCGCCTCCGCTCCCTCACCGGACCAGCCGATCGACGGCATCAGCGCTGAGCAGACGTACGTCTCGCTACTTTACGACCGGGTCGACAGCCTGCGTGAGCAGGCGACGGGCCGGCTGGCCGAGGCGCTACGGGAAACCGGCGGCACCCCGCAGGCCCGGTCGGAGCGGGAGAGCCGGATCGAGCGGCACAATGAACAGTTGGCACAGTTCAACGCGGTGGAGAACGGGCTCTGCTTCGGGCGGCTCGACTTCGAAGACGACGACCGCCGCTACATCGGACGGATCGGCCTCTTCGACGAGGCGAACGACTACGAGCCCTTGCTGATCGACTGGCGCGCCCCTGCCGCCCGCCCTTTCTATCTGGCGACAGCGGCGGCCCCGAACGGTGTGCGGCGCCGGCGGCACATCCGGACGCAGCTTCGCACGGTGATGGGTCTCGACGACGAGGTGCTCGATCTGACTCTCGCGGCACGGGACGGGCAGGACACCCTGACCAATGAGGCTGCGCTGCTCGCGGCCGTGACAGCCCAGCGGACCGGCAGGATGAGCGACATCGTCGCAACCATCCAGGCTGAGCAGGACTGCATCATCCGCTCCCCGTTGGAGAGTGTGCTGGTCGTGCAGGGCGGCCCGGGCACCGGCAAGACCGCGGTGGCGTTGCACCGCGCGGCGTACCTGCTCTACACCCACCGCAGGCAACTCTCCACCAGCGGGGTGCTGGTCGTCGGCCCGAACGAGACCTTCCTGCGCTACATCTCACAGGTACTGCCCTCACTCGCGGAGACCAGTGTGCTGCTCTCCACCCCCGGCGACCTGTTCCCGGGGATCACCGCCCGCCGCTCCGAGCCGCCCGCGGTGGCGGAGCTGAAGGGCCGGTTGGAGATGGCCCAGGTGTTGGCCGCCGCCGTTGAGGACCGGCAGCGGGTTCCCGATGATGTTCTGGAGATCGTCATCGACTCAGGGACCCTGCGGGAGGAGGCGCTCCGGCTGGACCGCGCAACCTGCGTCGCGGCGCGGGCCCGTACCCGGCGGGCCGGCCGGCCGCACAACCTGGCCCGGCAGCTCTTCGACACCGAGATCATCCACACGCTGGCGCGGCAGGTCGCCGAGCGGATCGGCACCGATCCGTTCGCCTTCGATCCCCTCGGCGGGGACGACGCCCCCGGTGAGGAGAACCTGTTCGACGAAGCCGAACTCGCCGAAATCCGCCGGGAGTTGCGCGCGGAGCCGGATGTGCAGGCCGCCTTGGACTGGTTGTGGCCGATTCTCACCCCGCAGCAGCTGCTGACCGACCTGTACGCCTCGGACGAGCGGCTCGCCACCGCCGCTGGAGAGCTCACCGGGGCCGAGCGGCAGCTGCTCCGCCGTGCCCCGGGCGGTGGCTGGTCACCGGCGGACGTGCCGCTGCTCGACGAGGCCGCCGAACTGCTCGGCGTGGACAACCGTGATCGGGCCGCGCTCGCCGCCCGGCGTCAACGCGAGCGAATCGCCTACGCCCAGGGCGCCCTGGACATCGCGCTCGGTTCCCGGTCCATCGACGTGGAGGACGAGGCTGAACCGGAGATTCTGGCCGCCACCGACCTGCTCGACGCCGAGCAGTTGGCGGAGCGGCAGGACGACCGGGAGCATCTGACGGCGGCGCAGCGTGCGGCGGCCGACCGGACCTGGACCTTCGGGCACATCATTGTGGATGAGGCGCAGGAGTTGTCGCCAATGGCCTGGCGACTGCTGATGCGGCGCTGCCCGAGCCGCTCAATGACCGTCGTGGGTGACGTGGCGCAGACCGGCAGCCTGGCCGGGGCGTCCGCCTGGCAGGAGGTACTTGAGCCGTACGTGGCCGAGCGGTGGCGGCTGACGGAGTTGACCGTCAATTACCGCACCCCGGTCGAGATCATGGCGCTCGCCGCGCAGGTGCTGACCCGGATCAACCCCTCGGTGGAGCCACCGCGCGCGGTACGGGAGGCCGGTGTTGCCCCATGGAGCATGGGGGTGGAGCCGGCACGGCTGGCCGAACGTCTGGTCGAGGTGGTCCATCAGGAAGCCACCGGGGTGGAAGGCGGCCGGCTCGGCGTGATCGTGCCCGGCGATCGGGCTGCGGAGCTAGGCGAGGCGATCGCGGCCGCCGTGCCGGGATCGACCATCGGGGAGCATCCGGAGCTGACGAGCCCCGTGGTCGTGCTGACCGTGGCGCAGGTTAAGGGGCTGGAGTTCGACGCGGTGGTGGTCGTCGATCCTGAGGGGATCGTGGCCGAATCCCGGCGGGGCCTCAACGATCTCTACGTGGCCCTGACCCGGGCCACCCGCCGGCTCGGTGTGCTTCACCCGGGCGAACAGGCGCTGCTCGACTTTCCGCCGCCGGTGAACGGATGCCCCCCTGTGCCGGACGCGCTGGTCCGGAATGCGAAAATCGCGGTGTGAGCAGGGCCGAAACCGTCCGATTCCGATACAGCCAGGCGATCTGGATCGCCGCGGTCATCGCCTTCATCGGCGCTCTTCCGCTGGTCGGTGCCGGGTGGTATTTCACGCCGGTGCTGCTTGTTCCGCTGGCCGTCTGGGCCTGGGGTTGGCGGGCCGGCACCGACGCCGACCCGAGCGGACTCCGGGTCCGGGCGCTGCTCGGGGAACGGCGGATCGACTGGTCGGAGATCGTCGAGTTGGCGCCTGACGAGCGCAACCGGGTGGTCGTCCTGCTGCGGAGCGGTCAGGTCACGCGCCTTCCCGCGGTGCGCACCAACGATCTACCGAAACTGATCAGCGCGAGCGGCCAACAGGTGGAGAATCAGTAACCATCGACCACCTCGTTGATCAACGGCTCACCGGCGACCAGCCGGCGCAACTGCTCGCCGATCAACCGATAGGCGCGGGGCAGCATGCCCCGTACCGAGCCGGCGACGTGCGGGGTGATCAGCACGTTGGGCATCTCCCACAACGGATCTCCGGCGGGCAGGGGCTCCGGGTCGGTGACGTCAAGCGCAGCGCGGATCCGGCCGGTGGAGAGCTCGGCGACGAGGGCGGCAGTATCGGCCACCGGGCCGCGAGCCGCGTTGACCAGCAGCGCGCCGTCCGGGAGCGCGGCGAGGAACCGGGCGTCCACCATGCCTCGCGTCTGGTCGGTGAGCGGTACCAGCAGGACGACGATGTCGGCCGCCGGCAGCAGCGCCGGGAGTTCCGCCACGCCGTGCACCCCCTGGTCGGGGCGGGCAGTCCGCGCAACCAGGGTCACTTCGACCTCGAACGGGGCCAGCCGGGCGTGCACGGCTGAACCGATCGAACCGGCACCGATGATCAGTACCCGCTTGCCGGCCAGTTCGTCGGTCGGCGTTGCCTCCGCGTGCGACCACTCCCGCTGCGCCTGGGCCCGGACGAACGTGGGGAACGCCCGCACGTGGGCGAGGATCGCGGTGACGACCCATTCGGCGGTGGCGGAATCGTGCACCCCTCGGGCGTCATGCAGCGTGACCTGCTCAGGCAGCCACCCGACCCAGTGATCGGCACCCGCGGTCACCAGTTGCACGACCCGCAGGTCGGGCATCTTCGCCGCGAGGGCCAGTGCCCGGGCGTCGGCGAAGAATGGCGGCACCCAGAATTGAACGCCGGCCAGGTCGGAGGGGAGTTCATCGGGGGTGGGGGCGACCTCGACCGTTACCCGGTCCGGCAGTTCACCCAGCAGTTGGCGACCTTGGTCGTGCGGAATCCATGCCTTCACAGTTGCCGACGATAGCCAATGCGGTAGGCGGAACCGGATGGGAGGCGTCTGGCTCACCCAACAGTGCGGGGCGGATGCACCGATCGGGGCGAGCGAAGGAGCATCTGGTTGATCGGAGGAACGATGGAACGCTGCGACGCGACTAGGCTGAGACGCGTGAGCGCCCGCCCCCCTTATCCCCGTCCTTTCCGTAGCCGAGCAGTGGTCGCCCTCTGCGTGGTGGCGCTACTAGCCGTCAACGGGTGCGCCTTCGGTGAACCGGAGCCCGACCCGGCCGGTCAACCTCCCTACTTCCCGGCCCCGTCGGTGTCGGCCACCATGGATGGCGCGGGGCAGGAGGCGGCGGTGACGGTCCTGGCCAAGGGGCTACGGGTCCCCTGGGGGATCGACTTTCTCCCCGACGGCACCGCCCTGGTCACCGAACGTGACACCGCCAAAATCCTCAAAATCGGGCCGGGCTCCGGCCCGGACGGGCTCAAAGCCACCACGGTCCAGACCCTTCAGGGTGTGGAGACCCTTGGCGAAGGCGGGCTGATGGGGATCGCCGTGTCGCCGGAGTACGCCACGGACAAGACGGTCTTCGTCTACTACTCAACCGCCCGGGACAATCGGATCGCCAAGCTCACTCTCGGCGGTAAACCGGTCCCCATCGTGACCGGAATTCCGCTCTCCGGCATCCACAACGGCGGTCGGCTCGCCTTCGGCCCCGACGGCTATCTCTACGCCAGCACCGGTGACGCCTCCCAGCGGGGGCTTTCGCA
The DNA here is from genome assembly GCA_036278255.1 of Micromonospora sp. GTDB lineage: Bacteria > Actinomycetota > Actinomycetes > Mycobacteriales > Micromonosporaceae > DASULK01. The sequence continues at coordinate 8,685 of DASULK010000181.1, forward strand.
GGACGTCAAGAGCCTCGGCGGCAAAATTCTCCGCATGACCCCCGACGGCAAACCGGCCCCGGGCAACCCCTTCCCCGACTCCCTGGTCTGGTCGCTGGGCCACCGCAATGTCCAGGGCTTCGCCTGGACCGCCGACAGCCGGCTTTACGCCAGTGAGTTCGGGCAGAACACCTGGGATGAGGTCAACCTGATCAAGCCGGGCAAGAACTACGGCTGGCCGGAGGTCGAGGGGAAGGCCGCGTCGGGCGGCCGCTTCACCGATCCGATCGTGGTGTGGCGCCCCGCGGAGGCATCCTGCTCGGGAGCAGCGGTGATCGACCGTCTCTACGTCACCGCATGTCTGCGCGGGGAGCGGCTGTGGTTGCTCGAACTGACCGCCACCGGGCACGTCCTGGGCCAGCCGCGGGCCCTGCTCGTCGGGGAGTACGGCCGGTTGCGCACCGCGGTCACCGCCCCCGACGGCTCCTTGTGGATCTCCACCTCGAATCATGACGGGCGAGGTGACCCGGGCCCCGACGACGATCGGCTGCTGCGGCTGGTCTTCTCCGGTGGTACGTCCGGCAAGAGCTAGAACGATGGCGGGTTGAGGGGTTGCCGCCGCCACATCATCGCCCCGGACTGCTGTAATTCACATGGAAGGTCATGATGGACGGTATGGATGTGGGCGGGAAGAAGGAACGGACGGACGGGGAGGGACGGACCTCTCCGTTGAAGCGGGTGCTGGGGGCGCTGCCGAGGGGGGCACAACTGCGCGCGAAGGCGGAATCGGTGCGAAGGTCCCGGCCGGTCCGGCGCGTGGCGGTCGTCCTGAGCCTGCTCAGCGTCGCCGTCGCCGGTGTGATCATCGGGGTGCTGCTCGGGGGGCGGGTGAGCGCCGATATCGGGCCCTTCTCCGGCGAGATTGCGATCAGCCCCTCGATCGGCGGCTCCACCACCCTCCATATCCCGCCGCTGGGCGCCCTGCACCTGGACAGCCACGACGGCCCGACTCATCTCTCGGTACAGCTCGGCTCCCTCGACCAGCGACGCACCGCAGCCCTGATCAACGACCCGGCCGGCATCAGCCGCGCCAGCGAGACGGCGCTGAAGGACGTCACCGACGGCATCATCCGGGTCGGGCTGCGCACGGTGGCGGTCTCCATCCTCGCCACCCTCCTGCTCGCCGCGCTGGTCTTCCGCAACACCCGGCGGGTGGCCTGGTCCGGGCTGCTGGCCCTGGCGATCTCCGGCGGCAGCCTCGGTGTCGCCGCCCTCACCCTGCGACCCCAGTCGATCGAGGAGCCACGGTACGAGGGACTGCTGGTCAACGCCCCCGCCGTCGTCGGTGACGCGCGCCGGATCGCCCACGACTACAACAAGTACGCCGAGCAGCTTCAGCGGCTGGTGGGGAACGTCAGCCAGATCTTCACCACGGTCTCCACACTGCCGGTGTACGAGCCGGCGGAGGGGACGACCCGGGTGCTGCACGTCTCCGATCTGCATCTCAACCCGGCATCCTGGAAGGTGGTCCGGACGATCGTCGACCAGTTCAAGATTGACGTGGTGGTCGACACCGGGGACATCACCGACTGGGGCAGTGAGCCCGAAGCGACGTTTCTCGGCTCGATCGGTCTGCTCGGCGTGCCGTACGTCTACATCCGCGGCAACCACGACTCGCAGTCGACGGCGGCAGCGCTGGACCGACAGCCCAACACGATCGTGCTGGAGAACTCCACCACCACCGTTGCCGGCATGACCATCGCCGGTATCGGCGACCCTCGTTTCACCCCAGACAAGGAGATCCCCCCGGCCAAGCCAGGGCTCAACCAATCAACAGCCGACCAGCTCATCAGTAGCGGCGAGCAGTTGGCCGAGACGATCCGACGGTCACCGGAGCCCGTCGCCCTCGCCCTGGTGCACGACCCGTCCTCGGCGGGGCCGCTCTCCGGCCTCACCCCCATCGTGCTGGCCGGACACACCCACAAGCGGGAGGTGCGGACACTGCCCAGGGAGACCGACGGTAAACCCACCCTGTTGATGGTGGAGGGCTCGACCGGCGGCGCCGGGCTGCGTGGGCTCGAAGGCGAGCACCCGCTGCCGCTCTCCATGTCGGTGCTCTACTTCGACAAGGAGCGAACCCTGCAAGCGTACGACGACATCCAGGTCGGCGGCACGGGGCAGGCGCAGGTCAACCTGGAGCGGCACGTGTTGAAGGACGAAAGCCCTCCGGAGCCCACCCCCACCCCCACCCGCTGACCACCGCTCAAGCCTGAGCAAGAACGGCTGGGGTCGGGGCGGGGTGACCGCTCAGGGCGGTCAGGCTTGATCCCTTCGCCGGTCACCCCGCCCCGACCCTCCGTTGCGTCAGCCCTCGACGCCGAGGCGACTGAGGATGAGCTCCCGTACGGCCTTGGCGTCGGCCTGCCCGCGGGTGCTCTTCATGACCGCACCGACCAGGGCGCCCGCCGCCGCCAGCCTGCCGCTGCGGATTGATTCGACGATGTCCGGGTTGGCGGCGATCGCCTCGTCCACGGCGGCGGTCAACGCACCGACGTCGGAGACCACCTCCAGTCCCCGGGCGGTCATCACCTGGGTCGGGGAGCCCTCACCGTTGAGCACCCCCTCCAGCACCACCCGGGCCAGCTTGTCGCTGAGCTTGCCCGCCTCGACCAGGCTCTGCAGTTCGGCGACCTGTCCGGGGGTGGCGCCTACATCCGCCAGTTCGATGCCGGCCTCGTTGGCCCGGCGGGACAGCTCACCGAGCCACCATTTGCGGGCGGCGGCCGGGGTTGCCCCGGCGGCGACGGTCTGCTCGATCAGGTCGAGAGCGCCGGCATTCACAATCGACTGCATGTCGAAGTCGGACAGCTCCCAGGCCTGCTGCAGCCGCTTCCGCCGCAGCCGGGGCAACTCCGGTAGCGACTCCTTCAGTTCCGCTACCCATGCCGGGTCGGGGGCAATCGGCCCCAGGTCCGGGTCCGGGAAGTAGCGGTAGTCGGTGGCCTCCTCCTTGGACCGCCCCGACGTGGTGTCGCCGGTGTCCTCGTGGAAGTGGCGGGTCTCCTGGATGATCTTCCCGCCGACGTCGAGGACCGTTGCCTGGCGCAGCATTTCGCTACGGACCGCCCGTTCGACCGAACGCAGCGAGTTGACGTTCTTGGTTTCGGTGCGGGTGCCCCACTGCTCCGCGCCGACGGGCATCAACGAGGTGTTGACGTCGCAGCGCAGCGACCCCTCCTCCATGCGTACGTCGGAGACGCCGAGCGAACGGATCACGTCGCGCAGCTCGGTGACGTAGGCGCGGGCCACCGCCGGAGCGAGCGCGCCGGTGCCCACCACCGGCTTGGTGACGATCTCGACCAGCGGGATACCGGCCCGGTTGTAGTCGACCAGCGATTCGGTCGCGCCGTGGATGCGACCGGCGGCCCCACCGACGTGCAGCGTCTTGCCGGTGTCCTCCTCCAGGTGGACCCGTTCGATCCCGACCCGCACGACCTCGCCCTCGACGTCGACGTCGAGGTAGCCGTCGAAGCAGAGCGGCTCGTCGTCCTGGCTGATCTGGAAGTTCTTCGGGATGTCGGGGTAGAAGTAATTCTTCCGGGCGAAGCGGCACCAGGAGGCGATCGAGCAGTTGAGGGCGAGACCGATACGGATCGTCGCCTCCACCGCTGCGGCGTTGGCGGCCGGCAGCGAGCCAGGCAGCCCCAGGCAGACCGGGCAGACCCGGGTGTTGGGTGCTCCGCCGAAGTCGGTCGGACAGCCGCAGAACATCTTGGTCCGGGTCCCCAGTTCGACGTGGGTCTCCAGGCCGATCACCGGCTCGTAGCGCTCGACGACCTCGTCGTACGAGGGCAGCGTCGTCGTCATCTCTGCTCCTACCTCACAGGGCCGGCGGGTTCAGGGGGCCGACCGCCGCCTCCACCGCGGCGGCGACCCGGTACATCCGGTCGTCGGCCATTGTCGGTGCCATGACCTGCAGTCCGACCGGGAGCCCCTCGGATAGGCCGCAGGGCACGGAGATGGCGGGGCCGCCGTAGAGGTTGGTCGGGACCGTGAACAGATCAGCCAGGTGCATCTGTTGCGGGTCTTCGGTACGCGCGCCAAGCGGGAAGGCGACGGAGGGCGTGGTCGGGGAGAGCAGGACGTCGGCCTGCTCGAAAGCGCTGGCGAAGTCCCGCATGATCAGGGTCCGGATCTTCTGGGCATGGCCGTAGTAGGCGTCGTAGCGCCCGGAGGAGAGCGCGTAGGTGCCGAGGAGGATCCGGCGCTTCACCTCCGGGCCGAAGCCCGCGTCGCGGGTCAGCGACATGACCTCTTCCATCGATCTCGACCCGTCGTCGCCGACGCGCAGGCCGAACCGCACCCCGTCGAGACGGGCCAGGTTGGATGAGGCCTCGGCGGGCGCGATCAGGTAGTACGCGGGGAGGGCGTGCGGGAAGTGCGGGCAGGATATCTCGACCACCTCGGCGCCGAGTTTGACCAGCGCGTCGACCGCTTCCCGGAATGCGGACCGTACGCCCGGTTCGATCCCGTCGCTGTCGAACTCGGTAACCAGGCCAAGCCGTACGCCGCTCAGGTCACCGCCCGCCCCCTGTCGGGCCGCCTCCACCAAGGGTGGAAGAGCCGACGGGATCGACGTCGAGTCGCGCGGGTCGTGCCCGCCGATCGCCGCGTGCAGCAACGCCGTGTCCAGCACGGTCCGTGCGGCCGGGCCCGGGGTGTCCAACGATGACGAGAACGCCACCAAGCCGTAGCGGGAGATTCCGCCGTACGTCGGTTTGGCGCCGACGGTGCCGGTGACCGCTCCCGGCTGACGGACCGAGCCACCGGTGTCCGAGCCGATCGCGAGCGGTGCCTCGTAGGCGGCCAGCGCGGCGGCACTGCCGCCGCCGGACCCGCCCGGGCTGCGGTTCAGGTCCCAGGGGTTGTACGTCGGCCCGAACGCCGAGAACTCCGTCGATGAGCCCATCGCGAACTCATCCATATTGGTCTTGCCGATCAGCACCATGCCGGCGGCACGCAGCCGGTCCACGATGGTCGCGTCGTAGGGTGGGCGCCACCCTTCGAGCATCCGGGAGCCGCAGGTGGTGGGGAGCCCGCGGGTGGCGAAGCTGTCCTTCACGGCGACCGGGACACCGGCCAGCAGGCCGAGTTGGTCACCGGCGGCGCGCTGAGAGTCGACCGCCCGGGCAGCCTCGATGGCTCCTTCGGCGTCGACGTGCAGGAAGGCGTGCACCCGGTCTTCGACCGCCGCGATCCGGTCGAGGTGTGCCTGTGTCACTTCGACGGCTGAGGCCTCGCCGCTGGCGACCAGCGCCGCGACCTCGACCGCGGTCATCTTCGTGAGGTCAGCCATGGTCACACCTCTTCCTGCAGGATGCGGGGTACCCGGAACCGGTCGTCCTCGACGTCCGGGGCCCCGGCCAACGCCTCCGCCGGCGTCAGGCAGGGGGTCACGACATCCTCGCGCAGCACGTTGTTCATGGGTACGGCGTGCGAGGTGGGCGGGATGTCGGCCACATCGACCTCGCCTATGCGGGCGACCGCCTGGAGGATCACATCGAGCTGGTCGGCGAGCATCTCCAGCTCCTCTTCGGTGACGGCGATCCGCGACAGACGCGCAAGATGCGCGACCTCTTCGCGGGAGATGGCGGCCATCGGTGCCCCCTTCATGCGTGGCGTGCTCGGTGCCCAACGGGCGGCGGCGCAGGGTGAAGCCTCCGCCGTGACCTGAGTGAGTCTATTTGTCACCCTCCAACGCCCCGCCCCCGACTCCCCCCAACTCCCCACCGGCGGTGGGGACCGGTGGGTTCTGCCCCTCGGGGCCGCTCATCTCCGTCGACGCCGGCTCGCCACCGCCGCGCACCGGTGCGACCGGCCGCCCGGAGCCGCTGGCTGCGGGCACGACATCGCTCGCGGCGGGCGCGGCCGGCTCGCCGGTGATGCTCGTCGTCAGAACGTCGGGGCGCAGCGGCCGGTACCGGGCCAGCCAGGTCACGAGGTCCTCGGCGGGCATCGGCCGGGCGTAGAACCAGCCCTGGGCGACATGGCAGCCGGCGTCATGCAGCAGCCGCCAGGTGCGCTCGTCCTCGACGCCCTCGGCGACCACCCGTAGGCCCAAGGCACCGGCCAACTCAATCACCGACCGGACGATCACGGCGTCGTCGGCGTCGGCCGCCATGCCGAGGACGAAAGAGCGGTCCACCTTCACCTCGGCCAGCGGTAGCCGACGCAGGTGCTGCATCGAGGAGTAGCCGGTGCCGAAATCGTCCAGGGCGATCGCCACCCCGATCTTGTCGAGTTTCGAGATGGTGGCCAGCACCCGCCGGGGGTCGGCCATCAGTGCGCTCTCGGTGATCTCCAGTTGGAGCTGCTCCGGAGGCACGCCGTAGCGGCGCAGCCGGTCGGTGATCTGCTCGACGACCTCACCGGTGTGGAGGTCCCGCACGCTGACGTTGAGCGCCGCTCGCAGCTGGATCCCTGCCGCCCGCCATTTGGCGATCTGTTCGATCACCGTGTCGACCACGCGGTGGGTCAGCAGACGCATGACCGCGGTCTGCTCGGCTGCCCGCGTCAACTCCTCCGGATCGACCATGCCGCGGCGCGGATGCCGCCACCGCAGCAGCGCCTCGACGCCGACCACCTTGCCGGTGGCGATGGCGATCTGGGGCTGGTAGTACATCGTGATCTCCCCCATGTCGCTGTTGTCGGCCGTGTCGTCGTCGCCGGTGGGCCGGCCCGCATCGCTCTCCTCCAGGACGCGACGCAGGTCGGCCAGGAGGCTCAGCCTCTCAGGGGAGTTGTGGTCGGACTCCGCGGTGTAGACGGCGACGGTGTCGCCCCGCTGTTTGGCGTCGTACATCGCCACGTCGGCGTGGCGCAGCAGCGTCTCGAAGTCCGCGCCGTGCTCGGGATGGAAGGCGATGCCGATCGAGCCGGCGACGTCGAGCGGGAGCCCGTCGAGCGGGACCGGTTCGGCCAGGACGGCGACCATCCGACCGGCGAGTTCGCGGGCCTGGTCGAGGCCGGTCAGTCGGGTTGCCAGGATGGCGAACTCGTCGCCACCGAGCCGGGCCACCACATCATGGCTCCGCACCACGGTGGAGAGCCGCTTGCCGACCTCGACCAGGAGCCGGTCACCGACCGCGTGCCCGAGCGCGTCGTTGATGTTCTTGAAGCGGTCAAGGTCGAGGAGGAGGAGCGCCAGGTGCTGCCGCGGGTCCCCCTTGACAGCCCGCTCCCGGTGCACCGGCACCTCTTCGCGCACTTCGGCGCGGAGCGCTTTGCGGTTGGCCAGCCCGGTGAGGGGATCGAGGCGGGCGCGCCGCTCCTGCTCATCGGAGAGCCGCGCCATCCGGTAGACCGCGTAGAGGGGCACCACAAGCAACGGGATGAGGGCCACGCTGCGCTGGGAGGCGGCGACCAGTACGGGGCCGAGTAGCAGCAGAGACCCGGTGGAGAGCAGTTCGAAGGCGAGGCCGTGGCGGAAGGTCGACCACCAGGCAGCGCTGAAACGGAGCCGTACCGCGGTGACCACGCAGGTGTAGTTCACGGCGAACCAGGCGCCGGTGGCCCCCACCGTGGTCGCCACCTCCGTCCATTGCGGGGCACGGGTGGGGGCGAAGGCTGCCGGTGCTCCAAGCTGGATCACCAGATCGGCCGCCCAGAGCGCCAGGGCGTACTGGGCGAGGTTGAAGATGGTCCGCCACACGGCATGCCGCATCCGCAAGCTGGAGACGATGACCGCTGCGGACTGCACCGCGACGGCCGGCCCGAGGCCGTACGCCAAGAGGATCGCGAAAGTGAAGCAGATCGACGGGAGGACGGCCGAGCTCTGCCGCCGGCCGGGCGGCGTGAAGGGTCGGGCGTCTCCGATGACCGCCAGGGCGGCCATCAGCCAGAACGCTCCAGGTAGCTGCGGAAGCTGCTCCGTCAGCCCGACCAGAGGGGGGGCAACGACGAAAGCGGCCGCCGCGATGACGGTCCAGATGAAGCCGAAGAAAGGCGCAGCCCGTTCAGGAGGAACGGAGTTCCGTAGCGCCGGGGCCTGCATGCGACCTCCCGACGTTCCGCTGGGCGCGACCGGGTGCCGCGCCGGTGTCCACCATCAAACGCCCTCGCCGCGGAAACGTCGGGGTGACAGCACGAACAGGACACATCCGTAACTAACTTGGTATACGGCGCATCTCACCACAATGTTTAACACACCGGGGTGCGACCCTACGCTAACACCTCAACTACTTTGCGCTATTTGACGCGCGGCTTCCGGGCCTTTTGTCAGCAGAACAGTAAAGCCTTCCTCGTCAAGAATCGGAATCTTCAGTGTCGCCGCTCGGTCTGCCTTGGCGCCAGGATTATCTCCGATTACTACGAAATGCGTCTTCTTCGAGACCGACCCGCTGACTCTCCCGCCCAGGGACTGCACCGCCTCGGTCGCCTGATCGCGCGAATAGGCCGAGAGGGTTCCGGTGATCACTACCGTGGTCCCGTCCAGTGGCCGCGGCCCCTCGGCTCCTTGCTCGGCCATCCGCACGCCTGCCGCCACCCACTTCTCGACGATGAGCCGATGCCAGTCGACGCTGAACCACTGGGTCACGGATTCGGCGATGCGCGGACCGACCCCCTCGACCGCGGCCAACTGCTCCTGCGTGGCCGTCGCGATCCTGTCGATCGCGCGGAACTCGCGGGCCAGGGCCTGAGCCGCGGTCGGGCCGACGTGCCGGATGGAGAGAGCGACCAGGATGCGCCATAGTGGACGCTCTTTGGCGTCTTCAAGGTTGGCCAGCAGTTTGGTCCCGTTGGAGCCGAGCGTGCCGTCCTGATTGACAAAGAAGGGGCAGGACGCCAACTTCTCCGCGGTCAGGTCGAACAGATCGCCCTCGTTGTAGACGGCCCCGCACTCCAGCAACGCAGCGGACGCCTTCTCCCCGAGCACCTCGATGTCGAGCGCTTTCCGCGACGCCAGATGGAACAGGCGTTCCCGCCGCTGCGCCGGGCAGTTTTCAGCATTCGGGCAGCGGATGTCGGCATCGCCCGGCTGCTCCGGCCCAAGCGGCGCCCCGCAGGCAGGACAGTGGGTCGGCATCTCGAACGGCCGCTCGGTGCCGTCCCGCAGGTCGACGACCGGGCTCACCACCTCGGGGATGACATCGCCGGCTTTGCGCAGCACCACCGTGTCACCGATCAGCACGCCCTTGCGGGCGACCTCACCAGCGTTGTGCAGGGTCGCGAACCCGACCGTCGAGCCGGCCACCTTCACCGGCTCCAGCACGGCGAACGGGGTGACCCGTCCGGTCCGACCAACGTTGACGTGGATATCCAGCAGCCGCGTGTTGACCTCCTCCGGCGGGTACTTGTAGGCGATCGCCCAGCGCGGCGCCCGGCTGGTGGAGCCGAGGCGGCGCTGGATCGCCACCTCGTCAACCTTGACCACCACCCCGTCGATCTCATATTCGACATCGTGGCGATGCTTGGCGTAGTGCTCGATGAACTCGCGGACCCCGTCAAGGCCGGGGACCACCCGCCACCCTTCCCCCATCGGAAATCCCCAGGCGCGCAGCGCCGTGTAGGCGTCGGACTGGGTGCTCGGCTCGAAGCCTCGCCGAGCACCGATGCCGTGCACCACCATCCGCAGCGGCCGGGTTGCGGTCACCCGCGGATCCTTCTGCCGCAGAGATCCGGCGGCGGCGTTGCGCGGGTTGGCGAAGGGGGCCTTCCCTTCGACGACCAGGGCGGCGTTGAGATCACCGAACGCCGCGACCGGGAAATAGATCTCCCCCCGGACCTCGAGGAACTCCGGCGCATCGTCCGGCAACTGGTCGGGGATCTGCCGGATCGTCCGTACGTTGGGGGTGATGTCCTCCCCGGTGCGGCCGTCCCCCCGGGTGGCGGCCCGTACCAGTCGGCCGCGCTCGTAGGTGAGGTTGACGGCCAGGCCATCGACCTTCAGTTCGCAGAGGAAGGCCGGCTCCTCACCGGCGTCGCGCGCCACCCGGGTGGCCCAGGCAGCCAACTCCGCCTCGTCGAAGGCGTTGTCGAGGCTCATCATCCGCTCGGCGTGCGCCACGGGGGTGAACTGGGTGGCGAAGGTGTAGCCAACCCGCTGGCTGGGCGAATCGGGGGTCCGTAACGAGGGGTACGCCTCCTCCAGTGCCATCAGTTCCCGCATCAGCGCGTCAAACTCCGCGTCGGAGATCTCCGGCGCGTCGAGCACGTAGTACCGATACTGGTGGTTGTCGATCTCTTCGCTAAGCGCGGCGTGCCGCTCCCGCGCCGCAGCGGTCGGCTCAGCGCCCGCCGCGGCCTCCTGCTCGGCGCTGACCTGCTGCGGGATCGCTTCCTCGGACACCGGCTACCTCCGTCTCGCTGCTACTGAGAACGGTATCCGCCCGCACCGACAGCGGCGGCGCCCCTCACCCCAACGGCAATAACCGCAAGCGCACCCGCTGGTCCGTGATAACCACAAAGGCACCGGATGCTAACTCTTGCGCCACCTGGTCCAAGTTAGCCAAGATCACCGAAGCAACAGCCTCGGGGCGCCGGACGGACCGACGAATCAGGATGACGCTAGGACTAACGCCCTGGGAAACAGCCAGCAGCTCACCAAAATCCGTATCGGCTGACAAAAGCACTCTTCCGTCACTGACTGCGTGAGCAAGCACCTCAGCGTCCGTGCAGCCAGCCAACTCACGCTCGATGACATGAACAGCATCGTGTCCTGCTTTGACGAGCAACTCCGCCACGCGTGGCGAGAGACATTCGTCAACAAGAAATCTCATGCCGTCAGCCGCACCGGCAGCTCACGCTCATCGACGGCGGAGGCTGCGTAACGGAGGCAGGCCATCACGTCTTCTTGGGTGAGGGTCGGATAGTCGGTGAGGATTTCATCCACGGAGAGACCCTCGCCGAGTAGCCCGATCACGGTCGCGACCGGTATCCGGGTACCACTTACGCACGGAACCCCCCCCATGATCCTGTGATCGACGGCAATCCTCTCGTGCGCCATCCCAGTCTCCTATCGCCAGTCCGGATTCTACGGCAGTGGCAGCGACAGTCACGCCTCGTGCAGCCGCCGACCGGCGTCCCGGCAGGCGGTCAGAACCGCCCGCGCGTACTCCAGGGTGGCTCCCGCCAATCCGCAGGCGGGGGTGACCACGACCTGCTCGGCGAGCCGGTCGTCCGGGAAGCCGAGACGCCGCCAGAGTTGGCGTACCCGGTCGGCAACATGGGCCGACGACGGCGCGCGACCGTTGAGCGGCGGTGAGGCCGGTGCCGCACCGGCCAACAGGCCCAGCCCGGCGTCGAGCGCCTCACCCAGCGGGTCGAGGTGCTCGACCAAGTCGAGGTCGAGGGCGACGGCGGCGGCACCCGCCGACCGGATCAGCTCCAGCGGGACGTCCGCGGCGCAGCAGTGGACG
>DASULK010000182.1:0-11717 GCA_036278255.1 Micromonospora sp.
CGGCCGCCGGGTACAAGCACGCGCCGCAACTCGGCGAGCGGTGCCTTCCAGTCCTCGAGGTAGTGAAGGACCAGGCACGCGATGACGTCATCGAACGCGGCGTCGGGGAACGGCAGAGGATCGCTGCCCAGGCCGCCCTGATGCAGGGCCGTGTCGTCGCCGAGCCGCTTCCGGGCTAAGTCCAGCATCTTGATGCTGGGATCGATGCCGGTCACGATCGCGCCGCGATCGCGCAGTGCCGCGAGCACGGGGCCGGCTCCACAACCGACGTCGAGGATCCGCCGCCCGGCCACGTCTCCGGCCAGGTCCAGGATCGCGGGCCGGGCGTAGTAGCCGTTGAGGAGGCTGGACTCGGTCTCGGCCGCGTACGCCTCGGCGAAGCTGTCGTAGTCGTTGGCCAGAGCCTGGCCGGCAGGTCGGGGCGAGTGCTCAAGGTCAGAAGACATGCGGCCCATCCTGGCAGTTCTGATCGCTTCCCGGTGCCCACAAACCTCGCCGTACAGCCATCCGTACAGCCAAGCCAGTCGACGGAGACTGTCCGGGGTTGACGTGAAGCGACACGACGAGCAGGCCAGCGGCAGTTACCGACGCTGACCGACAGCAGTCTTGATCTTTGCAAGGCAGGGGTTAGGGGTTCGATTCCCCTCGGCTCCACCAGCACACAAAGCCTGGTCACAGGCCATCTTCATTCGGATTCTGATCGGTCTTTGATCGATCGTCGTCCTTGGCAGTCAGTAAATCGTCAGCAAACCCGCTGAACACCGCTTGGACAGAGGCAAAGAAGTCAGCAGGGGTGTGCGTGTATCGGTTGAGCGCGGTCGACGACCTGGCCGAGCAGCCCGGCCCGGGCGAGTGAAGGCCGCCACGCGGACGCGCTGGCCAGTCCGCCGCTGACGCTGGTTGATCCTTGATCTCAAGGTTGGTTGAAGCTTTAGCCTCGGTGTACCTACCCCTGAGCATCGAGGAGCGCAACGATGGCCATCGTCTACCGAGTAGACAAGTTCGCTGTTCCGGAGCCGGTTCGGGAGGAGTTCTGGCGGCATGTACGGCGTACTCACGCAATCTTGCGTACGCAACCGGGATTCCTCGACGACACCCTGTTGGAGCAGCACTCCGGCCCGGGTCGCTTCAACGCCTTGACCATCGTGCGCTGGTAGTCGGCGGACGACCTGCTCGCGGCACGGGCTGCCGTGCAGGCAGCGCACCGAGGTGAGGCCCTCTCTGGCAGTCTTAGGTGAGACACCCAGGAAGTCTGGGTTTGCTGGACGGGGGGGGATGAGGAGACATGGCGCATCCTCGCCGGTGTTGTCACGTGCCTGGCTTTGTGCCTCGTAGGAGTTGCCCTGGCCACTAACTTTCGGGGTGTGACGGAGTGGTATGTGCGGCGGTCGATGGCCACGGCAAGCGTGCTGCGGCGAGTTCCCCCATGGCGCTGGTTGCCGAATGCTCGCTACGACCAGCGTGTGGCACGGTTCGTGCTGTTCGAGCGGGTGATTGGCGTGGCTTTCGCTTCGGTCGGCACCATTTTTTGATCGTTCTCGGCTACAGCGTCTTGTCCGGCGAACCGATCATTTCGAGCCGATGACGAGCGAGCGGCCCGCATCTAGTCCCTACTAGTCCAGCCACTCCGGTTCGGCGCCGCGGATCAGTTCGGCCAGCAGGCGATGGTCTCGTACGGCCTGCTGAAGGACGGCCCCCAGCCGCCGAAGCGCATCCAGGTCGGCGCTGTAAGCGGCGAACATACTGGCTTCGGAGTCGAACTCGATTCGGTCAGTAGCGTCCGGGCAATGGGCGCGGATGGCCTGCCGGGCGACGCCTTCCCAGCCGTAACCGTTGCCGTCAGCGTCGCATTCTTCGAATACATCGTGGGCGTCGTCCCAGGCGTCGTCGGTCATTGTCAGGCCGTAGTTGCCCGGTTCGTGGTCGTCCTCGTACAGGGTCAGTGGCGCGTACGTGGTCTCGTCGTGAATCATGCCGCAGCTTAGCTAGCCGATGCGACGACAACCGCGGCGTGAACACAGGCGGTGGCGAGGCTGGGCAGAGGCATCGACGCTCCTGGCCGAGTTGGCGAGCAAGCCGTGGGACCGAGCGGTGCTTTCCGGGTATGCCGACGTTGTGAAAGCCGCTACGGCTGGGCTGGTCGTAGGTGCGAGGCTGCTACGCGAGTCCGACGAGTACGCGGAAGGCGTGGAGAGGCACCTGTGCAACACCTTCAGCGCTCGGCGTCTCCATGCGGAAGCTTTTCCAGCCATCCGGGTGCCAAGCGGAGGCGGTCAGCGTATGGCGACAGGTTTTCGGGGTAGCGAGGACCAATGCGCCGCCAGAAGTCCACGAAGACCCATGGGGAGTCGAGTTCGAACTCATCGTCGGGGAACGCCCTGCCCAACTCGGGCTCCGCGTCGTAGCTGCCGTCCTCGTCCTCGCCGTCGTCCCAAGGGACGTGGATGAGGTAGGGGGCGACCTGTTCAACTGGGCGGCCGACGGCCTCGGCGACCAGGTCCGGCCGACCGGCGTACCTGGTGGCCAGCCGAGCGATGTCTTCCGGATCGTCACTGAAGTAGCCCGGTTCTGAGGCGAACCGGTCCAGCGTGACACCGTCGCGCAGCAGAACATGACGCCAATAGTCGCCGTCATGGATGCTCACTGTGCTCGCAAGTGCACCAAGGTCACGGGATACGAACTCCACGGCCGCGAGTTCGAGGAAATATTCCGGCCACACCACCACCGTCCACCCGTTCACCGGAGGGAAGATCCGCACGTCGTCGCCGCTCACCGGCTCGCTATTTTCGACGGCGTCAGCCGGCCACCCGTTCGTCGAGAAGAACCGGCCCGTCGCCGCCAGCACACCGCCTGCATCTTCGGTTTTGAACGCGGACACCGCTATGAACTCGCCCATACAGCCACGCTAGATGGATGACCATGGGGTAGTGCCACGCACAGTTGCATGATCGTCTGCAGATGAGCGGTTGATTACTCGGCGTGTCGTACTGCTACGTGTCAAGCGATCATGGCTCGCGGGTCGGAGGGCGCCGAAACCGGCTGGCGCCGGGATGACGATGGTGATCAGTATGGCGGCCATGGGTAGCGAGATGATGGAGCATTACGGCAGTGACTGCTTCGAGGAGACCCGGCTGAGGCGCTCCCCGCACGGACGGTTGGAGTACCTCCGTACGCAGGAACTGATCCGGCGGTGGCTAACGGTACCGGGCGCCCGGGTGCTGGACATCGGAGGCGGTACGGGCATCCATGCTGAGTGGCTTGCCGCAACGGGACACGAAGTGCATGTGGTTGACCTGGTGCCGTCCCACGTCGAGGCCGCCGCAGCGCTCGACGGCGTCACCGCGGAGGTCGGCGACGCCCGGAAGCTCAACGCCTCGGACAAGAGTGTGGACGTCGTCCTGCTGCTCGGCCCGCTGTATCACCTGACAGATCAGCGCGACCGGGCTCGGGCGTTGGCGGAGGCTGTCCGGGTGCTCCGGCCCGGTGGGCTGCTCGTTGCCGGTGGGATCAGCCGGTACATGTCTCTGTTGGAGGTCGGCAGCGACGGCCGGTTGACCGTCGAAATGCAGGCTTCGATCGCGGCTGTCATCGCTACCGGCCGCTACGACGGCCATGCGGGGTTTGTTGCCGCCCATTTCCACACCGCAGAGGAGCTCCGCGCCGAGGTACAGGCCGCCGGGGTGCGGGACGTCGCCGTCTACGGCGTGGAAGGCCCGGCTTGGCTGGCACTCGATGCTGCCGGAATAAAAGAGTTCGACGCCCGAGTGGAGGCCGCGTTGCGCTGCGCCCGCCTCGTCGAACAGGACCCGTTGCTGATTAACGCCAGCGCCCACCTGCTCGCGATTGGGCAGAAGTAGCCGGCCAAGCGCCCCTAGGGTGGTGTGGTGCGGGTTGAGGAAGTCGATGAGCGTGACAGCAGTTGGGAGGACACCAATCCCCGCTTCCGCGTGTACCTCTTCGAAGGTGGCGACGAGGCCACATGGAGTTCCTGGCGGGTTGCGACTTACGACATCGAGGGCGTCGACATCCTGGAGGTGATCCGATGGGCGCAGACGCAGGCTGGCGAAGAGCGACTCTATGCGGTCGCGCTCGTCGGTGAGCGTGAGGCAGCACCGCCTGGATTCCGGCGAGGACTGACCTGGCTGGTAGGCATGGATGCCAACGAGGCAGACGCGGCACGGAACCCTGCGTTCGTGGCTATGCAGGCTCGGCGGGGCAAGAAGATCGTGAACGGTGGCACAGGTACTCGTGAAGTGTGACGGCGGCGCGGTCGTCGCCGGTTGCGGCCAGTTCGGCGTACTCGGGTGAGGCGAGGAACCGGGTCAGCATCTGCGCCGTCCCCGGGGTGAAGTTCCGGGCGAGCAGTTCGTCGGCCGGCACGAAGAGCATGGCTGCCCCTTCGCCGAGGACCACGTCCTCCTGGAGAGCGCAGGTGGAGCCGAAGAAGTAGTGCATCACTCGGTCCGGGTCCGGTAGCTCCTGCCGGGCGAAGATTCGCAGGCCGTCGTCGGCGCGTAGCATCGTTTCCTCCCACAGTTCCCGCTCCGCCGCCTGCTGCGGGTCCTCGCCGGGCTCCATCAGCCCACCGGGCAGGCACCAGTGGTGCGGATAGACCGGTGTCCGGCCGTCGCGTAGCTGGAGCAGCAAGGCGCCCGACCGGTCGACCAGCAGCACCACCGCGACTTCGACCGGCGACCTGTTCAACTTCCCCTCCGACCTTTGGCGATGAGCGCGGTGGCTTCGGCGACCGTGCGGGGTTGGCCCAGCATGGCTGTCAGTCTGCCGCAGAGCGCTGACAGTCCTACCACCAGCTTGGGTACCACTTGAGGACCTTTTCCGGCGGGTCTGGGGGCTTTTCGGCCCTTTCCTGCCAGCCGCTGAAGGCGGCCCAGGTTAGGCAACCCAACGTCGCGGTGGAGAGCGCGAAACGCCAGTCGGTCCCCCAGTCGAACCACCACGCAGCGCTGGAGAACAGCCAGAAAATGACGGCGGCGATACGCAGCCACCGCTGAAGGCGTGGGGAGCGCATCATGCATCAACTTTAGACAGGCTGTCGGCAAGCCTTCTCCGGATGACCAGTGCCGCCGCTACGGCGAGCAGTACCGGCACGGCCGCGACCGGGCCGATCCGGTCGAGGCCCAGGCCGGCCGAGATCACTACACCGCCGAGGCTGGCGCCGAGCGCCGCGGCCAGTCCGAAGACGGAGATGTTCAAGGCCGCAGCAAGGCCTGCGGCGGCCGGGCCGGCCTGGCCCATCAGCCAGGTCTGCACCAGCGGAGCTACCACGAAAGCGGCCGCCCCCATCAGGAACAGGCCGGCAATGGCTGTCACGCCGTGCTGCATCAGCGCCCCCTGCGACAGCAGTACGACGGCGAGCGCCGCCAGCGGGCCCGGCAGGGTTCGGACGATGGCGTGTGGACGTACTCGCCCGGCCAGTAGGTTTCCCGCCACGGTGCCGAGGCCGTAGAAGACGAGGGCGGCGCTGACCCAGTTGGGGCTGAGGCCGGCGACCTCGCGCAGCGCCGGAGCTATGTAGGTGAAGGCTGCGACGAATCCGGTGAACGCGAGCACGGTGGTGAGGAACCCCAGTAGTGGGGTGGGGCGGAGGACCGCGGTGAGGCTGCTGCGCAGCGGTTCGGTGTTTCCGTCGGGGATCTCGGGGCAGAAGGCGAGCACGCCCGCCAGTCCGGCTGCTGAGAGGAGGGCGACCAGCACAAAGGTGGCGCGCCAGCCGTACTCCTGCCCGATCAGCGTGCCGACCGGCAGCCCGATCACGGTGGCCAAGGCGAAGCCGTTGAAGACCTTCGCTACGGCGGCGGTCTGCCGCTCGGGCGGCACCGCGGCCATCGCCACCTGTGAGGCGACCGCCATGAAGAGCGCCTGCGCGAGGGCCGAGCCGATCCGGGCGGCGAGCAGCACCCCGTACGTTGCGGCGAGCGCCGATAGGGCGGCGGAGCCGAGCGCGATCGTCATGGTCGCCGCCAGCAGGGCGCGGCGGGGTATGCGGCGGGTCAGGATCGCGGCGGTTGGCCCGCCGACGGTGACGACCACCATGTATGCGGTGACGAGCAGGCCGGCGGTGGGGAGCGACACCGACAGTTCGGTGGAGATTTCGGGCAGCAGCCCCACCAGGACGAATTCTGCGGTTGCCACCGCGAAGGAGCAGAGCATCAGGACATAGATGACCATGGGCTGAACGTAAAGTCTGACGCTGACGTTAGAGTCAAGGCTGAGCGGTGTGAGGAGGGATACATGCAGATCGGTGAGCTGAGCGCCCGCACCGGCGCCACGGTACGGATGCTGCGGTACTACGAGGAGCAGGGACTTCTCCACCCTCAGCGGGCCAAATCCGGATATCGGATCTACGCCGATTCTGATGTGGAGCGGGTGCGCTACATCCGATGCATGCTCGCGTCGGCGGTGCCGACCAGCGTGATCGCCGAGGCGTTGCGGTTCCTGCTGAACGAGCGGCCCACGATTCCCGAACTGCCTGAGGAGCGGGCCCGGCTGGCTGATGCGCTCCAGGTCGAGTTGGATGCGCTCACCGAGCGGATCGCCGTCCTGGAACGCAGCCGTGAACAGCTTGCCCGGTTTGTTGACGACGTCCGGCAGGAGGTGGTGGGGCCGTTGCAGCCTCGGCCGGACGTGACGATCGATGTCGGGCCGGCGATACGGCAGGGCGCGCCGCTGGCCAGCAGCCGCAACGGTGAACGGCACGACGGTAGGCGGAGGCACGGGCAGCCTCGGCAGTATGACGACCCGCCGGCGCGACCCGCCGGCACACCGTAACCGCACGGGCGGACACTCCGGGCTCCTATGCTCGCTGCGTGGAACTGCGGATTTTTACTGAACCCCAGCAGGGGGCGAGCTACGAGCAGCTGCTCGCCGTGGCCCGGTGCGCCGAAGACGCCGGCTACAGCGCGTTCTTCCGGTCCGACCACTATGTTCGGATGGGGCCGGGGGAAGGGCTGCCCGGCCCGACCGATGCGTGGATCACCCTTGCCGGGCTGGCGCGGGAGACGACCCGGATCCGGCTCGGCACCCTGATGACGGCGGCCACCTTCCGGCTGCCGGGCCCGTTGGCCATCATGGTCGCCCAGGTCGACGCGATGAGCGCGGGCCGGGTGGAGCTTGGTATCGGGACCGGCTGGTTCGAGGCCGAGCACACCGCGTACGGCATCCCCTTCCCGCCGGTGAGTGAACGCTTCGATCGGCTCGACGAGCAGTTGTCGATCATCACCGGGCTCTGGGAGACTCCGGTCGGGAGCCGCTTCAACTTCAGTGGCAAGCACTACACCCTGGCCGACTCGCCTGCGCTGCCGAAGCCGGTCCAGTCGCCCCGCCCGCCGATCCTGCTTGGTGGCCTCGGCGCGAAACGGACGCCGGCCCTGACCGCCCGCTACGCCGACGAGTTCAACGTGCCGTTCGCCAGTGTCGAGGATTCCGCGGCGCAGTTCGACCGGGTATGGGCGGCGTGCGCGAAGATCGGCCGGGATCCGGCGGGCCTGCGGATGTCCAACGCGTTGGTGCTCTGCTGTGGACGTACCGAGGCGGAGGTCAACCGTCGCGCCGCCGCGATCGGGCGGGAACCGGACGAGCTGCGGGCCAACGGCCTGGCCGGTTCACCGGCGGAGATTGTGGAGAAGATCGGCCGGTACGCCGAGGTCGGTAGCGAACGGATCTATCTCCAGGTCCTCGACCTCACCGACCTGGATCACCTGGAGTTGGTCGCCGCCGAGGTGGCACCCCAGTTGTCGGGTCAGAGTTAGTTCACGATTTCTGCGCGGCCTCCGACGCGACGAGCGCCGGTGTCAGCCGGGGTCTCGTCACCGGCGGAACGTCTTGTCGATGAAGGGGATCAGGGCGGGGTTGACCACCTCGGGGTATTCGGTCATCGGGTAGTGGCCGGCGTCCGGTACGAGCAGCAGGTCGGCGTTGAGGCGTTCGGCGGCGAAGCGGGCCTCGGCCGCCGGGTCACGGAAGTCGGGATCTTTCTCACCCATCACCACCAGCGTCGGCGCGTCCACGTCGTCGATCCGCTGCCACACCGGTTCGTGGTTGGTGCGGGCGGTCTGGACGAAGGAGCGCCAGTGGTCGCCGCGGCGCAGGCTTTCCCGGATACGGGCCTGGTGTTCGGGGAGGTCGTTGGGCGGCCGGCCGGTGTAGAGGCTCTTGTAGTACCAGTGCCAGGCGGCAGGTCCCCAGGGTTTGAGCAGCAGCAGACGTTGCGCGACCTTCAGCAGTGGGCTGAAGCCGGGGTCGCGGACGAAGGGGCCGATCAGGGCGAGGCCGGCGACCTGCGCCGGGGCGTCCGCGGCGGCCAGCATGGCCCCGCCTGCGCCCATCGAGTTGCCGATGACGAAGGCGGGGCCGCCGAGGTGTTCGATCAGCGCCAGCACGTCGGTGCCGAGGGCCACGTCGTCGTAGCTGCTGAATCCGTCGTCGCTGTCGCCGTGGCCGCGCAGGTCCATGGTGGCGACGCGGTAGCCCGCCTCGACCAGTGCCGGCACGGTGAACCGGTAGGCCGATCGCAGGTCACCCATGCCGGGGATGCAGAGCACCAGCGGCCCGTCACCCCGTACGTCGTAGCCGATGCGGCCTTCACCGCGATCCAGGTAGCTAGTTCTCATAGCCTACAGGCTAATGTCATTAGCCAAAGTGGTCAACGGTGGCGTGGCGGCCGACAAACAGACGGCAGGGCGGCCGGAAGTGATGAGCGCGATGCTTGGCCGGGGGACGGACGGTGGGAGGATGGGCGCATGCTGGGGATCCTGAAGACCGAGCCGGCCCGTGGCCGTCCCGACCTGCTGGCCGCGCCGGTAGTGGCAGCCCTCGACCGGTGGCCGAGCGACGCGCCGGTCGGTGTCGACGAGGTGCTGGTCGCGTCGATCGATCCGACGCTGGCTGACACGGCGGCCTTCTGCGCGGCGTACGAGGTGGGGCTCGACGAATCGGCGAACTGTGTGGTGATCGCCGGCAGGCGTGGCGGTGAGACCCGCTACGCGGCCTGCCTCATCCTGGCCACCACCCGGGCCGACGTGAACGGCGTGGTGCGCCGCCAACTCGACGCACGCAAGGCCAGCTTCGCCCCGATGGCTGAGGCGGTGGAGCTGACCGGCATGGAGTACGGCGGGATCACGCCGATCGGCCTCCCGGCGGAGTGGCCGATCCTGGTGGACCCCCGGGTGGCCGCCACCCCGCATGTGATCATCGGCTCGGGAGTGCGGCACAGCAAGATCGCGCTGCCCGGTCCGGTCCTGGTGGCGCTGCCGAACGCCCAGGTGATCGACGGTCTGGCCCGCCCGGTCGAGTGATGACCGGACGGGTCCGAGCCAGTCAGTAACGTGCCAGCGGCCCGCCGGTTTGAGTGGTCCACCGAGATGGCGCAACGGTGTTGGTCAATACCGTTGCACGTGAAACCACAAGATCAAACCGCGCACGAGCCGTCGGTGCATTCACCGGCAGTCGCCGCAGCGCCCTTCTCAGCCCCGCTGATCGGCTGCAGCCCCGCATCGGCCGCCAGGCGGCGGTTCACCTCGTCGAGCACCGAGCGCAGCGTCTCCGGCTCCTGTGCACCGGTGACGACGTACTTGCCGGCGAAGACGAACGTGGGCACGCTGGCCACGCCAAGCTGCTGGGCGGCGGCCAGGTCAGCCGCCACCTCCTTACGGCCGAGCGGCGAGTCGAGGAAGTCCCGTACCTCGGCCTCCTCGAGCCCGACCTCGGCGGCGAGGGTGGCCAGCGCCGACCGGGAGCCGACATCGACCCCGTCGGTGAAGTACGCCCGATAGAGCACCTCGGCCACCTCCGGCCCCCGCCCGCGGGAATCGGCGTACCAGATCAGCCGGTGCGCGTCGAAGGTGTTGGCGGCCACCGCACGGTCAAAACGCAGCTCCAGCCCCTCCTCGGCCGCCACCCGGGTGGTGTGGTCGGTGATCTGCCGGACCCGGTCCGGGCCACCGAACTTCTCCGCGAGGCTGTCGAGCAGCGGTCGGGGCTGCTCAACCGGCCGCGGATCGAGTTGAAACGGGCGGAAACGCAGCGTCACATCACCGTCGTAGGACTCCAGGGCCCGCTCCAGCCGGTGCTTCCCGATGTAGCACCACGGGCAGACCACGTCGGAGTAGATCTCAATCTCCATGACCGGAACAACCCCGAGGTCAGGCCGTCTGTTCCCGTACCTGCCGCTTCAGCCGGGCCAGGATGGCGTTCCCGCCCCGTACCCGCAGCGGGCTGATCGCCTGAGCCAGCCCCATCCGCTGGTAGAGATCATCCGGTACGGCGAGCACCTGATCCGCGGTCGCGTCAGCGAGCCCCTCGGCGAGAATCCCGGCGAAGGCCCGGGTGGTGGGCGACTCCGGCGGGCAGTCGAACCAGGTGGTGACGGTCCCGTCCGCCGCCACCTCAGCGCGGAGAAAGAACGGCGTCTGGCACTCCGTCACCTCCTCCATCCCGGCGTGGTCGACAAAGGCGGCCGGCAGCGGCGGCACTGCATCGGAGAACTCCAGCAGCATCTCCAGCACCACATCCCGGGGTGCGGAGGCGAACTCCTCGACTAACTCGGCAAGCTTCGACGGCATCTCTGACATTCATTCGAGGCTACGCGCGGCGGGTTGGCCGTGCGGCAACAGGGCAACCCCTGCTCAACCTGTCAGTTTCTGACGCACCCTCCGCCTACGGTCAACTCCTCCATGTCGTCGGCTGCTGCTCCACGAAATTGGGCGGCCCGAAGGGAATCGTTATGCCATCACCGCGTACCGGGCAACCGAACATGATCGAACTGCGCCAGTACACGCTGCACCCCGGCCGGCGCGACGAGCTCATCGCACTGTTCGACCGGGAATTCGTCGAACCCCAGGAAGAGGCGGGGATGGTTCTCCTCGGCCAGTTCCGGGACCTGGATGACCCGGACCGGTTCGTGTGGCTACGCGGCTTCGCAGACATGGCCACGCGGCAGCAGTCGTTGACCGCCTTCTACGGCGGGCCGGTCTGGGCGGCGTACCGGGACCAGGCCAACGCCACCATGGTCGACTCCGACGACGTACTCCTGCTGCGACCCGTACCCGGTGGAGCCCCGTTCGCGGTCAGATCGGTCGAACGGCCACCCGTCGGCGCGGCCGCCCCCGACCGGCTGGTCGTGGCCACCATCTGGTTCTTCCCTCCACCGAAGGAGACCGACACGGTGCAGCACGAAGGCATCGACCTGGTGCGGGACGAGCTCGTGCCGGTGCTCGGCGAGACCGGCCCGTCACCGCTGGCAGTGCTCGTCACCGAGGCGGCGGAAAACACCTTCCCCCGCCTTCCGGTCCGCACCGGCGAGAACGTCGTCGTCGTGCTCACCTCGTACGTCGATGACGCCGCCTACCGTCAGCATCTCGCCGATCTGCAGGCCCACCGAACCGTACGCGAGAAGATTCTGCCGGCCCTGGCCCGTATCCAGTCGGAAGCCCCCCAGGTGCTGCGGCTGGCCCCCACCGGACGTTCACTGCTGCACTGACGTGCGCAGTGCAGGTGGCGAGCCACACCCGCTGAAGCTCGCCGCCGGCAGCCTGGTGTGCCAACGTTCTCGTCATCTTCCTGGCAGCGCTGCGGCTTCTGCTTCCCGGCGCGGACTTGCCGTTCGTCTTCCACCAGGCCATGCGGGTCGGGCTTGTCGGTACGGGCATTGTGCTGTTGGGCGTCATGCTGGCCTGGGCTTCGATCCGTGAGAAGCAACT
>DASULK010000183.1:0-4173 GCA_036278255.1 Micromonospora sp.
CGGAAGATCAGGAAGCCGAGGAGCACCAGCACGGCGGCGGTGAGGTCGAACATCGCGAAGAGGACGGCGGCGAGCAACGCGATGAAACCCGCCCCGATCCGGTCCATGTCCCGGGTGCCCCGCAGATACTCGTACGCCTCCGGGTCCTCGGCCTTGATCTGCTCGGCCACCTTCATCCACTGCCACTTCTTCGCGGCGAGGGTGGCTTCCCGGGTGGCCGGATTGTCCCGCAGCTTCTGGGTTTCCTCCCAGGAGAGTGACCGGGCGTCGTAGAGGGCGCGGCCGTACCTCTTGGCGGTCTCGCTGTCCGCCGAGCCGAGCACCCCACGCAGCCAGTTGCGGTAGAGCATCGTCTCCACCACCGTGTCGCTGGCCCGGACCGCGGGCGGGCGATGATCTGTA
Organism: Micromonospora sp.; assembly: GCA_036278255.1. Taxonomy (GTDB): domain Bacteria; phylum Actinomycetota; class Actinomycetes; order Mycobacteriales; family Micromonosporaceae; genus DASULK01. The sequence goes on from DASULK010000183.1 coordinate 403, forward strand.
CAAGCTTTGGGGTCACCGAGGCGGCATTCGGATGGAGGGCGGTCCTGCGCCCGAGGCCCGACCGCGTCGTGCACGATGCCGAGGGTGCTGATCAGCGTGTTGTCGGCGAGGCTGGCCGACTTCACCGGCCAGGCGGCCAGGGCGGTCACCGCGACCATCACCAGCAGCGCCCAGCCGGCCGTGGTCATCGCGTTGCTCATATCGGACTGGCGGGAGCGCCAGAGCAGGTAGAGGCCAACGACGCAGAGCGTGATCACGCCGAAGACGGTGAAGACCTTCTGGTAGATGGCCTTGGTCGCCTGGTCGACCAAGGGGTCGGCCCAGCTCCAGAGTGAGCGGGGGTCCCAGGCCCGCTCCCGCAGGGCGTTGGAGGCGCCGACGATCGCGGTGGCGAACATGAACTCGCCGTTGGCGATCGTGGTGGTGAACTTGTACTCCGGGCTGATTACACCCGAGGCGCAGCCAATGTCGTAAGTCGTGTAGCTGTAGCCGGCGTAGCCGTAGTCGCTGTAGAGGCCGCGTGGGCCCGGCTCTGTGGCCGAGGCGGGGCGGTCGGCGAACCAGCCGGCGAGGCCGGAATCCGGGGTTTCGGGGGTGGGGGCCTCCAGGCAGGAGGCGCGGGCGTGCCCGACCTCCTGCAGCCGTTCGACGCAGCCCCGGAAGTCGGCCTGCCACTCCTCGGTGCCGCAGAGGTCACCGGGGGCTTTCGTGAGTAGGGCGGGGGCCGGCACCGACGAGGGTGGGGCTGCGGCGGCGGTGCCGCCCAGCAGCGGCCACGACACGGTCGCGGCGGCGGCGACCAGGAGGGCGAGGAGCAGCGCGACCGGTCGCGTGGCTCGCGAAGCCATCTCACGCCTCCAGATCCGGGGTGCCGGTGGGATCGGCCGTGTCGGCCAGGCCCGGTACGCCGGGGGGCAGGCCGGCCGGGGCCGCCGCTCCCGGGGTGGTGTCGAGGTGGTCGAGCAGCCCCTCGACGTACGACACATCCACCCGTACCTTCTGCACCCGCCCGTCCACATCGCGCATGACGAACTCCCGAAAGCCGAGCCGCGCCGACGATGACGAATCCACGTTGGAGAGCGAGGCGAGGGTGGCTTCGTAGCCGTCGTTGACCGGCACCCGCAGCAGCCGTAACGCCTCGGAGGCGACCTCGACGTCTTCGGCGATCCGGCCGACGAAGACCGTGGAGACCAGGTTCTGCACGTCGAGACCGAGGATGTCCTGCGGATTCTGCGAGGCGACCAGCGCCGCGAGGTTCCACTTGCGCGAATCGCGGGCCAGCCGGACCAGGAAGGAACGCCCGGAGCGCCATCCTTCCATGAAATGTGCCTCGTCGAGCCCGACCAGTTTTCGGGCCGACATCGGCCCGCCGTAGCAGCGGCGTACCGCCAGCCGGTGCGCGGTGTGCAGCATGGGCAGCGCGAGCGCTTCCTCGGCGGACCAGTACTCCCGCTCGATCTTGAGGTCGGGGAGCCGCAGCCCGGCCATGGTGATGACGGTCAGCGCCGCGTCCGCACCGAGCAGCCCCTCCGGCGGGCGGCCGAAGAAGAGCAGCGCCAGCGGCATCTCGGCGGTGTCGAGGAGCAGGTTCGCCAGCTCCTTGCCGTCGTCGTCCAACTCCGCGAGGCAGGCCACCACGTCGTCGAGGGTGGAGGTCTCCTCGGCGGGGACCTGGCGTACGGCGTGGCGCAGCAGGGTGGCGGTGGAGGCCTCGCGGGCGACCTGGGGCGGCACCAGCATCATGCCGATGTCCTGCACCAGCATCCGCCGCTCGGCCCGCGCGTTGGAGACCGCGATCTGAAATTCCCGGTCCCCGCTCGCGCCTTCGGGGAACTCGGACCGCAGCGGTGTCGGGATCAGTGAGTACGGCGCGAGCGTGCCCTGCTCCGAACCGGTGAGGTTGAGCACCCGGGCGTGGGGTCGCAGCTCCGGCATCGCGCAGAGCCGGGCCAGCGGACCGGAGGGGTCGAGGAGGGTCACCTGCACCCCGCGGCGGGCCGCCAGGTAGCCGAGCGCACCGAGCAGCGTGGATTTCCCGCCACCGGGTTCTGCCACGAAGACCGCCAGGCCGGAGCGCTCCCGTACCTCCATCGGGAAGTGCAGGTCGAGGAAGACCGGTCGGCGGCAGGTGCCGGCGGTCCGTCCGATGAGGTCGCCGCGTCGGTCACCGACGGTGGAGGCGGCCTGCGGCAGCGCCGCGGCGAGGAGCCGCACCGGCATGCGACGCAGGTATCCGGTGTTGGCGATCGGCTCGCCCGGTATGAATTCGCGGGCCAGCCAGTCCTGGTTCTTCGGGTGCTGCAACGAGATGCGTAGTTCCCGGGAGTAGAGCTGGATCAGCCGCCGGGCCCGTTCCAGGCATTCATCCCGGGTGCGTCCCCCCACCGCGACGCGGTGCCACCCGTGTGCCCGGGCGGATTCGACCGGCAGGCCGGTGGTCATCTCGTCGCCGATCACCAGAGCGCGTTTGGCGAGCCGTTCCAGTTCGGGCGGGGCGTCGATGCCGTGCTCGGCGTAGTCGAGCTGCTGGGAGCGGATCATCCGCAGCCGGTGTTCCAGATTCCGGAACGAGTCGCCGGGCCCGAGGATGTCGACCCGGGACGACAGCTCCATCGGCCAGGGCAGCCGCTCGTGGAAGTGCAGCCACGGCTCGTGCCGCTCCGGGATCTCCAGGGGCTCCATCCGGCCGATGGCCAGCACCGCGACATGACGTTCTTCGCCGGTCATCCGGTTGACCAGCTTCACGGTGGATCCGTACGGGGTGCGGTAGCGCTCGATCTGTTCGGTCAGGGCGAGCAGGTCCCCGCGGTCCCACCCTTCGCCGGCCACGGGGGAGAGTGCGCCGGGCGGGGCCATGCAGAGCGCCACCGAGCGGACGATCAACCATTCCAGCTCCTGGGCGCTGACCCGTCGTCCGCGCATCCCGAAGGCGCCGAGCACCTCGTCGAACTGCTCCACGGCCCGGGCGAGCCTGCGCCGCTCCGTCTCGGCCACTCCCCGGCCGAAGGCGCGCCGCACCCGTTCGGTGAGGGAGTCCCCCAGTGACCGTCGGGCGAAGGTGACCCCGAGGTAGGTCTGGCCTTCGGCGTGGTTGACCGAGAGCAGGTGGCGTTGAGCGGCGACCAGATGGTCGGACCAGTCGGGTGCGCCGGGTACGGGCGACAGCGGGGACGGGGTGTGCGCGTCGACGGTGCGGGCCCACTCGTCGGCGGGGAAGGGGCGGGTGGTGCGCCGCAGATGCAGGCGGAAGCCGGCTAGGCCCGCGTACTGCTCGGAGATTGCCGAGAGGAGGGCCTCGCGTTCGGCGTCGGGCCGGAAGGCCCAGCGGACCTCGGGGAGCCAATACCAGGCGGTCACCGTGTTGGGGGTGAAGGTGAGGTGTCCGGCGATTTCGGTGATGGCGAGTTCGACGGCGGGGTCCCGATCGGCGAAATTGATCTTCGGCGGCCGTACCCGGACGGGTTTCGTCGGTGTTTTCTTCCGGACCTTGGCGGGCCGCTGCGGGTGTTTGGTGCCGCTCCGCCCGGACGGCCGCTCCACGGGAGCATCGGCGGGCGCGCGGCCCGGGCGAGGGTGCACCGTGTCCGGAAGTGCGGGCAGCCGGCTGGGCTGCTCGGGGATCGGGTGGAGATCGCTGGGGCGGGGCGCATCGAGGTCGGGTTGGGGCCGCGCTGTGGCCGCCGGTGGTGGTTCGGCAGCCGGTACGTCGGTGGGCCGTTCGACCTGGATCGGGGTGCGTTGCCGGACCATCGGCGGGGTGTGGGGGGCAAC
>DASULK010000184.1:0-5187 GCA_036278255.1 Micromonospora sp.
CTGGCCGAATGGACTGGACGGTGGAGGTTGAGCAGCACGTGACCGAGAAGAAGGTGTCCGTTCGCATCGACATGGACGGGCAGACGTTCTTTGGTGTAGCCGTCCGGGGCAACAGTCGTGGGGAAGGTGGGCCGGACGGGACCCGGTCGTGGACGACGTTGCACGGCGTGAGTCCGCTCGGTGAACGCAAGGCGCGAACATCCGCCAACACCTGACCCCGGACAGCAAAAGGCCGCCCCGCCCTCCGAAGAGGATGGGGCCGGCGACGCTTTGGACGGGCGGCGTGCCGAGCGCTACGGCAGCCCCCGCGCCCGACAGTCTACTCGGCGTTGGGCACCCGCCACGTCGCCCAACCGGCCGCGACGCCAGCGGCCACGCCGGCACCGACAGCCGATGCGACGTTCGCAGATGTCAGCTCACCCGACTTGAGGAGCGCGGTGACTGCCACGCCAAGCGCGGTGCTGGCTCCAGCGAGCAGAGCCTTCCGGATCTTCGCCATAGTGATCCCCTCTCAGGATCTTGGAATTCAAGGAACCGGCCGAAAACTTGAATTCGCGGTCGGAGAATGCAGGGAACCCTGAACTTGCGCCTCATTCGTGCTCGGTCAGGTGGCGGTCGAGCCGCTCCGATGCGTTTTGCGCCAACGCGAACGCACCCGCCGCCCGCTCGTTTGCCGTCGTCGCCAGCGCCAACGCCGAGGACGCCACGTCCTTAGCCGTCGTCGCCAACGAATGGTTGGTGATCGCCTGCCGCTTCAGCGTCTCCACGTCCGCGGACAATCCCTCCACCAGGTCGGCGACGGTCGTGCCTGGCGTACTGGTCCTCAGCTGCTCGGCCGCCTGCCTGGCCGGATGCGCGACCCGCTGAATCCACCGCCGCAGCGACACGTACCCGGCGCTGAGTCCCCCGAGGACTACCACCAGCGCGGCGCCGGCGGCGAGCCACGCGCTGACGTCGAGCGTGACGCTGAGCCCCCCGTTAGGCTCCACGGTCAGTTCCCGGTGGCGGCGAGGATCTCGCCGATGCGCCGGATCGTCTCGCCGGCGTCCCGCTCACCCGACCGGGCCTGCTCCACCAGCTCCCGCATTGCGGCCCGCTCCTGCGCGGCCTGCGCATCCCGCTCCGCTTCGGCTGCGGCGTGCTCGTCGATGCGAGCCAGGACCGCGGCGGTGTCGAGGCCCTGCTGCGCGGCCAGGAGCGCCTCGAGCATCTGCCGCTGCGCAGCCAGCTCCCGCGCGGTGCGGGTGCGATGCTGGAGCAGGTAGGCGTAGCCGGAAACCAGGATCCCGCCGACCGTGGTGGTCGGCTGCGAGTAATCCACGTCCGGCACCTGCGCGTACGTCAACTTGCTGTCGAGTTGCATGTCGGTGCCCTTTCCGGTCAGCGCGGCATTGACCGCCTGGATAAGCCGGTCCCACGGAAAGTTGGGGCCGGGATCGGTGTGTGTGGTGCCGCCCCACGCCTGACGCATGTCGTCGTGGCCGTACAGCGCCTTCACCTTTGGGTTCTTCTTCATCTCGTCGACGCTGGCGCGACGGACCTGGAAGCCCTTGAGGTTGGGATCGTTGCGGATCAGCCACGCCAGCGCGGCGCCGAGCTTCTCCCACGCCACACTCGACAGCCACTTGGCGCGTGACCACGTCACATGGCCGGTGATCTCCACCGCGTAGGCGTTGTCGTTGCCTGCCGTGCTGCCGGCATGACCTGCGCGGGCGCGGGTCAGCAGCGACTGGATTACCTCGGTGCCGTCGGCGTACAGGTGCCCGCTCACCCCGTCGGTGCGACGGGTGGCGTAGCTGGCCTCGTCTCGTGCGCTGGCAGTGTTGGCGGTGCAGTGGATTGCGATGCCGAACTTCTTGCCGTCACGGTCGGCGTAGGCGTTGCGGCCCTGGATGAAGGGGACGCCGGGAATGCGGGCCATCAGCAGCCACCCCCCGGCGGCTCGGTTTCGGACACCCAGGTGACGAACACGTTGCTCGACGACCCGCGGACCTCCGGCCCGTCCGCCCGCACCGTTCGCGCCAGCGCGTTGCTGTAGAACCTGACCACGGTCACGTCGAAACCCACGCTCGGCCCGGCGGAGATCCCGCGCATGACCAGCGTCTCGTCCTCCTCCACCGTGGCGGCGACGATCCCGTCCACCGGCAGCGTGTGGATCAGCAGATCGCCGTTGGCGGCCACGCTGACCCCGGTCACCCGGGGTGAGCACACATGCCCGCCGGTCGTCAGGATCTCCGGCGTCGCGGTCGGGAAGCGCACGATGCAGCCGTCCACCATGTACGCCGGTACCGGGGGCGGGTCAGCCGCGGTCGCACCGACCGGCAACACCAGCGCCAACGCGGCCAGGCCTACGACCGCAGCAGCGGCCAGGAAACGTCGAAACACAGATACCCCCGTCAGGTTGATGACACCCCGCAGTGGCGGGGCATGCGTACAGTGGTCGATGAGTCCCCGATAGAGGAGCCGAGAATGGCTAAGGCCCGTACCCTCGCCGTTGGGTTCGCCGCGATCGCCAGCGCTGGCGTGATTGGCGGCGTTACCGCACTGGCCCTCGTGGGCCAAGCGCAGCCATCGCAGCCACCGCAGCAGGAGCGCATCGTGCAGCAGGTAGCAGACACCGAGGTCGTCGAGTCGACCCCCGAGGCGCCACCGAGCGGAAGCCCGACGCCCAGCCCGAAATCGGTACCAAGCCCGACCAAGACCACGGCGACGAAGAGCAGCGGGGGCGGAGTGAAGACCACGACCACCGAGTCGGACCCAGAGCCGACCGAGACGGCGACCGGCTCTGCGGACCGCAAACCCGATCCCGACCCGCAACCGCTGCCCACCCTCGACCCCGGAAAGCAGCCGCCGATCGGCAGCTAGGCGTACGCAGACTCCAGCCCCAGCAGAGACATCACTCGCACGCCGATCGTGCTGGCTCCCGCCGACCGGCGTGCCTGCACAGACAGCGTCCGCAGCGCCGCGTACGGGCCAGGACTCGGCACCGCAAACGGCCCGATGCTGGCGAACGTATAGGATCCCGCGCTGACCGTCAGCGTCGGCCCGATCGCCGCGCCGTCCAGTGCGAGCCGAACCTGCCCAGCCGTTGACGCATCACCGGCCTGCACCAACAGGTGCGCATACAGGACCGGGTGCTGGATGACGTTGGCGCCGGTGAGTACGTCAGTGAAGCTGCCGCTGGTGGTAGTGGCGACAGGCTGGACGATCTCCCCGACATGCAGCGGAATGTACGGGCGAGCGAGGCCGCGTCGGCTGTGAGCATCATCGGTGACGATGTAGTTGCCGGACCGGTCGTAGATGCCGACGAATCCCTCGTCGCCGACGCCCGTGCCGTAGAACGAAAATGCCTGCTCGCCACCCGCGCGCTGAAGTATCACGCCTTTCATGCCATCCCCGAACTCGGACAGGTCGCCGAACCGGGCGATCACGTTGCCGTCCTCGTCGACAATGCGCAGGGAGCCGCCGTCCTTGATGGTGATGCCGCCCTGACCGATGGTGGCGGACTCCAGGCGGCGGGCGGCGCGTAGCTCCCGCAGTTCCCGCTTCAACCGCTGCACATCCCGCACGAGGGCGGCGAGTGCATCGGTCTCCGCCTGCTCAGCGCGTGACACCATCGGTCAGTCCTCCGCGATGATCGGGGTGATCCGGTCGGCGCGGGTGTCCCACTGCCAGCCCCACGCCCTGGCCGTCACGGACGCCCCGTTCGGGTGGCGCGGGGAGGAGATGACATCCAGGGCGACCGTGTCGCCCAGCCCCCAGTCCCGGCCGAGACGGGGCGCTTCGATGGCGTTGGCGGTCAGCTCCCACACGCGGGCGCCGGCTCGCATGATGTCGAGCGCCGACATGGCGTGCCCGTCCAGCACGTCCTGGCTGGTGATGCTCGTGCTCGGGGTGAACCTGTGCTCGTAGCGGGGCCAGCCGGCAGCGAGCAGGTCGGTGGCGACCATGTCTCGGGAGGTGTACCGATCTTCGCCCTCGCCCTCACCGCGAGCGCGCACGACGTTGGCGCCTTTGCCGTTCTCGTACGACTCGTGCAGCGTGTAATCGACCACGTCGCCGGGGAACGTAAACACCGCGGACGGCCGGTCGGTCTGCACGCCGATCCTGGGGCGCACCCTGGCCACCAGCTCCACCCGGGTCGTGCCCGCACGCCAGCGCACGTCAACGGTAAACTCCGGGCCTCCGACCACGGCCATCAGATCCTGTAGGCGGGACAGTACGGTCGCGTCGTCGGCGTCCGCATATTCGCGATCGCGCAGCACCCCGGTCGGCGGGGCGTCGACCGTCAGGCCGATCCCGTCGATCTGCGTGTCACCGATCAGTCCGGCCGCAATCACCGACGCTTCGTCCCGCTGGGTCCAGCTGTGATCCCTCGTAAACCGGCGGTCAAAGTAGGCCTCCGGGGTGGCGCAGCCCAGCTCCGCAGTCTCCGACGATCCGCCCTTGCGGGTGAGTACCATGCCCGCCCACACCGGCTCGTCATCCGCCAGGGCCACAATCATCGTTCGGCCCGGATCAGTGGCGGACTCCCAGCCCTCGGGGGCGTCCGGTAGAGCCAGGCTGAATCCGGCGGAGGCGTGAGCACCGATCCGCCTCGAGATCGCCCCCGACGGCGACAGTGCGGGCAGCTCCTCCACGATCCGGCCCGTGACGAGGTCGCAACCCAGCCACTGCACCTCGATCGGCGCCGGGGCGGGCGGGGGTGGGGGCAGCGATGACCGCAGGGCCGCCTCAGCCACTGGCCTGCCCCTGCTGCATCTGCATCGCATGCCAGTCGATCACCAGGCCGGACACGCTGGCTGCCGTCGACCCCGCGTTATACACGTAGATCTCTGAGCCGCTGGCGGTCGTGCTGGACGATCGAGGCACGAGCAACTGCGAGCCGCCGGGGGCGTTGGCCAGCCCCGGCACCACCCGCGGCGCCACGCTGAACCGGCCGACAGGGAACGTGATGTTGCCGACCTTGGCGCCGGCGCCGGCGTTGACGCTGCCGGAAAACGAAATCTGGCCGGCCGCTTGCGCGTACGGGGCGATCGTGTCGCCACGCCACACGGTCCGCCACGCGGCACCAGCGCGCAGCTCGATCGCCGGAATGTCCATCCGAGCCACCAGCAGTCCGTCGTAGACCGCCAGCCCATCCCGCTCAGCCTGGGTGAACACCGGCACGAGCCCGCCGGCCGCCAC
>DASULK010000185.1:0-4493 GCA_036278255.1 Micromonospora sp.
CCGCCAGCCGTAGCAGATGCCGTGTGCCTCGGCCGCTTTCCGCAGGATCTCCACGGTATCCGCGCTCTGGGCCGATACCGGTGCGGGCACCGTCGTATCGCCATCCGAACCGAAGATGCCGACCGGGACCATGCAGGCGACCACCAGCAGCCCGATGACCAGCCCCACCTTGCGGCCATCCTTCGGCAGCGTGAACGGGCGGCCGGCCCCCCGCCGGTTCCTGGACATCAGCTGATCGCCGCCGCGACGATGGCCCCGATGGCGAGGTGCACGGCTGCGGAGACCCAGACCGCCGGGTGCGGCTGAGGATCAACCAGCACCTCACCAAGCCGGCCGGGGGTGATCAGATCCAGCAGCAGGAACGCCAAGGCCATGATGACCAGGCCGAGCACGCCGTAGGCGGCAGCACCGACCAGGCCGGTGACGGCGTCGCCTTCACTCGCCATGATCGCAGCGAACACGATGATGCCGACGCTGAGCACATTGGAGGTGAGCAGCAGGGCGGCGTTGCGGTTACGGTCGGCCCAGATGAGCTCCCGCAACCGTCCGGGTGTGGCCACATCCACCAGCACGTAGCCGAGGCCCATCAGCACCACCCCCAGGCCGCCGTAGGCGAGCGTGACCAGCAGATCGGTGGCGAGGGTCTTCAACATCGATGCTCCCGAGGGGTACGAACGTGAGGGGTGGTTGCGCTACCGCGCATCACTTGCCGGCTCCGGGACCGCCGCCGCGGATGGTGCTGCCACGCCCCCAGCCCCAGGCGTAGCCGACCGTGCTGTGGTAGCGGGGGTAGGCGGTGGCGAGCCGTTCCAAAAGGATCAACGAGCCGGCGGCCGCCGGCAGGATCACCACCGAGTCGTCGTTGTAGCGCAGGTAGACGCCGCTGGCGTCCACGTACTGGTCGGCGGGGCGCCAGGCACCGGTCAGGTCGGCGGCGACCTGGCTCGGCGACTTGCTGGAGCTGTAGGCCAGCGCATCGCTGCCGATGTCGTGCTGTGCCACCCGCGCGTACGTGCTCTGCACGTAGCCGCGGGGGGAGAAGTTGCCGTAGGTGAGGCCGAAGGTCAGGAGCAGGGCTCCGATAAGCGCGAAGGCTCCACCCACGACGAACCAGCGACGGTACGTCACGGCAGTACCACCTCCGTTTCGGTTTCGACCAGCTCTGCCGTCTGAGGATAGGAGTGCCAGGTCCGCCAGCCGATCACCTGGCCGGCCGAGGTGCGGTCACCGGTCCGGACCTGCAGTGCGGTGACCGCGTCGGGGCCACCGGGAAAGACCCCGACCAGGGCGTACGGGTCGTCGGCGAGGTCCCGGCGGATCCGGTGGACCCGGTCGGCGATCCGGCCGGCGTCCCTTCGCAGCACCCGGGAGGTGAAGCGGTAGCCGATGGCCGGCTCCTGCGCGACCGCGGGTAGGTCACCGTCGTGGCCAGGGAGACAGGCGACCGTCTCGGTGATTTCCCGTCCGGCGGTGCGGAGCACGACCTGGTGCGATGCGCCGAGGAGCCGGAGCGTGAGGGCGACACCGTCGAAGGCCAGGTCGAGCAGGTGCAGGGCCGGCTGTTCGGGCAGGCCGAGCGCGAAGCGCAGATCGGTGGCGCTGGTGTCGGCGTACGGCGTGTCGAGGGTGACGAGCAACGGTCACCCGTTCCCGTCGCGTTCGGTTTCCGTCGTCTCCGACTGCGGGTAGATGAGTATTTCGGCTCGGTGCAGCCGCTCCCCGCGCCCAACCTCCCAAATGCCGCTGTCGCCGTACGCTTCGAAGGAGAGCAGGGCCCCATCGGGGGCGGTGTAGTCGTGGTAGCGGAGGGTGCCGGTCGGGTGCAGGCCGGTGGTTCCGGTGGCCGTGTAGCGGGCCCGGCCGGATTCTTCGCTGGTGTAGCGCTGCCCGTCGAAGTCGATGGTGGAGGGTCCGGGGGTGACGGTCGCCGAGGGCACCTCGTGCCAGAGCGCCAACTGCAGGTCGGGGTCCTCCTCGACGGAGAGCCACACCTTGTTGCCGTCGACGTCGTCGAGCAGATGTTCCGCCCAACTCCACGCCCCTTCGGTGCAGTGGAGGCTGCCGCGTACCCCGTACGACCGCTGCCGGATCTCCACGATGTCGCCGGGCTTCAACCGGCGCGGGTCGCCGCGCAGGGCGTCGGCATCATCGTCGACTCTGCGGAACGGGTCGGTCTGCTGTGGAGTGGGGACCGGTTGTTGCCGCTGCTGGCTGACTTTGCGGAGGGCGATCACCGCCACGACGAGGCCCGCGAGCCCGATGAAGCATCCCGCCGTGGTCACCAGGTACGCCATGGTGCCGTTCATCGCAACCCGTCCCTCTGCTTCCGGCCCGGTCGGGCTCTCCTACCCTTCCCGTGGCGGATGCTCCCTCAACCCGGCGGAAACGGTAACAAACGCTGTCCGCCTCGGGATTCGCCAACCGACACCGGTTCGATCACGGGGCGGGCGGGTTCGGGGGGTCGGCCACCGTCGGTCCTGCTGATTCGGGTTGAGCCGCCGCCGGGTTGGCCGGGGGTGGGACCGGGCCGGGATGGGGCGGGTACGGGTCTGCCGGGTAGACGTATGTCGGGTACGGGTGGCCTATGGGGTAGCCGTGGGTGGGGATCGGCCAGGCTCCGGTGAAGGGGTCGGGGCGCGGGTCAACGTATCGGTTGGTTGCGGGCGTCAGCAGCAGAACCATGATGGCGATGCAGAGCGCGAAAGCCACCAGCATGGCGAGGGCGCCGAGTGCAAAGAACCACTCGTTCTCTCCCGCCGAGAGGGCGTCGTAGAAAGCGGATTCTTCGCCCCAGGAGTTTTCTTCCTGATTCAGCGGCTCCCCCGCCCAGTCCTCATCCGACCTGGCCTCCTCCACGGCGACCATGACCGGTATGAGTCCGAACATTGCCCCGGCGGGCACGCAACAGGCCACGAGTTCCAGCCCGCCGGCGACAAGGGTGAGGATGCGCGCGACGTTGCTGCCCCGGTAGAGCGGTACCGCGCAGGCCCCGAACCAGGCCGCGAGCAGCAGCACCGGTCCGCCGATCAGGACGGTTTCCATCGTGTTGTGGGCGCGCTCATTGCTGACGGTGGCAGGGTCAGCATCGGCGGCGTGTACGGCACCGTCGATGAGTTCGTCGTAGTGGAGGGCGTGGGCGACGGCCAGCCCGACTACGGCCAGCAGCAGCCCCACGAGCGCGAGCTGGAGGTAGACGGCGACGGTGACGGTGCCGGGCCGCGCCGGTCGAACCGGCACTGCGGGCGGGGTGGAGGCCACAACGGGACATTACCGCCCTGAGCCCATTTGAGACAGCGGTCTTGCTGGCATCGGGCCGGGGTGCCCGCTCAGGGCGGTCAGGCTTGATCCCTTCGCCGGTCACCCCGGCCCGATGCTCGGATACCTTTGCTTGATCGACTCCACTTCACGGAAATGGCGCTTTCCTATCACCCCACTTTTGCTCGGAATTCCTGGCCGCTCTGTCATGGACGTGCCGCGAGCAGGGCAGGTACCTGCGTAACCGCGTTCAGGTGCTGGCAGAGTTCTGGCACGAGCAGGGCGCACAGGCGTGCGACGTCTGCGGAGCGCGCGGCGATCGGCAAGGCCAGTAGCGGCTCGTGGTGCGCCACCCGGTTACGCAACAGATGCAGCTCGCCAATCGTACGGTCGGCCATCACGCGGCTCGTTCCGGCCGGAAACGCGGTGTGCAAATGGGGTACCCACAGCGTCTTCTCGTGCGCAGAAGAGGTCAGGTACCGCCAGAAACCCAGCTGAAGCTCGGCGATCACCTTGCCGACGGGCGCGCTCGCCCCACACCGGTGGCGGGCCCGCTCGACAAGCTCTCGAGGCTTCCTATTGACATCAACGCGAACCCGGGTGCCGTTCGTAAGCCGCTTGGTACGCAACAGCGGCGCCCGAATCGGCCCGTGTGGATCGTCGAGCCAGTGCAAAGCATCGGCTGGCCGGGTGGCGGTGACCGCGGCGTCATAGGCATTACGTAAGCAGACTTCGAGATGGGCCAAATTGTGCATGAACGCGGCGGACACCTGCGCGTTCCACTCGTACAGGGCCAGGGCTCGGTCGCGGTCGCCTTGGGCGGCGGCGAGGTAAGGAGCGAATCTTGCTGGGCTGAGCCACCGCTCAACCCACGTTCCGGCGGAAACGGCTGATGCTCTGGTTGGCCTGCTATTCACGGCCCGTATCCTTCGGCCGATCGGCTACACTGGGAGACGGAAAGCCCCGGTGGACCGCTGGCCTAAGCCAAGTCGCCGGGGCTACGACTTTGTCGGCACACTGGTGGTACGAAGTGAGGCACCAGTGTGCCGACTCACGATAACCTCGGGTGCGGGCAGGGGCTAGTCGGCGGTTGCCGGCCGGTAAGCCCGCTGGCCGCCGTTGGCGCGCCAGTTTTGGGCGGGGGTCAGCCGCCCGGCTCGACCAACCTGCGGGTACGCCTGCGTCGGCGCGTCCCACCAGGACGGGCGGCGGTGCCGAGGCGGCCCGGCACGATGCCG
>DASULK010000186.1:0-7248 GCA_036278255.1 Micromonospora sp.
TCGCCTTCGCCAAGGCCGCAGCCGAGATGCTGTGGTCCTACGACACCCGCGACACCAGCCGCGAGCAGCAGCTCGCCGGCATGGAGGCGTGGATGACGACGGAGAGCGAGTACAGCGACTGGGCTTCGGTCTCCGCGCAGATACCCGACCCGACTTTGTGGTCGCGCATGGCCGACCAGGAACAGCACGCCATCGCCACCATTACCGAGGCCCACTACCCGGCCGCGTTCAAGCAGGCCCTGGCCGAGGACCCTTCCGCGATCACCGAGGCGTACATCTATGCCGTGACCGTCACCGGCAAGCAGACCATCGCCTGGGCCAAGGGCGGCGGCGGTGCGGAGGACCGCTCCATCACCCTCGCCGTGCAGTGCCGGCCCTCGGTCGACTGCTCGCTCGTCGCCATCGCCCCGAACGTCGCGCCCTGACCGAGAGGAGTCCTCATGGGGTTCTGTGATCTCCCCCTCGCGGACAAGGTCTGCGCGGTCGGCGAAGCCGTGGATTTCGCCTCCGACCCGGGCAAGGCGATCGGCGACTGGATGGCCCGGAGCGCCGGCGAACTCGCCGCCGCCTCGGCCGACCTCGCGGCCAGGGCGGTCGACTCCACCACCCGCGTCGATCTCAACGCGACCTGGTTCCGCGACAACTACGAGACGATCCTTCCGATCGCCCTGGTCGTTCTGGTGGCCACGTTCTGCGCCCAGCTCGTCCGTGCCGCGATCCGACGCGACGGCCAGGCCCTGGCGCAGGCGTTCACCGGCACGGCCTCCGGTGTGCTCTTCGCGTTCGCCGCCATCTCCCTGACCACCGTCGCGATCGAAGTGGTCGACGCGCTGTCCGCCGGCCTGCTCAAAACCGCGAACCTGGACATCGAGTCCGCGGTCCGCCGCATCGTCAAGGTCGGACAGCTCGGCGCCGTCAGCAGCCTGGGCTGGCTCGTGATGGTGCTCGCCGCGCTCGGAGCCGCCATCGGGGCACTCCTCTACTGGTGCGTGATGATGGTCCGCAAGGTCGGCATCCTGGTCATGGTCACGCTGGCCGCGTTCGCCGGGGCCGGCGGCGGCTGGGAGGTCGCACGCCGGTGGCGCAAGGGCTGGATCGAGGCCACCGCCACCCTCGTCGTCTCCAAGCTGCTGATGACGATCATCTTCGTCCTCGGCGTCGCGGCCATGGGCAGGACCGAGGCCGAGGACGGCCTGGCCGCGCTGGCCGATGTCCTCGCGGGCATCGTGATCATGATCCTGGTGCTGCTCTGCCCCTACGCGACCTTCAAGTTCGTGCACTGGGCGGCCGAAGGGTCCGACGGGGAAACGTTGCACCGTGCCGGCGGCGCCGGTGCGCAGCTCGCCAAGCAGCACGCCGAGCGCGCCGGGAGAAAGGCGGCCGCGATGGCGGCCACCGCCGGAACCGGTGGTACGGCAGCCGGAGCGGGCGCGGGAGCCGGGGCCGCTCCGCAGGGGCCGGACTCGATCCCAGGGAGTGGCGGGTTTCCCGGCGACATCGCCCCCGGCCCGAGCGGTGGAAGCGTCGGCCGGAACGGGGCGCAAAACCCCCCGACAGGCGCTTCGCCCGGAGGGGACAGCGTCAAGTCCGGGTTGGAGAAGGCCGTACAGCCTGCGCCGACCAGTGTCTCCGAAGACACCAGCGGTCGGGCGGGCGGCAGCCCGGGTACGGGCGGCTCCGGGGCGGGTGCCGCAGCCGGCCAGGTCGGCGGCTGGCAGTCCGCGCCGCCGACCACGACTCCGCCGCCCCAGGGCGCACCACCGTCCTCCAGCAACCAGACCGTCGGGACCAGCGGCACGGCCTCTCCGCCTCCGCCCCCGACCGGCCTCTGACCCTCCGCCCGATCCCCAGAAGCGGGACCCACCACGTCTCGTCTCTGGGATCCCGCCCGCGCGCCTTCAGGACCAGCCCCTTTGTCTGATCTCCCCGTTGCCCCGGTCACGGTGAAATTCCCCCACCGGTCCCGTCGCGGCATCCTCCTCGGCCTCTCCCTCCCGCAACTCGTTCTCGTCTCGGCAGCGCTGGCCCTGCTGCTGATGACGGTCGTCTCCACCGGACTGCTCGGTGCCATCGCCCTGACCCCACTGTGGGCGGCCGTCGCCGCGCTGGTGCTGATTCGACGACACGGCCGCTCCCTGATCGACTGGGCACCGATCGTCATCCGCTCCGCCAACCGTCGCCGTACCGGGCAGACCCTCTGGCTGGCCCGGCCGGTCACCCGGCCTCGGCAGGACGGCGTCCTCCACCTGCCCGGCACAGTTGCCTCGCTCAAGGTCGTCACCCCCGGCGACTCCGCCAACGGTGCCGCCGCCGTCCACGACCCGCACCAGCAGACCCTCACCGCCGTCGCCCGCGTCACGTCCCGCGCGTTCGCCCTGCTCGACCCCTCAACGCAGAACCACAACGTCAACGGCTGGGGACGGGCTCTGGCCGGCATCGCCCGTACCGGCCACGTCGCCACCGTGCAGGTCCTGGAACGGACCGTCCCCGACTCCGGTGACACCCTCACCCGCCACTGGACTCAGAACGGCCAGCCCCACACCCCCGTCGCCGGGCAGATCTACTCCGAACTGGTCGCCTCCGCCGGGCCCGCAGCCGCGCCGCACGAGACCTACCTCGCCCTCTCCCTCGACCTCAGGGCCGCCAAGCGCCTCATCAGCCAGGCCGGCGGCGGACTCCCGGGTGCGTTCACCGTCATGCAGCAGACCACCGCCTCCATCGCCCAGGCCGCCCGTAACGCCGGCCTGATGGTGACCGGCTGGCTGTCCGCCCGGGAAATCGCCGCCGTCATCCGCACCGCCTACGACCCCAAGGCCCTTGCCGCACTGCAGCAGTGGTCCGAGAGCGGCCGTGCCGAAGCCGACCCTGTCGCCGCCGGCCCCGTCGTCCAGGTCGAGGAGTACGACCGGCTCGCCACCGACACCGCTCGCCACGCCACGTACTGGGTGGAGAACTGGCCGCGCACCGAAATGGGCGCCGGGTTCCTGCACGGAATCATGTTTACGGCCGGGGTCCGCCGCAGCCTCTCCCTCATCTACGTGCCCCAGGGGCTCGAGTCCGCGCTGCGTGACGTCCAGCGCAAGAAGGCCGCGATCATCGCCGACGCCAACGAACGGGCCCGCCGCGGCCAGGTCGACTCCGAGGAAGACTCCGTCGAGTACGCCGACGTCAAACAGCGCGAACGCCAGCTGATTGCCGGACACGCCGACGTCGCCCTGACCGGCCTGGTCACCGTCACCGCCGAGACCGACGCCCTCCTCGACGCCGCCTGTGCGCAGATCGAGACCGCCGCCGTCACCGCCGGCGTCGACCTGCGCCGCCTCAACTACCAGCAGCCTGACGCCTTCACGCTGGCCGCGCTGCCTCTCGCACGCACCGCCCTGTGAGCACATCCCTCACAGAACGCCCTGTCCCGCCACGGCGACAGGAAGGAACACACTTTGACCTCTCGTATGCGTCCGGCCGAGGCGCACCCCTACCTCCGGGCCGCCACCGCCGGCGTCCGCCATCACACCCGAGCCCTGACACGCCCAGCGCTCACCGCTTCGACGGCAGTAGACCGCGTGCACCTCGACGTGCTCCACGCTCACCTGACCGCCCTGCACCAACTCCTCGACCAGCTCGCCGAATCCACCCGGCCACCGCATCCCGCCGCAGGCCGGCACCTCGCCACTGCACAGACCCGGCTGTGGCAAGCCACCGCCGAGGTCCACTCAGCCTTCCACGTCCTCCCCGCCGCCTCGGCCGAGGCCACAGAGTGCGCCCCGGAACAGCTTCCGGAAGGACCGCCGGTCCTCACGATCTGCCAGCGCCACTTGGCCGCCGGACACATCGTCCGCCGCAAGACCACCCCTACCGACCTCAGCCGCCCGCACACCACCGCATGCGCGCGATGAGCACCCCTCGCCGAACGGAGGGCCTCCCATGAGCCACCGGCCCACCCAACGCACCCGACGCGCCTCCGCATCCCCGCTGTTCACCCCACACGGCACCGACCGGGCCAGCCGCAAGGCAGCTCGCCGTCAGCTCGCCGAAGCCGCCGCCAAGGCCCGAGCCGAAGCGACCGCCCAACCCGCAGGCACCGCTCCCGCCGAGCAGGAAGCAGCCGCCCCCCTCTACCCGCCGAACGGGCGCCCCGGACCTGCCTCCGCCCGCGGCAACCGGCTGCGGCTGCCGGCCCACCGCATGACCACCGCCATCGCAGCCGGTGCGTACCCGTTCCTCGCCGAAGGCGGGCTCGGCGCAGAGGGCATCTACATCGGCCGCGACGTCCACGCCGAAGCAAGCTTCGTCTTCGACCCGTTCGCCCTGTACGGGAAGGTCGAGGGCTTCACCAATCCGAACGTGCTGTTGGCCGGGGTCATCGGACAGGGCAAGAGCGCGCTGGCCAAGAGCTTCGCGCTCCGCTCCGTCGCCTTCAGCTACCGCGTCTACGTGCCCTGCGATCCCAAGGGCGAGTGGACGCCCGTGGCCGCCGCGCTCGGCGGCACGTCCGTCGCGCTCGGTCCCGGACTTCCCGGCAGGCTGAACCCGCTGGACGCCGCGCCACGCCCCGCCTCCATCTCGGAGTCGGACTGGGCCGGGGAGATCCGCAAGCGCCGGCTGCTCCTGCTCGGTTCCCTGGCCCGCACCGTCCTCGGCCGGGACCTGCTCCCGATGGAGCACACCGCCCTGGACGTCGCCCTCGACGCCGCCGTCACCCACGCTGCTGACACAGGCCGGACACCGCTCCTCGGCGACGTCGCCGCCGCCCTCAACAACCCCGACCAGCTCGACGAGGCCGCCGGCCCCATGTCCGGACGGCTCGGAGAGTCGGCCCGCGACCTCGCTCACGCCATGCGCCGACTCGTCCACGGCGACCTGGCGGGCATGTTCGACGCCCCCAGTACGGTCGCCTTCGACCCCAACAGCCCGATGCTCACCATCGACCTCTCGCGGCTGGGCGGATCCGGCGACGACACCGCCCTCGTCCTCGCCATGACCTGCGCCTCCGCCTGGATGGAATCCGCCCTCACCGACCCGCGCGGCGGCCGGCGCTGGATCGTCTACGACGAAGCCTGGCGCCTCATGCGGCACCCGGGCCTGCTCCAGCGCATGCAGGCCCAGTGGAAACTTTCCCGCGGCCTGGGCATCGCCAACCTGATGGTCATCCACCGGCTGTCCGACCTGCTCACCGCCGGCGACGCCGGATCACAGGGCCGCGCCCTGGCCGAAGGACTCCTCGCCGACTGCTCCACCCGGATCATCTACCGCCAGGAGACCGACCAGCTCCACGCCGCATCCGCCCTCCTCGGTCTCACCTCCGTCGAAGCCGAAGCCATCGCCCACCTCAACCGCGGGCGCGGCCTGTGGAAGGTCGCCGGCCGGAGCTTCATCGTCCAACACCTCCTCCACACCCACGAGCTGGCCCTCTTCGACACGGACGCCCGCATGCACTGAAACGTCAGGGCGTTCACGAACACCGATCCGCGCTCTCGGCCGCTCCCCTACCCCGCACCGCTGACGGTTCCCGCCCTGGCCGATCACGGCCCCTCTACCTCCAGGAGGCCCACCTGTATCCGAGCCGCGCCAGTGCCTTCGCCACAGCACTCGCACCCCATCTGCCCGAAGGGTGGTGCCGCAAGTACATCGGATTCCGACTCCCCAGCGACCCTCATATAGCCGACCGGGTCTGGGACCGCGGCCCGACCCATTGGGCCCTGCTCGACTGGCCCGACGCCTGTACGGGCTTCGTCGGAGGACCAGACGGCGAGGAGCTCTGTGTGCTGGAGCGCCCCCGCCACCCCCGTCAGTACCTGGTGGCTCCCCTGCAGCCCGCAGGGTTCTTGCCACACCACTTCAGGGGCGTCGACGAGCCCACCGGAATCGCGGTCCCCGACGATCCGGTCCGCGCCGCAGCCGCCGTCAGCCGGCGGGTCCTGCCCCGGCTCCGGGATGCCCTGGCAGCCGTACGGCACAACGCAGCCGTACAGCCCGAGCCGCCCCACCGGCCTCCGCCGCCACAGGTGGCGCGCGTCGTCACCCTGACCTGGTACGAGGACGGCGCCCTCGGCACGCCGTACAAAAGCGTCCCCGAGGACGCCCGCACGGACCTGTACGGGCTCGGCTTCCAGTACCACCCCCACCAGGCCGCGTTCCTGCTTCCCGCCGCGTACGGCGAGGACGGCCGCGACCTGCGCCTGCGAGCGCTGGTCCACCAGCTCGCCCAGAAGGGCATCGGCGTGAACCTCCGCCACACCCCACCACCGACCACTGCAGTCCCGCGCCCGGCCGTCCCCATACCCACCGGCCCTTCGGTGACTGCCCACCGCCGGTGAGCCGACCGCTCACCGCGCCCTTTCCCGTTCCCAGCCAAGAGGAGCCCCCATCCGCCCCGCCCGCCGCACGCTGCCCCTGATCACCGCCGCTGTCTGTCTCACTCTCGCCGCGACCGCCTGTTCCAGCGACACCGACGGCAACCCCCCGGCTGCCGCAGAGCAGACGAAGTCGCCCAGCGCCGCACCGAAGCCGGCCCCCGCGCTCACCCCGGCCGAGGCCCGTGACGCCATCGCCTCCTACTCGATGACGAACAACCTGGCGTACATCAAGCGCGACCGCGCGCTCCTCGACACCGTCGAGGGCGGCCCCCGGTACGCGATGTCGCTGGCCGACCTCCAGGAAGACGACGCCCTGCCGAAGGCGGACCGAGAGCCGTATCGGCCGTGGTCGTACGACCTTGCCGCAACCGACCTCTACATCCCGCGCCTGAAGCACGGGCAGCAGCGGTGGTTCGCCGCCGTCACCCGGGCCGGCAGCAAGAAGCAGTACGCCCGCGTCCTGGTCCTGGCCGAGAACGCGAAGTCGAAGCGGTGGGAGATGGTCGCCACTGTCGACCTCGACGACCCCTCCCAGCTTCCGAAGATCGTGCTGGACGAGGACGGCTACGCCACGGCAGTCGACCCCGCTTCCAAGTCCCTGGCCGCTCCCGTCGACCTGCTGCGCTCGGCCGTGATCGACAATTTCGCCACCGGAGGCGACCTCACCGGCCGCAAGGTGCTTGTCCCCACCGAGGCCGCCAAGCGGCAGGTCAAGGTCCACAACGACACGGTCCACAAGTTCGGTACCCGAGGCACCACCCAGTTCGCGTCAGCGGCCACGCAGTTCCCCGACAGCTACGCGTTGAAGACCTCCACGGGCGCGCTCGTCGTCTTCTCCCACAACCACACCCAGCACGACGCCGTCGCCGCGCCGGGTCTGGTGATCGTGCCG
>DASULK010000187.1:0-20991 GCA_036278255.1 Micromonospora sp.
CCAGCACCCGCTTCCGCAACTCCTCCGGTAACGCGGCCAGCGCCGGAGAGGAAGCTACATCGTAGGAGAGCTCGACCCGCGTGTCGGCGGTGTTGACCCCCTGACCGCCGGGCCCCGACGAGCGGGAGAAACGCTCCCGCAGCTCCCCGGCCGGGATCACCAGCCGGTCGGTCACGCGCACATCATCGGCCATGGTGACGAGACTAGGGGTGAGGCTCAGCCGCCCTGACGGATGATCCCATCCGCCACCTGCTGGGCCTGTTCGATCGGAATGGCGAAGCCGATGCCGATCGAACCGCCGTTGCCGTCAACCGTCGCGATCGCCGTGTTCACCCCGATCACCTCCCCCTTCGCGTTGACCAGCGGCCCGCCGGAGTTACCCGGGTTGATCGACGCATCGGTCTGGACCGCACCACGTCGGATCTTCCCCAGCCGCACCTGGCGGTCCAGGGCACTGACGATGCCGGCGGTGACGGTGCCGGAGAGCCCGAACGGCGATCCCACCGCCAACACCCGCTCCCCCACCTGGGTGGTTCCCGGCTTGGCCAACGGCAAGGGACGCAGGCCCGCGGACCGCGACACCCGCAGCACCGCGATGTCGCTACCGGGATCCCGGCCGACCACCTCGGCGGCCAACTGCCGCCCGTCCTGCGTCCGGACCTTCACCGTGCCCCCACCGCCGCCTTTCTCGATGATGTGGTCATTGGTGACGATGTGCTGCTCGGTGTCGATGGCGAACCCCGAACCGGTGGCGGCCTGGCTTCCCGAACCGACGACGACGGAGACGACGCCCGGTACCGTCTGGGCGGCAGCCGTGACCAGATCCGGGGGCACGCCGGCTGAGGCGGTGGGTGAGGGGGAGGCCGCTGCGGTGGCTTCGGAGCGATCGCGGCCGGCAACGTAGCCACCGGCCACCGCACCGGATCCCGCGGAGAGCGCGACCACGGCCAGACCGGCGAGCAGCGCCCGCCGCCAGCGGGCCGCCCGGGTGTGCGCGGCCGCCCCCGCCTCCGACCGATCAGGGCCAGCATGATCCAGTTCCGGCGAGGTGAACCACGGGCCACGCGGCTCCCCCAAACCGGAAGGTGTCGTTGCCATCTGTTCTCCTTCTCTGGTCGCGCCGGCACCCGGCCCGCCGTGACCACCCCGGCCGGCCACCCGGCGGCTGGCGTCACGGCAGCCGGGAGAACCACGCCATCGAGCCGGCGGCTGCCCCCATCGCCAGCAGCAGCCCCACCCCGATGAACCGGGCGGAGATGTCCTGCCGGACCATCCGGTAGCCGACCGAGGTACCGATGTCCTCGTAGACCGCCCGTAGCTCCGCGCTGGAGGACGCCTCGTGATAGCCGCCACCGGTCGTGTCGGCCACCCCCTGCAGAGTCATGCCGTCGACCGGGACCCGGATCGCCCGCCCGCCCCGATCCACCGCCCCCGCTGGCGTGCCGAACGAGATGGTGTGGACCTGCACCTTGGCCTGCACCGCCTCCGATGCTGCATCCATCGGATCGATGCCGGAGGTATTGGCGCCATCGGAGAGCAGCACGATCCGTGCTGGCGGTGGGTTGCTCTCCGCCTTGGCGTCCAGAGCCCGGATCGCCCCCAGCGAGGTGGTGATCGCCTCACCGATCGCGGTGCCCTGCACCCCCGTGCTCCCCTCGGCGAGCCGTTTGATTCCCAGGTGCAGCGCCTCCCGATCGGTGCCGGGCGGGACGAAGACAGCAGCACTGCCGGCGAAAGCCACCAGACCCACGTTGAACTCGTCCGGCAGCGTGTCGACGAACTTCCGGGCCGCCGACTTCGCAGCGGTGAGCCGGTCCGGACGGACATCGGTGGCCAGCATCGAGGTCGAGACGTCCACGGCCACCATGACGGTGGCCCGCTCGCGGGGCACCCGTACGTCCGCGTGGGGTCGGGCGAAGCCGACGACCAGTAACGCCAGCATCGCGAGGAACAGGCCCGCCGGCACATGCCGGCGCCAGGCCGGCCGGTGCGGCGCCACCCGGTCGAGCAGCCGCAGATTGGTGAAGCGCACCGCGTACCGGCTCCGCCGCCGCTGCATACCCACATAGCCGGCGACCAGCGAGGCCACCCCCAGCAGCAGCCACAGCCGCTCCGGTGACTCCCAGCTCACCGAACACCTCCTCGCCCGTTGCCTGCGGGCGTTCGAACGGCCCCGGCCAGCCGTCGCTGCAGATGGACGTGGCGCACGATGTCGCCCACCCAGTCCCGGTCGGTACGCAACGGCAGATGCGCCGCCCCAGCCCGCCGCAACGCCTGGTACACCAGTTGGCGTTGGTGAGCCGCCGCGGCCGTGAACCGCTCCCGCAGCGCGCGGCTACCGGTCGCCACCTCCCGCCGCTGCCCGGTCTCCGGATCGACCAGGGTGATCAGCCCGACATCCGGCAACTCCCACTCGCGCGGGTCGGTGATCTCCACAGCCAGCACCTGATGCCGCGCGGCGAGCCGACGCAGCGGTTTCGCCCAGGTCGGTTCTCCGACGTCAACCGCAACACCGGTTTCGGCGTCGAAGCCGTCGTCGGGGAGCCCGTCCAAAAAATCGGAGATGACCACGGCAAGCCCCCGCTTGGGTGCCGCACGACCCAGTGCCTGCATGGCGTCAGCCAGGGCGGGCGGGTCAGCGCCGGCGGCGCCGCGCGGGGCCGCCAGCAGCGTCCGCAGCAGACCGAGGAGGTGGTTCCGGCCGGTACGGGCGGGGAAACGCCTTACCCCCTGCGCACCGAGCAGGTGGGCTCCCAGCCGGTTGCCGGTACCGGCCGTCAGGAAGCCGACCGCGGCCGCAGCCGCCACCGCCAACTCCCGCTTCTCCAGTTCGGCGGTGCCGAAGTCCATGCTCGGCGTGGAATCGATCAGCAGCCAGGTCGACAGCTCCCGGTCGGCGTCAACCTCCCGTACGTGCGGGACGGTGGTACGGGCGGTCACCGCCCAGTCCATCCGGCGTACCTCGTCCTCGCCCGGCCGGTATTCACGGCTGCCGGCCAGTTCACTCCCGGCTCCGGGCAGCAGCCCCAGATGCTGCCCCTGCAACAGTCCGTCGAGCCGCCGGGTGATGGTCAACTCCAACCGGCGCAGCCGCTCCTCGGGCGCCAACTGCCCGACCGTCGCGTACGGCTCGCCCTCGGTCACCCGCTGCCGCCTCCTCATACCGCCGCCCCGCCGCACCGACTCATACCGCCGCCAGATCGGCTGGCCGTTCCATCCCGTTCGGGGCGACCCGCGGCGGTGGCACCGCCTCGACGAGCCGACGGACCAGCGAATCGGCGCTCACCCCGTCGGCGACAGCGTCGAAGGAGAGGACCAGTCGGTGGGAGATCACATCGGGGGCCAACTCGCGGATGTCCTCGGGCAGCACATACTCCCGGCCCCGCAGCAGGGCGAGGCCCCGGGCAGCGGCAACCAGGCCGAGGGTGGCGCGGGGGCTCGCCCCGTACGCCAGCAGGGGCGCGATCTCCGGCACGTCGAACCGGGCTGGTTCCCGGGTGGCGAGGACCAGCCGGACCACGTACTCGGCGAGCGCATGGTGCACAAACACCCGCGACGCCCGCTCCTGCAGGTCAAGCAGCCGCTGCGGGTCGAGCACGCACCGGGCCTGCGGCCGATCGGTGCTCATCCGGTAGATGATCGCCAACTCATCGGCGTCGCTGGGATAGCCGACCGTCACCTTCATCAGGAACCGGTCACGCTGCGCCTCCGGCAACTGGTAGACGCCCTCGGATTCGATCGGGTTCTGGGTGGCCAGCACCAGGAACGGCTCGGGAACCCGCAGGCTCTGCCCGCCGATCGACACCTGGCCCTCGGCCATCACCTCCAGCAGCGCCGACTGCACCTTCGCCGGCGCCCGGTTGATCTCGTCAGCGAGCACCAGGTTGGCCATCACCGGGCCGGGTTCGACGTCGAAGCTCTCCTGCGACGCCCGGTAGATACGGGTGCCGACGATGTCGGACGGAACCAGGTCCGGGGTGAACTGGATGCGGGAGAAGGTACCCCCCACCGCCGTAGCCAGGGTCTGCGCGGCGAGGGTCTTGGCGACGCCCGGCACCCCCTCCAACAGGCAGTGCCCGTTGGCGAGCAGGGCGGTGAGCAGCCGCTCCACCAGGTGGTCCTGGCCGACGATGACCCGCTTCACTTCGAAGAGGGTCCGTTCCAGGTCTGAACTCGTCTCGGAATCCGTGGGGATGGTGGTCAGAGCGTCCGGTACGTCCGTCACGGCGGCACGATTCCCCGCCCGGCCGACAGCAAACCTGGCCCTGGGATAAAACAAATCATGTCCCGGCTAGCGTGGCGGTGTGGTCATCGATGTGGTTGACGACGTGGCGCCAGCCGCGCAAGCTCCCTTCCGGGCACTGCGGACCGGGCTGTGCTGGGCGCTCGTCCTGCCGCCGCTAGCGTGGGCGGTGGTGCGCGGTTTCGGACTGGAACGCGGGCCGCTGGTGCAACTGCTCGCCTTCACGCCGTACGTCGCCGTCGGAAGTCTGGCTCCGCTGCTGCTGATGCTCGTACTGAGGCGCTGGTGGGCGGCGGGGGTCGCGGCCGTGTCCGCCCTGGTCCTCATCGGCGCGGTGGCGCCACGTGCCCTGCCCGGCGGATCAGCGGCGGCGGACGGTCCGACGGTCCGGGTGATGACCGCCAATCTGCTGTTCGGAACGGCGGACGCAGCGGCACTGGTGCGACTGGTCCGCACGGAGCGCGTTGACCTGCTCGCACTGCAAGAGTTCACCGCCGACGCGGAGGCGACGCTGGATCGGCTCGGGCTGACCGAGCTGTTGCCGCATCGGCAGACCAACCCGGAGGCCGGTGCCAGCGGATCGGCGCTGTATTCACGGTTCCCGCTCAGCGACGGGGGCGCGCGGCGCAACAACGAGGGCGGCTTGAGGCAGGCGTACGCGACGCTGCACGTGCCCGGAGCACCGCCGGTGCTGGTGGAATCGGTTCACCCTGCCGCGCCCTATGCGCTGTGGAAGCTGCCGGCGTGGCGGGCCGACCTGGCCGCCCAGCCGCCCGCCACGCCGGACGGGCCGCTGCGGATCCTGGTCGGGGATTTCAACGCCACCCTCGACCACGCCCCGATGCGGGCGCTGCTGCGCACCGGCTACGTCGATGCGGCCGCCGCCGTCGGGGCGGGGCTGGTCGGCACCTGGGGCCCGTACGACGGGGATCTGATCCCGCCGGTCACGATCGACCACGTGTTAGTGGATAAGCGGATCGGGGTACGGGAGGTGTCGGTGCATCCCCTGGCCGGCAGCGACCACCGCCCAGTCCTCGCCGACCTGTCCCTCCCCGCCGCCTGATCCGCGGTGCCACGACCCGAATCCCTGTCACGAGGGTGGGCAGGGGCCCTTCTTATGAGCGATGAAGAAGGGCCCCTTCCTTCCTCACGAGTGGGCGAGGCCGTAGGTGAGGGCGTCGACGAGGGCGTGCCAGCTCGCCTCGACGACGTTCTCGTGCACGCCGACGGTGGTCCAGTCGCGGCCCCGCCGGTCCGCGGTCTCCAGCAGCACCCGGGTGATGGCCCCGGTGCCATGGCTCCCCTCCAGGATCCGCACCTTGTAGTCGGCCAGCCGCAGTGCCGCCAGCTCGGGGTAGTGCCGGGACAGGCCGGTACGGAGCGCCTCGTCGAGGGCGTTGACCGGGCCGTTCCCCTCGGCGGTGGCGATCACCCGCTCACCCTTCACCCGGATCTTGACGGTGGCCTCGGAGACGACCGCGCCGTCCTCGCGGTGCTCGACCAGCACCCGGTAGGACTCCAGGTCGAAGGGTCGGACCGTGCCGACGCCGGGCAGTTCGGCGCGGACGAGCAGCTCGAACGAGGCGTCGGCTGCTTCGAACGACCAGCCGTCCGCCTCCAACTCCTTGACCCGCTTGGTGACCCGGGCGAGCGCGTCGGGATCGCCGGCCAGATCCAGCCCGAGCTCGCGGCTCTTGAGCTCGATGCTGGCCCGGCCGGCCATCTCCGTCACCAGGATCCGCATGTCGTTGCCGACGACCCCGGGGTCCACGTGGTTGTAGAGCACGGGGTCGACTTTGATCGCGCTCGCGTGCAGTCCCGCCTTGTGGGCGAAGGCCGCGGCCCCGACATAGGCCTGGTGGGTGTCGGGGGCGATGTTGGCGATCTCCGCGATGGAGTTCGAAACGCGCACCATCTGATCCAGGCAGCCGTCCGGTAGGACGGGCAGCCCGAGCTTGAGTTGCAGGTTGGCGACCACCGCGAAGAGGTCGGCGTTGCCGGGCCGCTCCCCGTAGCCGTTGGCGGTGCACTGGAAGTGCCGGACGCCGGCTTCGACGGCGGCGATGGTGTTCGCCACCGCGCACGAGGTGTCGTTCTGGCAGTGGATGCCGAGCTTCGCAGCCGGCACACCGAGCCGGTCGGTCAGCTCACCGATGGCCGCGGTCACCTGCGAGGGCAGCATCCCGCCGTTGGTGTCGCACATGACCACGACCTCGGCGCCGGCTTCCAGCGCCGCGTGCACCACCTCCGAGGTGTACGTCGGGTCGTAGCGGTAGCCGTCGAAGAAGTGCTCGCAGTCGAGGAAGACCCGTCGGCCCTCGGTCACGAAGTGGGCGACGGTGTCGCGCACCATGGCGAGATTCTCCACCCCGGTGGTACGCAGTGCCCGCTCGACGTGGCGGATGTCGGACTTGGCGACCAACGCCACCGCTGGGGTCTGCGCGTCGAGCAGGGCCTGCACCTGGGGGTCGTCGGCGACGCGCACCCCGGCGCGGCGGGTGGCGCCGAAGGCGACCAGGGTGGCGTGTTTGAGGTTCAGCTCGGTGCGGGCACGCCGGAAGAACTCGGTGTCCTTGGGCAGGGCGCCGGGCCAGCCGCCTTCGATGAAGCCGACGCCGAAATCATCCAGCAGCCGGGCCACCGCGAGCTTGTCGGCGACGGAGTAGCTGATCCCCTCCCGCTGCGCCCCGTCGCGCAAGGTCGTGTCGTACACCTGGAAGGTCATTGGGGGGTCCTCTCTGACAAACAAAAAGACCCCCCGCGATGCGGGAGGTCTGCGCGCCTCGGCGTGAGGGGATGCCGGCGCGCTAGGTGCCAATAATGCGTACGAGGTGGATCACGGCAACCACTGTGCCAGGCCGCACCGACTTCCGGGAGTAACTGACCACATCGCGAGAAAAAAGTGACGCATTGCATCCGTATCCGGCCGGCCCGTGATCAGCTTCACAGATTTCCGGGTACGCCACGCAACGAAAATCCGACTGAGAGAGGATCTGGAACGAATCCAGTTACCGGCCCTCGCGCCGCTATTAGGAGGTTCCGTGCTCACTGTCGGTGACCACTTCCCCGCATACGAACTCACGGCCTGCGTCTCGCTGGACCCGGACAACGCCTTCGCCGCGATCAACAACAAGACCTACGAAGGCAAATGGCGGGTCGTCTTCTTCTGGCCGAAGGATTTTACCTTCATCTGCCCGACGGAGATCGCCGAGTTCGGCCGCCTCAACAGCGAGTTCGCCGACCGTGACACCCAGGTGCTCGGTGTCTCAATCGACTCGGAGTTCGTCCACTACGCCTGGCGCAAGGACCACCCGGACCTGCGTGACCTGCCCTTCCCGATGCTCAGCGACATCAAGCGTGAGCTCTCCATGGCCGCCGGTGTGCTCGGCGACGACGGGGTGGCGCAGCGGGCGACCTTCATCATCGACCCGAACAACGAGATCCAGTTCGCCATGGTCACCGCCGGCTCGGTGGGACGCAACGTCTCCGAGGTGCTGCGGGTGCTCGACGCCCTGCAGACGGACGAGCTCTGCCCGTGCAACTGGAACAAGGGCGGCGAGACCCTCGACCCCAAGAAGCTGATGGTTGGCGCATGACGATGGGGATTGACGCGATCAAGGCGGCCCTGCCCGACTATGCGCGGGACATCCGCCTCAACCTGAGCTCCACGATCTCGACCTCGACGCTGTCGGCGCCTCAAGCCTGGGCTACGGCGCTGGCCTGTGCGGTGGCCGCACGTAACCCGGTCGTGCTGCGGGAGATCGCCACGGAGGCCGCCGGCCACCTCAAGGCCGAGGCGGTCGAGGCGGCCAAGGGTGCCGCAGCGATCATGGCGATGAACAACGTCTACTACCGGGCCAAGCACCTCATCGGGGACGAGAACTACGCCTCGATCCCGGCCCGGCTGCGGATGCAGATCATCGGCAACCCCGGGGTCGACAAGGGCGACTTCGAACTGTGGTGCCTGGCGGTGTCGGCGATTACCGGCTGCGGGGTGTGCCTGGAATCGCACGAGAAGAACCTGCGCCAGGCCGACTTCAGCCGCGAGCAGGTGCACGAGGCGCTGCGCATCGCCGCCGTGGTGCACGCCGCCGCGGTGACCCTCGACGCCGAGGCCGCCCTGGCCTGACCGGCAGTACCGTCGATCGCCGTTTCGTCGGGCATGACTGCTCGACGAAACGGCGATCTTGGTTCGGGCCCCGGCCGGGAGCCCCCGACTCGGACGACGGACCGCCGCTACGGTGGACCTTATGGACGTCGCACCGATCAACCGCCAGATCCCCTTCTCCAGCATCTTCAACTTCCGCGACATCGGCGGCTACACCGGGCTGGATGGCCGCACCGTACGGTGGCAGCGGCTCTACCGGTCGGACTCGCTGCACCGGCTCGACGAGACTGACCGGAACGCCTTCACGGCGCTCGGTGTCCGTACCGTGATCGATCTGCGCCGGCCGCGCGAGATCGAACGATTCGGGCGGGTGCACGAGTACGACGGGCTGACCTACCGGCACATCCACCCGGAGCACCAGGACTGGGACGAGGTGCCCTACGAGGAGCGGGTGGGCTTCGCCGCGTGGCTGGCCGAGCGCTACCGGGATATTGCCACCTCAGGCAGGGAAGGGGTCGCTGCGGCGATCGAGATCATCGCCGCTGAGGAGGCCGCACCCGTGGTGGTCCATTGCGCGGCGGGTAAGGACCGCACCGGGGTGGTGTGCGCCCTGACGCTGTCGCTGCTCGGCGTCGACGACACCACCATCGCCGAGGACTATGCGCTCAGCGAGGCCGCGTCGGAGCGTTTCAGCCAGTGGTACCACGCCCGACGCCCGGACGCCCGGACGATGCCGGCGCACTACCTCGCCGCGCCGGCCGAGGCGATGCTGCGCTTCCTGAGCGACCTGCGGGAACGGCACGGGTCGGTGGAGCGTTACCTGCTCGACGTCGGCGTGACGCCGGGCGCCTTCACCGCGCTGCGTACCCACCTACTGAACTAAGCCGGCACCACATCATTTCCATACTTATCCGGAAATAGGCGGGCAGCCAGGATTACAGTCGACCCGCGGAGGATCACAAGAACCTGCCGCACTCCTTTCGCATCAACGGCAGGAAGGGGCTCCACCATGACCGCCACCATCGCGGGATACACCTACGGAACCGACGAGGCCACCCGCTCACCGGTCAGCCTTACTGAGCTTGAGCAGCTCAAGACCGATGTGATGTTCGGGCCCGCCGACGAGGCTGCGCTGCGGATAGCCGCCGAGGTGCTCACCGACCAGATCGAGGAGGTGCTCGATGTCTGGTACGGCTTCATGATGTCCAATCCGCACCTCGCCGCCTACTTCTCGACCCCGGAAGGCCAGCCGATCGACTCGTACGCGAAGCGGGTCCGCATCCGCTTCGCCCAGTGGATCCTCGATACCTGCACCCGGCCGTACGACCAGGCCTGGCTCGACTACGCCGAGGAGATCGGCGAGCGGCACACCCCGGCGAAGAAGAACACGACGGACGACGCACCCTCCGTGCCGGTGATCAATCTGCGGCACATCATCGCGTTCATCGTGCCGATCACCGCGACGATCCGGCCGTTCCTGGCGAAGAAGGGTCACCGCCCCGAGGAGGTGGAGGCGATGCACCAGGCCTGGTTCAAGGCCGTGACCCTCCAGGTCGCCCTCTGGAGCCGCCCCTTCACCCAGCCTGGCCTCTGGTAGTGCCGCCAGCGGCGTGATCGGCGGCAGCATGAACGCCTGACCCGGCGTTGGGTCTAGAAGACCCGGTGGACCCAGCCGTACGGGTCGGCACCCCGGCCGCGCTGCAGGTCGACGAGGCGCTGACGCAGCCGCATGGTCACCTCGCCCGGCTCCCCACCGGAGATAGCGAACTCACCGTCGGGGAAACGCACCTCTCCGATCGGGGTGATCACCGCGGCGGTACCACAGGCGAAGACCTCCCGCAGGCGACCGCTTGCGGCGTCGGCACGCCAGTCGTCGAAGCTGACCAGCCGCTCCACCACCTCGTGCCCCGCCTCGCGGGCCAGCGTCATCACCGAGTCGCGGGTGATGCCGGGCAGGATGGTGCCCGTCAACGGCGGGGTGACCAGGGTGCCGTCGGCGTAGACGAAGAAGATGTTCATCCCGCCCAGCTCGTCGACGTAACGGCGCTCGACCGCGTCGAGGAAGACCACCTGGTCGCAGCCATGCTCGATCGCCTCGCCCTGGGCGATCAGCGAAGCGGCGTAGTTGCCGCCGCACTTCGCGGCGCCGGTGCCACCCGGCGCGGCCCGGGTGTAGTTCGGGGAGACCCAGACGGAGACCGGACGGATCCCGCCCGAGAAGTACGAACCGACCGGTGAGGCGATCAGCAGGTAGAGGTACTCCGCCGCGGGGCGGACCCCGAGGTAGACCTCGCTGGCGTACATGAAGGGACGCAGATAGAGGCTCCCCTCGTCATCGGCGGGAATCCACTCCCGGTCGATGTCGAGCAGCTGGTACAGCGAGTCGAGGAAGGCCGGCTCCGGCAGGGGTGGCATCGCCATACGTTGGGCCGACCTGACGAAGCGGGCGGCGTTCTGCTCGGGACGGAACAGGGTGACCCCGCCGTCGGCTGCGTGGTAGGCCTTCAGGCCCTCGAAGATCTCCTGCGCGTAATGCAGAACCGCCGTCGCCGGATCCATCGGGATCGGTGCCCGCGCCTGCACTCGGGGGTCGTGCCAGCCCTTGCCCTCGGTGTACCGGATGGTGACCATGTGGTCGGTGAAGATCCGACCGAACCCCGGATCGGCCAGCAGCGCGGCCCGTTCGGCGGCCGATACCGGCTGGGGATTCGGAAGAATCTCAAAATCTAGCCTGTCACCACCGCTCATCGCACTGACCTCCATCCAGAAAACGGGCCCGCTGGTCAAGGAAATCCCGCAACACGGGACCCGGTGCTTGAAAACCTACCCCGAACGAACGTTTAACGGGATCCTGCCCTACGTCCCCGTCGATGATGGACTTGCGGTGGTAGGCATGTCCCACTTCACGGCTTTTGCAAGGCGCCACAACTCCATGATCGACAAGGAAAGCTGCAGAGGGTCAGGCAGAAGCGTGGGCGGCGAGCCGGTCACCGACCTCGGCGGTGCTCAGCGTCGCTCCGGGCGTGCGGGTGGCCAACTCGGCGGCGACGGCGGCGACTACCCGCTGCGCGGCCTCCGGGTGACCCAGGTGGTCGAGCAGCAGCGATGCGGAGAGGACTGCGGCGGCTGGGTCCGCCAGCCCCTTGCCGGCGATGTCGGGCGCCGACCCGTGTACCGGCTCGAACATGGAGGGGTAGGCCCGCTCCGGATTGATGCAGCCACTGGCTGCCAGCCCGATGCCGCCGGTCACCGCCGCGGCGATGTCGGTGAGGATGTCGCCGAAGAGGTTGTCGGTCACCATGACGTCGTACCGCTGCGGCTGGGTGACCAGGAACATCGCGGCCGCGTCGACGTGCTGGTATTCGGTGGTGATGTCGGGGTGTTCCGCGGCGACCGCCTCGAAGGTGCGGGACCAGAGGGATCCGGCGTGGGTCAGCACGTTGGTCTTATGCACCAGGGTGACCTTGCGCTGCTCACGGCGGCGGGCGCGGGCGAACGCATCGCGGATCACCCGCTCGACACCGTGCCGAGTGTTGAGGCTCTCCTCGGTGGCAACCTCGGCGGGCGTGTCCCGGTGCAGGCTGCCTCCCGCACCGGCGTAGAGCCCCTCGGTGCCTTCCCGTACCACCACGAAGTCGATCTCGCCGGGCTTGGCCCCCGCCAGTGGGCTGGTGGTGCCGGGCCAGAGCCGTGCCGGGCGCAGGTTGACGTACTGGTCGAAGGCGAACCGCAGCTTGAGCAGCAGACCACGCTCCAGCACGCCCGGCGGGACGGTGGGGTCACCGACCGCCCCCAGCAGGATCGCGTCGTGCCCGGCCAACTCCGCCAGCACCGAGTCGGGCAGCACCTCACCCGTGCGGTGGTAGCGTGCGGCACCCAGGTCGTATTCGGTCGCTTCGACCCCGGGCAGCACAGCGTCAATGACCTTGCGCGCCTGGGTGGCCACCTCCGGGCCGATGCCGTCGCCCCCCACCACCGCGATCCGGGCTACCGTCACGTCAAGCTCCTCCTGCCGTTACCAACCCGGCAACGATAGGCCGATATCCCGGATTGCAGTACGCCCCTCCCACATTGCGGACAGGTGCCGCAGGATGGGTCGCCCTCCTACACGTCGCGCAGATCAGCTGCGCTGGCCGCTACCGCACCGATCGACTCGGCGGCGGCCGCCAGCAACTCGACCCCGACCGCCGAGTCGACGGTCAACGCCATCAGCGCCTCGCCCCCGGCCTTGCGTCGGGCCACCTGCATCGCCGCGATGTTCACCCCCGACTCACCGAGGATCGACCCGACCGCACCCACCACGCCCGGCCGGTCGACGTACCGGAAGAAGAGCAGGATCCCCTCGGTGCCGAGCTCCAGGTCGAAGCCGTCGACCTCGGTCAGCTTGACCACCTCACGGGTGCCGGTGATGACGACCGTGCCGGAGACACTCACCGTGCGGCCGTCCGGCAGCGCACCGCGCACCGTGACCAGGTTGGGCTGTTCGACCGTGTCGGTGTGCACCACCAGGTCGACGTCAACACCGCGGTCGCTTGCCAGGTAGGGGGCGTTGACGTACGTCACCTGCTCCTCGACCACCGAACTGAACAGCCCCTTGGTCGCGGCGAGCTTGAGCACCGAGACGTCGTTGACGACCACATCACCGCGGACCTCGACGGTGACGCTGGCGGCGACCCCGCCGGCGACGGCGGTGAAGACGCGGCCCAGCTTCTCGGCCAGCGGCAGCAGCGGGCGGACATCCTCCGCAACCACCCCACCGGCCTGCACGTTGACCGCGTCAGGCACGAATTCGCCCTGCAGGGCAAGCTTGACGCTGCGGGCCACCGCGAGCCCCGCCTTGTCCTGCGCCTCCTGCGTCGACGCACCGAGGTGGGGGGTCGCCACCACGTTGTCGAAGGCGAAGAGCGGCGAGGCGGTGCAGGGCTCCGTGGCGTAGACATCGATGCCGGCGCCGGCGACCCGGCCCTCGGCCAGCGCGTCGGCGAGCGCCTGCTCATCGATCAGGCCGCCGCGGGCGGCGTTGACGATGCGCACGCCGGGCTTGACGATCGCCAACTCCTTCTCCCCGATCAGGCCGACCGTCTCCGGGGTCTTGGGCAGGTGGATGGAGATGAAATCGCTCTCCTGCAGCAGCTCCTCCAGCCCGACCAGGCGGACCCCGAGCTGGGCGGCGCGGGCCGGCTGGACGTACGGGTCGTAGGCGATCAGCCGGGTGCCAAACGCGGCGATCCGCTGCGCGAAGAGCACCCCGATCCGGCCGAGGCCGACCACGCCCACGGTCTTGCCCTGGATCTCCACGCCGGTGTACCGGGACCGCTTCCACTCCCCCGCCTTCAGCGCCGTGCTGGCGCTGGCGGTGTTGCGGGCGACCGCCAGCAGCAGGGCCACCGCCTGCTCGGCGGCGGAGACGATGTTGGAGGTCGGGGCGTTGACCACCATCACGCCACGGGCAGTCGCCACCGGCACGTCAACGTTGTCCAGGCCGACGCCGGCCCGGGCGACCACCTTCAACCGCGGGGCGGCGCCGATCGCCTCGGCGTCGATCTGGGTGGCACTGCGCACGATCACCGCATCGGCCTCGGCGAGTCCGGCGAGCAGCGCCGGGCGGTCGGTCCCGTCCACCTGGCGTACGTCGAAGTCGTGCGCGAGCGCATCGATGGCGGCGGGAGCGAGTTCGTCTGCGATCAGTACGACAGGGGTCATTGGTCCTCGTAAATTCCTGCTATTGCGGTGGCTGCGGCGCAGGGCGCCGCGCTGCGCCCTGCGCTCCCGCCTGTGGCCGGACGGCGCGCGATACGCACCTATTCGCGATGGTAGGCCGCCGGCCCGTTTTCTTGTCCGGCGACCCTACGTGACGATGCTCACCGCTCTCGATAACCCGCTGCGGGCATAGCAGCTGAAAACTCCCGGGCGATGCCCCTTGACCACGATCAACGCTCGGAGTCCGCTTGATAGGCATGGATATTTCGGCAATAGCAATGAGGTGAAGAACACGTGATACTCCGTGCCCGAATCGCCATCAAGCGGCTGCTCGCCCGCCGGAACTTCTCCCGATACGGGCCACCATTGGCCGCCGCGCTTCTCGCCTACTCTGAGCGGCTCACCTTTTTCGTACCGGGTATGCCGGGTCGGATAAGAGCTGTCGAGGAAGCGATCGACATCTACCGTCGGCTCGCCGCGACCAAACTCGCTCTGCGTCACGATGTGGCGCGCAGTCTTCATCGGACCGCAGCGCTCTACGCCGAGCTGGGGAGAGAGGCCTCATCCGCAGCGGCACGGGCAGCGCCGACGTTACTGAAACGACCATGGATCAAGGAAAAGCCCGTCGATCAGGGGCTTTCTGCTGTGCGTTGGTGACTACCCAACAGCCGAAAGTCCTTGATCGACGGGGCTTTGCCGAATGGAAGGATTCCGTGACCGTCAGGCGGTCTCGGTGATCGGGCGGTCGACCCAGCTCATCATGCCGCGCAGCTTCTTACCGGTCTCCTCGATCGGGTGCGCCGCGCCCTCGGCCCGCCACTTGGCGAAGTTCGGCCGACCCGCGTCATCCTCGGCGATCCACTCGCGAGCGAACTCGCCGGACTGGATCTCCGACAGGATCTTGCGCATCTCCTCCTTGACCCGGGCGTCGATGACCCGCGGTCCCCGCGAGTAGTCGCCGTACTCGGCGGTGTCGGAGATGCTGTAGCGCATCCGTGCGATACCACCCTCGTACATCAGGTCGACGATCAACTTCAACTCGTGCAGGCACTCGAAGTAGGCGACCTCCGGGGCGTACCCCGCCTCGGTCAGCACCTCGAAACCGGCCTGCACCAGCGCCGATGCGCCGCCGCAGAGCACCGCCTGCTCACCGAACAGGTCGGTCTCCGTCTCCTCCTTGAAGGTGGTCTTGATCACCCCGGCCCGGGTGCCGCCGATCCCCTTCGCGTACGACAGGGCGAGCGCCAGGGCGCTGCCGCTGGCGTCCTGCTCCACCGCGACCAGGCACGGCACCCCCTTGCCGTCCACGTACTGGCGGCGGACCAGGTGGCCCGGCCCCTTCGGGGCGACCATCGCCACATCAACGTCGGCCGGTGGAGTGATGAAGCCGTACCGGATGTTGAAGCCGTGCCCGAAGAACAACGCCTTGCCAGCGGTCAGGTTCGGCGCGATCGACTCCGCGTAGAGCGAGCGCTGCACCGTGTCCGGCGCCAACACCATGATCACATCGGCCTCGGCGGCGGCCTGCGCCGGTGTCATGACCGTCAGCCCCTGCTCCTCGGCCTTGGCGCGGCTGCGGGACCCCTCCGGCAGGCCGACCACCACCTCGACCCCCGAGTCGCGCAGCGAGAGCGCGTGGGCGTGGCCCTGGCTGCCGTAGCCGAGCACCGCGACCTTCTTGCCCTGGATGAGCGACAGGTCGGCGTCGTCGTCGTAGTAAACCTCAGCGTTCATGTTTTCCCTCTCGTACGGCGGCCAGACGCGACCGCCGGATCTCTTCTGGGACCGGCGTTACCGGGGGTTACCCGATGCACGGTCCGCACGCGTGCGGACCGACGGTTACGCGGCCCGCAGTGCCGGGCCGGCTGTGATCGAGCGCGATCCTCGACCGATCGCCACCAGCCCGGAGCGCACTATCTCCTTGATGCCAAACGTTTCCAGGTCACGCAGCAGGGCGTCGACCTTGTCGGCCGTTCCGGTGGCCTCGATGGTCAACGTGTCCGGTGCGACGTCCACCACCCGGGCCCGGAAGAGGTTGACCGTGTCCAGCACCTGCGCCCGCATGGTCCGGTCGGCCCGTACCTTCACCAGGAGTAACTCACGGGCGACCGACTCCGTCGGCTCCAACTCCACAATCTTGAGGACGTTGACCAGCTTGTTGAGCTGCTTGGTGACCTGCTCCAGCGGCGAGGAGTCGGCGTTGACCACGATGGTGATCCGGGAGACCTGCGGGTTCTCGGTCTCACCGACGGCGAGCGAGTCGATGTTGAAACTGCGGCGGGAGAAGAGGCCGGCCACCCGGGCCAGGACCCCCGGCTTGTTCTCGACCAGCACGGACAGCGTGTGGTGATTGCTCATGGTCAGGGCCTCACAGGTCGTCTTCGTCGTCAAAGACCGGGCGCAGATCCCGGGCGAACAAAATCTCGTCGTTGCTGGTGCCCGCCGGCACCATCGGCCACACCATCGCGTCCTTGCCGACCACGAAGTCAATCACGACCGGGGCATCGTTGATCGCCATCGCCGCCTCGATCGTGGCGTCGACCTCCTCCGCGGTTTCGCACCGCAGGCCGACGCAGCCCAGCGCCTCGGCCAGCTTGACGAAATCGGGGATCCGATGCTTGTGGGTGCCCAGGTCGGTGTTGGAGTAGCGCTCCTCATAGAAGAGGGTCTGCCACTGCCGAACCATGCCGAGGTTGCCGTTGTTGATCACAGCAACCTTGATCGGGATGCCTTCCAGGGCGCAGGTGGCCAACTCCTGGTTGGTCATCTGGAAGCAGCCGTCGCCGTCGATCGCCCAGACCGTCGCACCCGGCTTGCCGACCTTGGCACCCATCGCCGCCGGGACCGCGTACCCCATCGTGCCGGCACCGCCGGAGTTGAGCCAGGTGTACGGCTTCTCGTACGAGATGAACTGGGCGGCCCACATCTGGTGCTGGCCGACCCCGGCGGTGTAGATCGCATCCGATCCGACGATCTCACCGAGCCGCTTGATGACGTACTGCGGGGCCAACGTGCCGTCGGCGGGCTCTTCGTAGCCCAACGGGTAGCGCCGCTGCAGATCGACGAGCTGGTCGTGCCACTCGCTGCGGTCGACCGGCGCGTCGCCAGCGGCCAACACCGCGATGAGCTCATCGATGACCTGCCGGGCATCCCCGACGATCGGCACGTCGGCGGTCCGGTTCTTGCCGATCTCGGCCGGATCGATGTCGGCGTGCACGATGGTGGCGCCCGGCGCGAAGGAATCCAGCTTGCCGGTCACCCGGTCGTCGAAGCGGGCACCGAGCGTCACGAGCAGGTCGGCTTTCTGCAACGCGTAGACGGCGGCGACGGTGCCGTGCATGCCGGGCATGCCCAGGTGCTGCGGGTGCGTGTCGGGGAAGGCGCCCCGGGCCATCAGGGTGGTGACCACCGGGATCCCGGTGAGCTCGGCCAGCTGGCGCAACCCTTCGGCGGCCCGGGCCTTGAGGACGCCACCGCCGACGTAGAGGACCGGGCGGCGGGCGGTGGTCATCAGCCGGGCGGCTTCCCGGATCTGCTTGCCGTGCGGGTGCAGGGTCGGCCGGTAGCCGGGCAGGTCGAGGGTCGGCGGCCAGGTGAAGGTGGTTGCCGCCTGTAGCACGTCCTTCGGGATGTCCACCAGGACCGGGCCGGGACGGCCGGTGGCGGCGAGGTGGAACGCCTCAGCCAGGATCCGGGGGATCTCCTCCGCGGACTGCACCAGATAGTTGTGCTTGGTGATGGGCAGGGTGATGCCCTGGATGTCGGCTTCCTGGAAGGCGTCCGTGCCGATCGCCGGACGCGGAACCTGCCCGGTGATCGCCACCATCGGCACCGAGTCCATGTGGGCGTCCG
Organism: Micromonospora sp.; assembly: GCA_036278255.1. GTDB lineage: Bacteria > Actinomycetota > Actinomycetes > Mycobacteriales > Micromonosporaceae > DASULK01. Next base: position 17,904 of record DASULK010000187.1, read on the forward strand.
CGATCGGCGTCACCAGGTTGGTGGCGCCGGGGCCGGAGGTTGCGATGCAGACCCCCACCTTGCCGGTGGCCTGTGCGTAGCCGGTGGCGGCGTGCCCGGCACCCTGCTCGTGGCGCACCAGAATGTGCCGGACCTTCGAGTCGTAGAGGGGGTCGTAGGCCGGCAGGATCGCCCCGCCGGGGATACCGAAGACAACCTCGACGCCAAGCGCCTCCAGAGACCTGACCAGCGAACCGGCACCGGAGGTCGCCACCGGGCCAATGGCGCTTGCCGCCGTGCCGTTGGTGGTGGGTGCCGGTGCGGCCGATACCGCCTGGGCCGGACGGAGCTGACGGGGCTCACCGGCGTTCGGGCGACTTCGGCGCGTGGCGGCGTGGGCGAGGGTCTCTGGCGTTGGTCTCGTCATGGTGGTTCAGGCCTTCGGCTCGATCAGTGGCGGTTATCGGGATTCAACGACGGGGCCGGTTGTACGGGGCAGCGGAGCCGATGGGTGTCCGGTGGCGGCCCCGCTGCGGACAAGTCCGTCGAATCCATACGGGAAACGACCAACAAAAAGGGCCCTCGTGCAGACGCACGGGGCCAGCGCACTCTCAGCGGTGAGAGTGCGCTCAGGTAAGTACTCGCGGCAAGCAGATCAGTGACATGCAAGTAAGCCTGACGCATCTCACGCGATGAGTCAACTGATCCCACATCTTGAGCACAACTATTTTTTCTACGGGCGGCTCGCCGGGCCGCGTTGTTGGAGTATCACCTGCCGCAACTCGGGCACTTCGGCGGTAATCGCCCGGTGCGCCGGTGCGGTGGCGGCCTCCAGCATCGCCTCAAGATGCTCGGCCGGCACACCCCAGCCGAAGAGCTGCCCCTGGCCGAACCGGCAACCGGCCGCGACGACCGCGGCGAACTCCGACTGGCTGGCCACCCCCTCGGCGATCACCTCCAGCCCCAGCTGGTGGCCGAGCCGTACAACCACGTCGACCAGCGGCGCGACCGCCGGACCGTCGTCCACGGCCCGGCGGGGTGGCTCCCGTTCGGCGACCAGGCTCTGGTCGATTTTCAGGATGTCGATCGGTAGTTTGCGTAGCTGACCAAGGGAGGAGTAGCCAGCTCCGAAGTCGTCGAGGGCGATCCGCACCCCGATCGCCCGCAGCTCCCGCAGCCTCCGGATCAACTCGTCCAGGTCGGTCGCCACGGTCTGCTCGGTGACCTCCAGCACCAGCCGTTGCGGCGGCACCTGGTACGCCCGCAGCGCTGCGGCCACCCGCCCGACGTACTCGGGGCCGTGCAGCTCACGCGGCGAGACATTAACTGATGTCCAGACGTCATGGCCCGCGGCCAGCCACCGCGACAGCTGCGCACAGGCCTGCTGGAGCACCCAGCCGCCGAGTTCAGCGATCATCCCGCACTCCTCGGCGAGCGGGATGAACTCGTCGGGCCGGATGCTCCCGAGCGTGGGATGGCGCCAGCGCAGCAGCGCCTCCGCACCGACCGGCCGCACCGACGGCACCACCACCACGGGCTGGAAAGCCAGATGCAATTCGCCGCGGCCGGCTGCCTCCCGCAGGTCGTGCTCCAGCGTGATCCGCCGCCGCAGCCACTGGTCGTAGGCGATGTCGTACTGCTCGACCCGGCTCTTGCCGCGGTGCTTGGCGAACCGCAGTGCGAGGTCAGCGTTCCGCAACAACTCCTCGCCGCTGTCCGCACTGGCGCGGCCGGCCAGGCCGATGCTGACCGACAGGAAGATCGATCCCGCCGGGTGCGGGTAGGGGCGACTGAGGGTTGCCAGCAACCCGTCGGCGAGCTGCCGGGCCTCGTCCGGGCCGGTACAGATCAGGACGGCGAACTTGTCACCCCCCAACCGGGCCGCCAGGTCCCCGGGGCGCAACTTCGCCGTCAACCGGGCGCTGACCTCCAGCAGCACCGTGTCACCGATGTCATGCCCCCGCAGGTCGTTGACGTTCCGGAAGCCGTCCAGATCCAGACAGAGCAGCACACAGCGCGCCTCCGTCGCCGCCTCCTGGATCGCGCGGACCAGGCCACGGCGGTTGGCCAGTCCGGTCAGCGGATCGGTGTGGGCGAGCTGGCGGAAATGCGCCTCCCGCTCGGCCAGCCGGCCCGCGATGCCGCGCACGTCGACCAGGGCGAGATACTGCCGGGTCACCAGGGCGAAGCCGGCGACGATCCATCCGCTGATGCCCAGCAGCAGGAACTCTCCGCCGGCCAGCACGTGGTGGATCGCGGCCAGCGTCAGCGCGAGCATCGGCAGGAAGGCGTAACCGGTGCGGCGGCGGACCAGATCGGAACCATGCCTGCCGGATTCGTCGCTGCTGCGGCTGCCGAACGCCACCAGCAGCAGGCCTACCGGCAGGACGGCGGCGCTGAACAGGACCGCGACGGTGCCGGCTTGGCAGAGGCCGGCCGCCAGCCCGAGACCGGCCAGCGAGACGACGCCGCTGCCGGCGCCCACCAGGCCCAGGCCCCAGCTGGGGCGCAGGGAGCGGAGCGCGACGGCGGAGGTCAGACCGATCGTCACCGTCGCCATCCCGCCGGCGACCAGCACCGCCGGACAGGCCATCAGGGGCCCGTCGCCCAGCAGCCGGGTGGGCTCGGAGAGCAGCACGAAGCCGACGAACCACAGGGCCGAGGCGATCACGAGCCCGTCGAGCAGCAGTCGCAGTGCCGCAGCAGTGGTCTCCGCGGCCCGCGACAACCGCAGCAGGCCCGCGTTGAGCGCCAGTCCGGCGAGCGTGCTCCCCACCGAGACCACGTTGACCAGGCTGGCCCGAGCCGGCGGGTTCTGCGCCCACCCGTCAGCCAGCAGCAGCGCACCGGCCACTCCGGTGACCAGGGTGGCTGCGGCGAGACCGGCGCCGAGCGCGAGCAGATGGTGGGCTTGACGCCGGCCGCGGCCACGGCGGTGCGCCGATACGATCAGCAACGATGCAGCGGAGACGGCAACCAGCCCGCTCGCGACCGCGGCGAGGCCAAGACCCGAGGGGAGTTGCACGGGTTCACTCTGCCGGATCCGGGCCACCCATGGGGGGACGGGCACCCCATAAAGCCCTCGAGCAGGAGGAAACACCCGTTCGGG
>DASULK010000188.1:0-30914 GCA_036278255.1 Micromonospora sp.
CGGGTCCGACCGGTGCGTGTGACGTGGCGATGGCGCGCAGCCGCGGCTAGGACGTCGCATTCCAGCGTCGCCGGGGAGCGCCAGCGCCTCATTGGGCAACAGCCCGGTGTCGAAGGCCAGCCAGGCCAGCCGCGCGCCGAAGCCGGACTGCTCCTTGCAGCTGACTGCCGTCGTGCAGTGAGTGGGTCGCGGTAAGCCCCGGTCCATGACCTAAGGGAATGCATATTGCGTCGGTGAGCAACAGCGCGCCTTGCGTCGACCGATCGGAGCGCCGCGACTAGCCCGGGAACCTGGTCCCCTGTCACGCGGCTACGGCAGGCGAGTCTTCACCAACGCTAGAGTTGACTGCGGGAGGGGCACCTGACGGAGGAACGACAGTGATGCGAGTCACATGACTGTTGTCCCTATCTTTATCCCGTTCTAAGTACCCCTCACCCGCCGGCATGGGACCGGGGTACTTATATCTGACCAGGTCAGACGCCCTTTCGGCCCGGTGCCGTATCGCATGCCTCGGAACGTCCCTGACCCGTTCCGGAACGCAACCAGCCGCTGTGGCGCAGTCACGCAACGACGCCGCGAACGCCCCGGAGGCACGGTGCCCTGCTGCTGGTCGCCGGTGCGGCTGTGCGAAGCACCCTGCGGCGACGCCAAACCTAGAAGTGCGAAGTTCGGTTGGCACGACCCCAATGCGGCATGTGAGTACGTCCGCTGGGCGCTATTCGGTGACCTCGAGTGTGAACGCCGAACCGTCGGGCGCCTCCCTCAACTGCTGTGCCAGGTCCGCGTAGACGCCGTGGAGTTCGGTCATCGGGACGGCTGATCGACTCACTTTGGCTGGGTCGCGACCCTCGGACGCGCACGGCGGTGGCCACAGGCACAGCCCTTCGGCCGGGCTAAGGACTTCGGTCTCGCGCTCCCAACCTGGCCACCGCAGTGACGTGTAGAAGTCCGCCATGGCGCCGGAGAGCGCCCAGGCGACGAACGCGCTGTGCCCGGCCCCGATTGGCGTCCAGTCGAGGGTGTCCGGTCCCCAATAGCAGACCTCGCCCGGTGAGGCATCGAGCCCGCCGCCGTTGATAGCGAACCGACCTCCTATCGCGTCCCAGGCGACCTCTAGGAGCGGTGGCGGACCACCAGCCAGCAGATTGACCTCATGAACGCCGGGCAGACCGTCGGCGCCGGCGCCGAGGATGCGCAGCCAGCCGTGGTCGACCACCAGCGCGCCGCACTCCCCGACCAGGGCACCCAAGAAACTGCTTGTCGAGACCTGGAGTGCCTCGAGAGCAGCATCGCGGCGCGACAGGTCGCCGGGCAGAACCAGGACGGGGCTCGGTGACCTTCCAATCAAGATCCCGATCTGGGGCCAGGCTGGCTCTGACATCACCCTCAGAGTGTCTGCTGACCTCCGGCCCGTCACGGACGCATCATCGCATCCAATGCGCGCTCATCGGCATTATGCGGGTGATCCGCGTCAAGTTGATCTTTGCCTGCTCCCGCCTGTCCAGGGTGCGCCGGTCCTCGCCGGCGTCAAGGCCGGGGCCCTTCGGGTGAGCTTGCTCAGCCTTGACGCCGGCTGCGGGTCGGCGCTTGCTGAGGGCGGCGGGAGCGGGCCGAAGGACGGTCATGAGGCGTCCCGTGCGGTGCTGTCCAGCAGCCGCTGGAACAGTTCGGCTCGCCGGTCCTGATGCTTGTGCGCGGTGTCGTCGTGCTGTGCCTGCAGGGTGGGGCGGAACTGGATGCTGGTTTGGCAGAACGTGCAGGTTTCGCAGATCGACTCGAAGGCGCAGTCGAGTTCTGGGGGCCTGGTGCAGTAGCCGTTGCCGAGCATCCGGTGGTGCTCGCGCCGTAGCCGGGCCATCTTCGGTCCGATCGCATCGGCGGGCAGCACGGGTGGCTGGCCGTAGAGGGCTTCGACCTTGTCGGTGACGGCGAAGTACTCGTCGGCGACGGTCCGGTTGGCGATCTTCGCGTAGCGCAGGGTCATGTCCAGGCTGCGGTGGCCGAGCATCGCGGCGATCGCCTCTAGCGACATGCCGCGGTTGATCGCCTGCGTGGCGAGGGTGTGCCGCAGCTGGTGCGGGTGTAGGTGCGGCAGCCCGGCCGCGGCGGCGGCCTTGTTCAGGTAGCGGGTGACGGCGTGCCGGTCGAGCGGTTTGCCGTTCTCCCGCGGCAGCAGCAACGGGTTGTCGGGGCGCACGTATCTGCTGCGGTAGTCGTCGATGAGAGCGACCAGGTTGGGATGCAGCGGCAGGTAACGGTCCTCACGCAGCTTGCCGACCGGCACATGCAGCCAGGGCGCGGCGCCGATCAGCACCACCGCGTCTGCGCGTAGGGAGGTGTACTCGCTGACCCGTAAGCCGGTGCGCAGCAACACTTCCACGGTCACCCGCACCAGCAGACGGTCGTCTGCTTGGGCGGCGCGCAACAGCTTGGCGGCGGCGGCGTCGTCCAGGGCCTTGGGCAGCGGGTGGTCCTGGCGGGGCAGGTCGCCGGGGAACATCGGGACCCGCCGTGGTGCCTCGTCCCAGCCCCATTCGTCGATCCGGACGAAGAACATCCTCAGCGTGCCGAGTCGGTGCGCGATCGTCGCGGTCGTCACCCGGGGCCTGTTCTGTCCCGGGCGCTGCGCGAGCCAGGGCTTGTAGTCCTCGATGTGCCGGCGGGTCACCTGAGCCGTGCTGGCGACCTGCGGAGCGGTTTCGGTCAGGAAGGCGGCGAAGGACCGCAGCGCCAGGTCGGCGCCGCCCACGCTGCCCGGCCGCAGCACGCACGAGATCTGAGCCAGGTAGCGGCGCATCGTGGCGACCAGCTGAGGGGCCACCGGTTCCAGGTCCGCCCAGGTCGGCAGCGGCGCCATCCCGTTGCGTCCCAGGGTCGTTGCGCCGTTCACCGCGGACCTGCTGAAGCACCAGGCGTGGGCTGGCCGACGAGGACTTGCGCGTCGATGACCTCCGCGGCCTTGCGGTACTGGGTGGCGAGCCAGTCGTCGGCCAGATGAAGGTAGATGCGGGTGGACTCGATCGAGGCGTGCCCGGCCTGGGCCTGGACGGCCTCCAGCGCCATCCCTGCCTCCCGTAGCCGGGTCAGGCAGGTGTGCCGCAGCTCATGGCATGTGGCGTGCGTGAGACCGGCCCGTCGCTTTGCGGCAGAAAGGATCTCGTCCAAACCGGACGCCGACAGCGGCTGCCCGCGGCGTGGACCCTTCAACGCCACGAAGACATAGTCCGTGTCTGCCTCGCCAGGCCGTTCGGCGTCGAGGTAGGCCGCGACGGCGGCGAAGAACCGGCCAGAGACCGGCACCAGCCGCTGATGGCCGCCCTTGCCATCGGCGATGAACACCCGCCGTTCGGCGACCCGCAGATCGCCCATCCGCAGGCCCAGCACCTCACAACGGCGCAGCCCACCGAGCACCATCGCGGCGACCATCGCCCGGTCCCGGTGGGTGGTAGGGCACCTGTCAGCGCGTCGACCTCGGCCGGTGTCAAGATCCGCGGCAGCCTTCGAGTGGTGCGGATCAGCGGGACGCCCTGACGCGGTCGGGACCGCTGGCGACGCGTCGGCAGACCACGGGGCACCGGGTTGGCCTGCACGTCGCCGCGGGCGTGCAGGAACGCGAAGAGTCCCGACACCGTCGACAGCCGACGACGCACCGTGGACGCCGACACCCCCGCCGGCTCGCTCTCGCGGTCCACCGCTCGGGCCACACCGTCCGCGCGAGGATGACCGGTGCGCTGTGCGGTCACGAACGCCAGCACGTCCGCCGGGGTGACCTGCACGGGTGGCTTGCCGACGACCGCGAAGAACACCCGCAGGTCATAGCCAGCGGCCAGCACCGTGTTCGGCCGGCACCGTCCGGACAGGAACTCCAGGTACTCATCCGCCAACGGCACCCCGACCCGCACCACCAGCTCCCCACCGTCGTAGGAGCGGATCAGGCACGGGTCGATGGCCGCCATCGCGGGCCCCTCTCGATCTCCACAGAACGACGGGACGCCCCCGACGAAATGTCCTGGAAGATCACCCGCATATCAAGCAGATCCGGTAAACACCCTGGAAGAGGGCAGGCCGCTTCCCGCCGACTTCGGCCCCATCGAAGGAGTTCCGGGACGTGACCTCCTGCGCTGCGAACCAGTGGACCGAGGTCGGCGTGGCAGCTGCGCCGCACAGGCCCCGGCGAGGCGCGGTTGGAGCACTTCACAGTGGCGTACCGCCAAGGCGACACGGAGTACCGCGAACAGTGGCCGGTCACGTCACACTGTGCGATCCGGCGGACGGTGCCCCGTCCGAGTACTGCCAGAACTAGCGGCGTCCGGAGCGCCATGCCGCCGCCCGGCTGAAACCGCGTCAGCCGCTTCTTGGAGCCTCAAGAGGAACGGGCGACTGGAGTGGCCAGCCTTGGTGTGGCAGTCCGCGGGCGACGGGTTACTCGCGCTCACCACGCACTGATGGAATCTGCCCGGTGCCGGGCCGGTGTCATGGCGGCCCCACCATGGGGATCTCGATGGGGTGATGTGAAGGTCACTGCGCTGCTGTGGCAATCTCCAACGCGGCCCGCAGGTATCGCTCCGTGATGATCGCTTGGACTTGACGGGCGGCGAAGGGCAGCAGCCGGCTCCCCCAGAAGGCGGGCAGGCTCACCGCCGTGACTTCGAAGCGCACTTCGCCGCCATTGCGGCTGAACTCGAAGCGCTCGGCGCCTTCTTCGGGGTGCCCGGGCAGAGTTGTGTACACGAAGCCGATCCGGTCCGGGCCCGAGTACATGTCGGTGACTCGGCACGGGGCGAGGACAGCCAGCGGCCCGATCCGGGCATGAAGCACCACGTTGGCGCCTATCGCGGCCTCGCCGTCGGCCAGGACTCGTAGCCCGGCGCGCCGATGCACACCCCAGGCGAGCAGCTCCCGGCCGCACGCCTCGAGTGCAGCACCTTTGGGCAGGTGCTGGACGCGGTGGAGCCAATGCGCGTTGTCCGGCGCCGCGTCGAGCCAGCCAGCGGTCGCAGGTGGGTCCGGCGCTGCTCGGGCTGTCCGCAGTGCGGCCACCGGGTCTGGGCGCAGAGTGATCACGCTGGCCATAGTGCCGTTATGCGGCCCATGGGTGTCGACCACCACCGATGCCGGCGCGGCCGGGTAGCACTGGTTGGAGGGAGGTGTGTCCTTCAGCTGGGGGACATCGCTGTCAGGACGGCGGCAGCGTTCTCCTGAGGGACGTACTGAAAGGACTGCGGCGGGCGGGCTACGCCTAGCGTGTCGCACAGGTTGAGTGGCGCCGGCGGTGCGAGCACGGAGCCCACGCGGATGCCGGTTCCCTGGCGAGCGGTTGCGAAGTAGGCAAAGAACTTGGCGCGCGGGATCCCGGCAACGGCGGCGAATCGCCGCCACAGTGTCGTCGGCGCGACGGTGTCTTGACCGGCCACGGTGAAGGCCCCTACCAGCTTCCCCACCGGAGCGGTGGCGTACACCAAGACGTGCGTGACGTCGTCGGCGAGCCGACGCTTGCGGAACTCCACCGTCTTGGTGCCTGCAAGGATGGCGCGGGCGTACTCGGGGTGGATGGACATGAGCGCTACGCGACCAACTGCTGTCGGAGCCACTGCAGGCCCTCCTCAGGTACACGAGAGATCGTCTGCACATTGCCGCGCACGAGACCCTGAGACCTTACTTGGGGGTCCGGCCAGGGTGGATCAAGGACACGATCCAACCGGAACCTGACTGCCAGCACCTCCTTGTGCGCGCACATCCGTGTGATCTCCGGGCGCGAGTACACCGTGCGTGACCCCACGAAGCTCACCACCTCCTCGGGGGAATCGCTGCGGGTCGTGTCTTCGACGATTCCGACTGCGGTGATCGACGCTGGCCCCGACTGCGTACGACGAAACAGCAGTAGGTCACCTTGCTGGAGCAGGGTGGTGTTGGAGTGGCACAGGTATGCCTTGCGAATCGCGTTGCCGCACGCTTCCATCCCGGCGAGCAGGTCACCTTGTGTGTCGGCTTCTGGCAGCAGTCGGTTATGCCAATGTGCGCGGATGGGGACGACATGTGCGGCTTGGACGAGCACCGCGCCGGGGCCGTAGCGAACGTGGTGATCCAGCGGGGCTAGCGGCTCGTCTCGCGTCGAGGGGATGAGCGGCTTGTGCAGCACCTGTTCCCCTCGGTGCGTATTCGCCTCAGGTACTTGCTGGAAGCCGAACTCAGCAAGCCACCCGATGAGGTCCGCAAGCTCATCTCTGACTTCCAGGTACACATGCTCTAGGCGGTTCTGTCTGGCGTAGTCGATGACCGCCTTGAGCAGAAGTTCGCCGCGCTTGCTGCCCTGGTGGACGTCGGCCACTTTGAAGGTGCAGACCTTGAGCAGGCTAGGCGGAAGCCCGTGCGGCCGGTCGTCTTCGGGCTTGAGGACCGCGATCCCGTCGGGTTCGGCAGGGTCGCCGAGCACGATGACGTCCCGGTGCTCGCCTGCGACCTTGTTCCGCCACCAGACGTCGAAACCTGGATCGTCACCGACCTGCGGGTATTGGGCGCGCAGCGAGTCGAAGATGGAGGCATTCAGCGCGATTCGGTAGCCGGGCACTGTGGTCGCTGCCGGCAGTTCGGTGGGGCTAGCGAGTAGTGGCCGCAGGGTTCCCAATGCGTCCGCTATGGACAGCACCCGTTCCCCGAGCCCCGCACGCCGGGCACGGGCCCGCAGACGGCTGTCGTTGGTCACCAGCCAGGATGCGGCACCAGACGCCAGTGTGGAGAGCACCTCCAAGTCCGCGGCGTCATTCGGCCCGGGGTCCTGGGGGAACCCAGCGGCTACCCGCAACTGTTCGTCAACGGGGACCGGCTGCAGAAGGTGGTACTTCGCCAGCTGACGTTGTCGCTGTTGCCGCCTGTCGACCGGTGCCTGCAGCAAGTCGGACGAGGTCCCGTGACTGATCATCACCGGGTAGCGGAGCTCCGCGGCAAGGCGGAGCAGAGCCGCAGCGTCCGACCCGTGAACGTCCCCGTGGGTTCCGTGGCTCTCCGCCGCGATGAATACATTGCTGTCCAATAACAGGGACACCACGTCCGCGCGCCGGCGGGAAACGTGTGAGTCGTTGCCGCGCTGAGTGGCCACGCTATCCCCCTGTCGTAGCGCTCGAGCCCTGCGCTCCTCGGCCTAGGTGCCTGCGGCATGTCGGCTTGCTGATCATCGTCACGAGCGAGGTAAGCCTTGACCGCCCGCCGATGAACGTGGTCCGCCCTGGGGCATCGCGTTCGAACGTATGTTGACTGGCCGCTTGCGGTTGATACGCAGAATGTGGGCAAGTTGCGCGAAACGGGCGGCGGTTGCTCACACCGCAAACGCTCCGGCGTCGAGTTCCTCAGGGGCTGGTACCGCAGCGGGCACGCTCAGTCCGTCGTCGAGGACCGCGGTTGGGCCGCGCGGAGTTGCTCTAATCGGGGTAGATCGCCAGCTCCAGCGTCCCGGCGCGGGTGTCGAACTCCCGGGCCCGGTAGCCGTTACGCCGGTTCACCCGGTCCGGGCTGGTGGTGCCGTAGGCGGCGCCGCAGACCGCGTCCGGCCTCGGCGGACATCCCAAGCCCTCCAGGTAGACTCGAAGATCGTCATCGTCGTCCTGACCCCGGCGGGCGCGCCGTAGGCGGTACTTCGTCACACCGAGTCACCGAGCGTTTCCTAGCTGATCCCAAACTCGAGAGCCAGCAGGGCAAGGACGCTGAGTTCGATCGCCATCTTCACTTGCTGCCGCGGCTAATGTCCCCACTGCAAGGCGACAGGCAGCGGTCTCCATGGAACCTTCGCTCCAAAGGGACGCCAGAGTGTCTCCTCGGGAGAGTTCTGGATCTGTTCGATATCCGTATCGAGCGGTTGTCTGTGGTTGCCCTTGAATCGAACGGAGTGGTACCCCAGTTCATGCAACCGTTTGGTGGCTTCCGCACGATTGCTCGCGCGCAGCAGAATCTCGATAGATGCGCAGTCCTCGCTCGGTCCATCCACCACAACATGGGCGATGAACGCATCGCTACTGATCTTGACCCAACGATCCATCGCGTTGTCACGGCTCATCGTCCTCACCTCCTGCGGGCACCAAAGTGGATTGTGCCGCTCCGGTTGCCGAGCCTCCAGTTGACGTGCATGTAATCCCCTCGCCCACAGGGACCGCGGAGACTGCACTCATACCCTTGCGAACGCAGGCGGTTTGCCCAGCGCGTCGCCAACCTCTGAGCAGACTTCATGCTTCCGGAGCGAACTCTCACCGGCGGCCGACAGAAGTTGTTGTGGACCAGTACGGCGGATCCGTCGGTGACGACGTAGAACGTGTGGCTTGAGGCCACGGTGAGGTTGAACACGCGGGTTGGCAGTTTCCTCGTGCGTACCTTCAGCACCCGGGCGTTGCCATCCGGTGTGGTAAGCACGTCGCCGGTTCGCAGGTCGGCAGCTGCCCTCCAGGCGCGTTGTCCTGGCACCCAGAAGGGGTGTTGGTCCGTGGCAGTCAGGGCGCCACCGATCCCGTCGCCGTCGACGTCGACGCTGAGGTCTACAAGCTCCTTGAGGCCGTCCCCAGTGATCAGGTCTTCAACCCTCTGGGCAGAGCCTCCGCCGCTGTCGGGATTGGTGGTCCATACGTAATCACCGACAGCGACCTGGGATATCGCCTTGACGGAACCGTCGGCCATTAGAACGCCCGTCTCGGCGGTGAACGAGTTCCTCTGGCAGGCGCGTCCGATTGCCCTGCCTGCACGTATCGCTCTTCCGGCCCGGTAGGCGCGGTATCCACGCGCGGCCCAGACTGCGCCGCGAACCGCCCAGGCGGCCGCACCGACTCCAGGGACAAAGGTGGCTGCGGTGAGGGCGATGTCCCACTTGTGCTTCCACGCCCACCGGCCGACCTTCTTGAGCCATCCGCGGTTGCCGTCGAGGTCGTACATGTTGACGGGGTCGGTGGGGTACGTGTAGGCGTTGGCGTTTCCGCCGTAGACGGGGTCTGTGGAAAGGAAGCGGCCGGTTTCCGGGTTGTAGAGCCGCACGCCCATCAGGAGGAGGCCGCCGGGGGTGTCCCCGGCGCGCTGTTTGGCGCCGAGCCAGCCGTAGCGCGGGGTGTCGTCGGTGCTCTGGCCGTACTCGTCGGGGCGGCTGATCTGCAGGGGTGCGGTCTCCGCGGCGGGGAGGGTGGCGGAGACGTCTCCGTGTATATCGCTGATCTGCCAGGCGAGGGCGTCGGCTGCGGCGCCGGATCGGTCGATCGTCGCCAGTGCGGTGAGGTTGCCGGTTGGTCCGGTGATGGCGCGGGTGATGGTCCCGTCGCCCTCGTCGGTCCAATCGGGTGCGTCCTCGCCGGAGGCGTAGCGCAGCGTCCGGGTCCGGGTCTTGAAGATTCCGGTGTCGGAGTCGGCCTCTTGGGCGGTGCGGGTGGCGATCCGTTGCCCGGTCGGGTCGAGGGTGTAGTCGCTGGTCTGAAGCGGGTTCTGTCCCGCACCACCGTTGGCGTCGGCGTCCGCTGCGGTGGCGTACAGGGTCTGGGAGGCGACGAGGTCGTTGGCGTGGTAGCCGACTCGAAGCACCTGACCCGACGCCAGAGGAAGCCGGGTGGTGCGTCCGAACGCGTCGTAGGTGTAGCCGGGTTTGGTGAGCCGGTCGCCGGTGTCGAATGTCGAGGTTGCTGCCGGTGTGGCGGGGGCTGGGCAGAGGACTGGGTCTCCATTGGCGTCGGTGGTTGCCGAGGTGGTCGTGCTGGCATAGCCGGTGCGGTTGGAGTTGGCATCGAACCGGTAGTCGCGCAGAGTGCACTGGGCGGCGTCGAGGTCGACGGTGGAGGTGAGCCGGCCGGTGGCGTCGTAGCGGTAGTAGCGGTGCCCGCCGGGCATCAGGGTGTGGTCGACCTGTTGGCCGTGGATGTTCTCGATCGCCGACTCGGACAGGACGGGCTCGGACAGTGCGGTCATGGTCCAGACGCGTTCGACCTCGGCGCCGGAGGGGTCGTAGCGGGAGGTGACCTTCAGCCCACCGGCGGCGGTGGCATCCCAGCTCTGGGTGGTGATGTTCCCGGCGGTGTCGTACGCGAGGGTGATCGAGCCGCCCTGGGTGTCGGTCTGCGAGCTTTGCCGCCCGGTGGCCGGGTCGTAAACGTTGCTGGTGGTGAACGCGCGGGCCAGGCCACCGGTCAGTGTGTCGGACTCGGTGACCTCGATGGCGCGGCCGAGGGCGTCATACGTCGTGCTGGATCGCAGCCCGGACGCGTCGGTGTAGGTCAAGGTCCGGCCGAGGGTGTCGGTGACCGTTGAGATGGTCTTGCCGTCGCCCCGCGTGGAGGCCAGGGCGCCGGTGGCTGGGTCGTACGTCATCGTCTGCGCGGGCGGGTTCTGCCCAAGCCCGCTGCTGGTGACGGTGACCGTGGCCGCGCGGTCGGCGGCGTCGAACACCGTGGTGGTGGTCCGGATGGCGCCGTTGGCGGTCTCGCTGATGACGGTGGGGGCCCCGACCCGGTTGTAATGCGTCGTCACCACGGGTAGAGCGGTGTTGCTGCTGGAGCCGGTGACCGCGCCGGCATGGGAGACCCGGCAGGTCAGGTCGCCCCACTCCGGGTGGCCGGTGCAGGCGCCGGTGTTGTCGTCCCAGTAGGAGGTGAGGCGGGTCCCGGCTCCGGTGCCGGTGACATCGGCGGGTTGCTGCTGCTTGGTGATGCGGCCCTTGGCGTCGTAGCGGGTCCTGACGGTGATCTCGTCGCCGGTGGCGGGGGAAGGGTCGGTCGTGACGTCCAGCGGCAGCCCGAGCGCCCAGTCGTAGCTGGTGGTGGTGGTGCGGGCGTTGTCCAGGGCGGCGGTGGCGGGGTCCGCGTCCAGCGGTAGGCCGCCGGTGACGGTTGAGGTCGGCAGGTCGGAGGTTGCGGCTGCGGCTGGGCGCCCGGCGTCGTAGCTGGTGCGGGTGGTGGGACGGTGCTGATCCTGGGTGCCGCCGGCGGTGATGACGGTCCGGATCGGCTCTTGGGTGTACTTGACCCGGGCGGCGCCGCTGGTGCCGGTCTCGTAGGCGGTCACGGTGGCTAGGGCCTGGGCGCGGGCGTCGGTGCTCAGGCCGTCCAGGCCGAGCTCGGCCAGCATGGGGGTGGCGTCGGTGCCCTGGCCGAGTGCGAGGGCCCGGTTGCCGCCGCTGAGCAGCATGATCGGGTTGCCGTTGCGGTCGTAGACCGTGGCGTCGATGAGGCCGTCACGGGTGAGGTGGTTGACCTCGCGCCCGTTGACGTCCATGTAGGTCACCTCGGCCTTGGCCCAGGATCGGGTCGTGGCGTCGTCGCCGGCCCAGTGGTCGCCGATGGGCTGGGCGGTCGCGTCGACGTCAAAGACGGCGGCGCCTTCGACCGGGGCGACAGTCTGTGCCCATGTGCTGGTCGTGGCGAGGTCGAGGGTGACCGGACCTCGCGCCGTCGTGGTCACGGGCACGCCGTAGACGATCGCCGTCGTCGCGGTCCCATTGACGGTGTCGGTCGTGCCGGGAGTGAGCGTGGGCCGCGACGCCGTCACCAGGCGTCCGTGGGAGGTCGGCAGTGTCCGGTCCCAGGCCGGTCCGGCGACGGTCGCGCCGGTGGCGTAGGTGAGGGTCCAGGGCTGCTCACCGGCCGGGGTCAGCCCGATGAGTAGGTTCGTGGCGGCGTCATAGGCGTAGGTGGTGGTCAGCGCCCGCCCGCCAGGTGTCAGAGCGGGCTTGGGGTCGGTGACCGTGGTCAGCCGTCCGGAGCTGTCGTAACCGTAGGTCGCTTCGGTCGTGACGGTCATCGCGCCAGACGCGCCGTTCGCGGCCGGGTCCCAGGTGTAGGCCCGGATGGCGGTGACCCGCTGCCCGGTGTAGCCGCCGGCGGCCGGGACGCCCCAGACCAGTTCGAGGGTGCGGCAGCCGCGTGCGGGGGCGGCGAGCAGGTCTGTCGCCTTGTCGGCGCAGCCCTGAAGGGCGGTGTCGTTGAGAGCGGGGTTGGGTGCGGCGATGCGGGCTAGCCGGAGCTTGCCGGCGGCGTCGACGTCGTAGCCGTAGCGGGCAGCAGCGCCAGTTCCGGTGGGGGTGGTCGAGATCACCGGCCAGGTGTCCGCCGGCGGTGCCGGTGTGGTGGTGGGCTTGGCGAACGTGGTGCTGTTGCCGTCGGTGTCCTTGAGCGTGAAGGCGCCGGTGAAGGCGCCGGTCAGGGTGAGGTCCTCAGCGCCGGGTTCAGGGATCCATCCCCCTCCTGAGGCGGCGGTGAAGGCGACGACTTGTCCGTCGACATCCTCCACCTCCAGGGAAACCGTCGAGGTCTTGATGACTGCCTTCCAGTTGGCGTCTGTGTACTCCGAAGCCCCCGAAAGTGCCCATTGCGGCCCGAACGCACCGCTTTGGCCGTTGTCGGTGCCCGCGGTCAGGGACCGGGAGCCGTAAGTGCGGCCGACGCTGGCCCCGAACAGGGTGGCGTCGGTGTCGGACAGAGAAAGCTCCCCGGTGAGGAGATTGACCGATCCGGGTCCGACGGCCGCATCGCCGGCCTGACCGGCGTTGACGTCGACGGTCACCGTGTTCGGCTCGGTGAACGAGCCGTTGCCGGTGAACAGGGCCCGCAGCTCGATGACCCCACCACCGCCGAGGGTGTTGGCGGCGTCCCAGTGCGATACGGCCGTTGTCGGCGACGCAGTGGCGGGCCATGCGGAAAGCGTCGCCCCTGCCGTGTTGGTGACGTCGGCCAGCGGCACATCCTTCCAGCTGTCGGTGACGCCGCGACGGTACTGGTACTTGTGCGTTCCCAGGGCGCTCACTTGGGAGGCGTCGACCTGCAACTGCAGCGCGACGCGACGAGCGGTGACGTGGTTCTCCACTGGCTGGGCCAGGGCGACCCCACTGCCGAAGTAGAAGACGTACGCCTTGCCAGCCGAGACGTTGCCGGCCTTGTCGACCGAGCGAACGTACAGGGTGTGCTTGCCGGCCGACGGTTTGGCGATGGTGAACGCGACCTCCTGATTCGCGGTGGCCGTCAACGTGGAGCCGTACGTGGCCGCGTCGAGGGAGTGCTGGATCTTGGCGGTGTCCGAGGAGGTGCTCTTCGCCGTGAACGCGAGCTTGCCGGCCGCATCGACAGTGTCGGACCACTGGTTCTCGGGAGACGTCGAGGATGCCACGGTCGGTGTCGCCGGGACGCTGGTGTCGATGACGAAGTTGTCGTACGCCGACCATGTCTTCGATGTCAGCGATCCGTCGTTGCCCCACACCCGGACCACATATCGCGAGCCGTTGGCGAGTTTGCCGGCGGGCACGGTGTACTGAGATGTGCCGCCTGAAGTCACGCTGGAGCCGACCGCCTTGTCAATGACCGGGGTTCCGGTGCCGTTGAGGTAGACGCTGAACAGTCCCTTCACTGACCCGCCGTCCGGGTCCGAGACCACGGCCTTCAGCGTCGGCGTCGCGGACGTGGACCAGCCCGCGGTGGTGGTGCTTGAGGACGTCCCAGGTGTGTGCGTGGCGGTGCCCGGTATGTTGGGGTACCGGTTGTAGGTCACCGACAACTTCGGGACGTTCGTCGACGCGTTGGCGGAGTTGAACTTCTTCCATCCGTACACGTCGGTCTCCGACGCCGACAGGCGGATCCCCTGGTAGGTGGCGGAGTTGTCCGCCCAAGCCTGCGCCAGGGAGGTGATGCCGATGTTCACCCAACCGTCGGCACAGGTCGAGGAGTACCCCTTGGCGAACGACGGTGAGTACCACAACGTGCCAGCCGCTGGCTGGTTGGACCAAGTCGTGCTCGCGTCGGTCGTTGCCGAGGAGTGGAGGTACATCGGTTTCGCGGTGCACGACCAGGAGTGGAACTCCCACAGCGACAGCGTCGCCGACGTCACCTTGGTGCCCTTGAACGACGAGGAGTTCCAGTTCATGAACGAGCGGGCCTTGGTGGACCCGTCATAGGTGCCGACGCGCAACTCGGTCGAGCCAGCCTGGGCGGAACTGAAGTTGGACTGCACCCACGTGTCATGCGACGCCGCCAGCGTCGTCGTAGGATCGATCGTGATCGGAAACCGCCGGGCAGGGTCGGCCAGCCAAGCCGCATCGATCGACAGGACAAGGTCACCCTGACCCTTCCCCCGCTCGCCATCGAACGTCATCACCGGCTGGATCTCGCTGGCCGGGACAGCCGCCTCCTCGATCATCGCGGCGTCCCACGCGCGCGGTGCCACGACCGTCTGGACCGGGACGCCCTTGGCGTCCACGAAGTCGATCCCCCCGTCTGTACGGTCCTTCGGGACCAGGCCCTTGACCCGCAACGGGATGCGCAACTCGTACCTGCCGTTGTTCGCCTGCGCGACCGCTGCATCGGCGGCGGCCCGGTCCTGCAGGATCAGGAAGTGCTCGAACCCTGTCCGAGTGACCTCCTGCACCAGGTCCACCCCGGGCTCAATCGACCGGTAGGTCGCCCGGGTTCCCTCCAGCACCGGCTCCGGCAGCGACTTGGCCCACCGATACTCGACCTGACGACCCTTCCGATCCGTGAACCGGGTCAACATCCCCCCGGACGAACCAGTCTTGCCAGCGAGGGCGAGGTCCTGCGGGTGCCGCACCGGCGCAACGGAGCCATCCGAACGGCGGGTCAGGGTCAGGTCCACGTCCTTCCAACCCTGCTCGGCCGTCGCGTCCTTCACCCTCACTGGAGCCAAGAAGCTCTCCGACGTGAACGACCCATCCGGATTCGCGAACGTGGTCGAGTCCTCCGTCCGGTCCGCCAGCACCTCCACCCGCTGACCGCGCACCCGCGCCGTGAGCTGCGCCGACGCGACGTCCTGCGCCACCAACGGCTCCGCCGACACCGGATCTGGACCCGGGCGAGGAGCCGCGTCCGCACGCGAAGCGTTCTCCGAGCCAGTCGTCACCAGGAGAGCGGCGCAGACCCCGATAGCAACCGCTCGGCCCGGCCACCGCGCGACGCCGCTCCACCACGATCCAACAGCGACCACCGGGCCACCCCCGCTCCGTCAGCGCCCATCGACGCTTCAACAGTGCGCGGAAACTACAGTCACAACACCCTTGATCACAGTGAACAGCACCGCAGTTCACCCGGACGGAGCAACGCGAAACGCCTCCAGCCCGTCAACCTGACAGAGGCGCCCCAACGCCGTCGACAGCGGTCCAGCCCGGCCAACGGATCGTCCAATGCAGCAGCAGACATACTGCGGAGGAATCCAGTGACTCGTGGGCAGGGTCGAGAACCAGACCAACAACGGGGCGGGGTCAGGCTTCACCTACGGAGCGCCTTCCACTCGGTGCTGCTTGAGACGTCGCCCGTTTTCCATTGCTGGACAGGCACCTTCGTCGCGTTGCACGCCGCACTCAACCCCTCCCGAGGCGAAAGCGCGAGGCTGGCTGCCGGGTCCCTCAGGGCGTTCGCCTTCTGGATGGCTTCGGCTGCCGCTGTTGAGGACATCGGACAATCGGAAGTCCACCGGACGTTCGAGCGGCTCGTAGGTGCATGAGGCTGGGTCCCGGTCCGGGCGCCAGCGTCTGAACCTTGCGGTGTGCCTGAAGCCTCAACTGGTTCGGCACTAGAGCCACCGAATAGCGACGTGATCCCGACGATGTGGAACGCAATCTCAGCAGCCGGGGAGCCCGGTAGCTCAGAGCAGGAAACGTACCGATCCCGGCATGAGTGGTCACGCCGCGTCCTGCTGACAGCGGCATGAGCGGATGGTGCACGCCGGACCCTCGACATCGGCTTCGGTGCCGCCAGGCGATGGAGCTCGGCGTTGACCCGGTCGATGAGGCCCGGCTAGGTCCCTTCGGCGCCCCAGCGTCTGAGCGCGTCGATCGCCTCTTGCAGTGCGAGCCCGCGCTCCGTCAGCGCGTAAGCACGTGTGTTGTGCCGAAGAGGAAGACGGGACAGCACGCCGGCTGCTTCGAGCTCGCGCAGGCGGGTCGCGAGGATGTTCGTCGGCGCTCCGAGGTCGCGCTGCAGGTCGCCGTAGCGCTGCGGCCCTTCGAGCAGCCGCTCCACGATGAGCAGGGCCCACCGGCTGCCTACGATGTCGAGTGCCGCGGCGAGGTCGCTCACTCGGCCGGATCGGTGTTCGGCTTCATCCAGAACGGTGAGTAGTGGTAGCCGTCGGGGTCATCGAACTGGCGCTGGTACATGAAGGGGTAGTCGTCGGTGTCGCCGATCCGTCCGCCCGCGGCGACGGCGCGCTCGACGAGCTCGTCGACCGCATCGCGGCTCCCGAGGTCGAACGAGACGGTGACCTTCGAGGGGGTGTCCGGTCCGCCGACTAGGTCCTCGACGCCGCCGACGCTCGCGTACATCTCACGGCTGCCGAGCATGACGTACTGCTCGGGCGCGATCGCGAAGCACGACACGTTGTGATCCGACATCTCGGCGTTGAACGTCCAGCCAAGGGCGGTGTAGAAGGCGGTCGCGCGCTCCACGCTTTCGACCGGGCAGGTGATGAAGAGGCTCATGGCGGCATACTTGCAAAATGCAAGTCAACCCGTCAAGGCACGGCCGCCTCGGACGCTCGCGCCGCCGGGCGAAGTCGTTGGAGAACACCATCACGTCGGCGACCGCAGGGAGTCGACACCTCGGTGAGCGCCGTCGTCATCCTGGGCGGCTACTACCGACGCTACTTCGGCGGTCGCCCGGAGACCTCGCCGACCGAGTGCGTCCGGGCCGATGCCCCGCCGATGATGATCGTGCATGGCGACCACGATTCCGTCGTTCCCGTCGCCGACGCCCGGCGCTTCGTCGAGGAGCTGCGGGCGGTCGCGAAGGAGCCGGTGGTGTACGCCGAGCTGCCTGGCGGTCAGCACGGGTTCGACCTGTATTACTCGCCCCGGTTCGGGGCAGTCATCAACGCGGTCGAAGCCTTTGCAGCACACGCCGTTGCGGAGGGGTAGGTGGGCGACGGGTCGCAACTGCGGCAGCCGGCGGGCGCGGTGCCCTGGCCCCCGCGCGGTGATGGCGACACGTAGGCGCTGATTGGCGTGAGCAGAGCTGCGGATACGCCTACAGGCGGCGGAATGTCGCATGTCGCAAGCGCGCGACTCGCGGCATGAGCGGACGCCAGTGCCGTGCTTTCGTCATGAACACCGGCGAAGGCGACGAGCCGCCACTGCCCGGCCATGCCCCCCCCCAGGAGGCTGCCCCGTCAGCCACGCAACTGGAGTGCGATGGGGGAGATCTTCGAAGTCCGCCGCGACAGGAACGGTGGCACCCAGTACGCCTGGCTCTCGGGCCAGAATCCCGGCTACGGATTCTCGACGTCTGCGGCGCCAGAATACATCCAGCCGCACCAGGCCCCCATCCGAAGTTTCCTCGCGATGATCGACCCGGAAACGGGCTACATCGAAGAAGACTGAATCGCTCGCGTCGCGGATGAGCGGAAGCAGCGTCAGCGCGCCTCGGTGCCCTGGTTGTACGGGTGCGGCTCACACCGACTGACCAGTGGCTGGCCGGTGAGCGAGACCGGCTCGCGCAAAAGCGAAAGAGGCGGAGGAGAAGTTCAACCGGGAGCTGCCGCGTCGGCCCCCTCCCCGCATCCCCACCCCCGCCGCACGACCCCCCCGGGCCGCAACGCGACGGGATATGGCACCTGAAGATCCAACGCCGGCGACGCCGGTTCGGCCGGTTCGCAGTTTCCTTAACGTGAAGCTGTGGCACACGCGGCCGCTCCCGGCCTGGGACGAGCGCAATCCGGACCCTGCAGTGCCGTACAGCCATCTACCGACACCTGGTCAACTTGCCCAACGAATCGTGCTGTGAGGGCGATGCAATCGAGGCACTGTTCCAGCTCGGGCCGGCGCACGAACCGGCACTCATGTACCGCGCCCGCCACCGATTTCTACCGCGCCATCACGGCGTCACGGATGATCGAGCGACGGACGAGCGCCTCCGGGCCACCATGGAACATCTAGGGAGAAGGGCCGCCGCCTGGGGCGTTGCCGGGAAACGAACGCCACAGCGCGGCCCCCTGTATCGCGACTTGACGGCCTCGAGCTGCTTGCCACTTGTCATGTGGACGGCCCCGCCATCACATTGGGACAGGCGGCCCTGGGTGCTTGCCTCACCCAAGGCCGTCGCGTCCGGTCTGCTGGCGGTGTCGACGCACCGCCAGTCGTCTACGGCATCACAGCGTCGCCTCTGCCCCGGTCGATTCGCCTACGCGTTCCAGCGTCGGCACTTCTGCATACGAGGCGGCCTCCATCCCAGTCCACCCAAGGCGGGCGACTTCACCGAGCGTCGCTCCGACGAGCTGGCCATCAGCTGGCATGCGTAGGGAAGCCGGCCGGGGCCCAGGAGTGGTCACAAGGGGAGCCCCAGTTGGACCAGCAGACCTTCCTCGATCTCGTCCTCCGTGCGACCATCCGTCGCCACTGCGGCGGCGAGGCGGTCCCATTTGGCGGTGCACCGGGCAAGATCCGCCTGACGCAACGAACGCACGTCTGCCACCAAGTCCGTGGCCTCCCCGCCGTGGTTCTTGGCCCAAATCTCGGACAGAGGCGACCTAGCAGACACTAGCCCTTACCTCCTCTGCCAACAACGAACCCGGGCCGACCTCGAGGGCCGGATGCCCAGTGCGGTGGGAACGACGGACCGGATGAGACCGCCTGGGACTTGCTCAGTCTGAAGCGCCGTGGGGCGAGCGGCAAGGGCCGAACGGCGCTCGCGGGGCATCCGCTGACCCCACCCGTCGCCTATTTGCCGTAGATCAACAGCAGATCTCGCCTCATCGGCATGACGGCGCAGCGAGCAATAGGGGCAGCGTTCGAACACTTGTCCGGTTGCTGGCATGCTGTTGTGGTGGCGGGTGGCATGGGCAGCAGGGGCGGGCGGACGCTTGCTGCTCGGTCTGCTGCTGCGGGCATCGGTAACGCGGGCGGGCGGTCGCGGCACTGCTGGGTCAGCGGCCCTGACGGTGGCGCACGCTGGCCGGGCCTACTGGTGGAGTGGCGCCGGCACCCCGACGGTTGGCAGGGGCGATGCGTCTATGTGGTGCAGGACGGGGAGCATGCGGTGCTGGTCGAGGCTTGGGTTCCGTCTGCGCACCTGACTCCCGTTACTTTCCTCGGGCCCTCAGATTGAGGGTGCAGGCCAGCGGGCCCGGTATGACTCCTGGCTCCTGTCGTTGTTGATCTCAGAGGTGTTGTCACCGGGCTCGCTGGACGTATGTGACCGCTCATAGGGACATGGGCCCAGGTGTCTGGATGCCTTCTCGTAACGTGGCTGCCGGCTGCCGGCGCACTCGTCCTCGGCTGGTCTGCCCATCTGAGGAAGGAACGAGTTGACCAGGACGAGAAGTGTCGTGCCCATCGTCGCGGGTGAGTTCGAGGTGTTCTGCGGCCTCGACGTTGCCCGAGAAACCCATCACGCCGTAGCGCTGGACCCGGGCGGGCGCCGCCTGGGCGATCGGCCACTGCCGAACGCCGAAGCCGAGTTGGTCGAGCTGTTCGCCGAACTCGAGGCACACGGCCGGGTGCTGGTGATGATCGACCAGCTGGCCTCGATCGGCGCGCTCGCGATCGCGGTGGCCCGCTCCCGCGGCATCGCCGTGGCGCACCTGCCAGGACTGGCGATGAGACGGATCGCTGATCTGTACCCAGGGGAAGCCAAGACCGACGCCCGCGACGCCTACGTCATCGCCGATGCCGCGCGCACGCTGCCGCATGCCCTGCGTCGAGTCGGATTCGAAGAACAGACCACCGTCGAGCTGACCGTGCTGGCCGGCTACGACGCCGACCTCGCCCAGGAGGCGACCCGCCTCACCAACCGACTCCACGACGCGCTTGCACGTGCACCCGGCGCTGGAACGGCTGTTGGGCAAGTACTTTCGTCGCCGGGGCGTCCTGCGGCTGCTAGCCGCCACCGAACCTCTGAGCGTCACCGCTCCTTTCGCGCCGCTCTCATCCCGCTTCCGTGGGGGTCGCGGGCTCAGCGCGGTACCCGCTCGATGTGTACCACCGGACTGGTGATGGTGGTCTCTGTGGCGCCGTCTGCGGTGTGTCGCCAGATGGTCAGGACCGGCGCGCCCAGTGTCACCTGACTGATGTGGAGGTAGTGCCGCCACGTGCCGTCGTCCCCCTGTCGGTGGGTCGGGGCATGGGTGCCGGTGAGCCGGCGGATCCTGTGGTGGCTCAGGTCGACCTGGTAGGTGCTGCCTGTGCCGGTGACGAACTGCAGAAGCGTGCCCCCAGTTGGGGCGTCGGCTTCGTCCGTCAGACCGGGGCGTGTGGGTGGGGCTGGGCTGCGGTGATCCGATCTCCTCGCCGCGACTGCGGACGCCCGCGTGCGCCTCGGTGGTTCTGGCTCTGAAGCAGGTGGATCACTGTTCGGATGCAGGTGCGCATCCCGATGACCCAGGGCAGCAGGACGGCGGCAAGGACAATCCATGCTGCTCGGCCGCGCAGGGTCTGGCGCGGGCGTTGTCCGGGTGGTTGCAAGCTCCACTGCAGTTCGCGGCTCGTCGGGAGTGGCTCTGAGGCAGCCATGACGCGCTTCTCCTTCTTGTGGGTGCGGGGGGCCGGGCTCGGGACGGTGGCGTTGGCGTTCACCTCCTGTCGTGCCGGTCTCGGCCCGAGCCTCGGCGCTCCCACGCCGCCGTTTGTGTGATGTTTCTGGTTCCTCTGTGGAGTTGTCTGGAGCGTGGTCGCTGGTCGACCGGGGGCGTCCGGGCCCGCCCTTCTCGGGCCCTGCTGCGCAACGTGCGGTGAGTTCGGGAATGCGCAATCCCCCCGGTGTGGCGGCGCTGGGTGGCCGGTCGGAGCCCCAGCGCCGTAGGGCTCGCAACGCGGGCAGAGGACGTGCCGGGCTGTGACTGTTGGTGACTGGGGCGGCGGTCAGGGGTGAAGGACTCGGGCGAGGGTCGTGGGCGCCGCGACGGCCTGGGTGGCCCGGTGTTCGGTGAGGGCGTTGTTGAGCAGGCAGAAGCAGTAGTTCTCTACCAGTCCTCGTCGCCACCCAAGACTCATGGCGCGGTCGACGAGCAGGGTGCGTTTGAGGTTGGCGTGGTAGTTCTCGGCGTCGCTGCGCAGTCCGCGCAGTGTGTAGAAGTCGGGGTCGGTCTCGGAGATCACGCGCAGGTTGTGGGGGCGGCGGGTGTCGCCGTCCGGGCCGGCGTGGGGGGACAGCCACACGGTGAACGGTTCGAGGGTGCAGGGGATGGTGTAGCCGACGTTGAAGTGGAAGGCCCCGGTGGCGCGGCGGGAGCGTTTGACCGGGCCGCGGGTCGCCGCACCGACGGCGACGGGGTCGCCGCGTTCGTCCAGGTCGATCAGCGTCACGTGGCCGCCGACGGTCGCGAGCACGTGCTCACAGGGCCCGGCGGGGGTGGTGTGGGTGACGGTGCCGAGCGGGTAGGAGCGGGCGCGGCGTCCGTCGCGGGTGCGGACCAGCTCGGGTGGGGTCATCTGCTCGGCGGCTTCGCCGGTGGGCATTTTCGCGATGGTCAGGTACCCGTACCTGGTCATGATGGTGTCGATGTGGGCGCCGGTGAACGCGCCGTCGTAGACGACCACTTGGATGCCGTCCTTGGCGTGCCGGTGCACGTCCCGGAGCAGGTCCACTGCGGTGTTGGCCTCGGCGCCGGGGGCGGGGATGTGGTCGACGGCGAGGACGACGCGTTGGTAGGGGGCGGGGCCGCGGGTGTGGAACGCGACGTAACTGTGGCCCTGTTGCCAGTTCGCGGCGCCGTGCCATTCGCGCAGGTCGGGGTCGTGCCGGCCGGGTGGGTCGTCCAGCAGCTGCCCGGTGCCGGGTTCGAGGTACCGGCGTGCCTGGCCGCCGTCCGGTAGGTCGATCATCACGGTTTCCGGTGGCCGGTACATGGGTCGGACGGTGGTGCCGTCCCCGTACACCGCCCGTGTGGGGTGTGGGTGTGTGGGTGATCCGGGCCCGTGCGGGTCCAGGAGCCCGACCTGCCGAGCGAGGGCCGTGGCCTGGGCGGGAAACACCGACGCCAGCACGCCGAGCGCGTCGTCGGTGGCCAGGTGGTGGTTGCGGTACCAGCGCCAGTGGTCCCAGGTCGGCGGCCGTTCGGCCGGCTCCGGCAGACCCAGTGCCCGTCGTTGTTCCGCCTGGGTCATCAGGGTGCGGGCGTAGGCCCAGGTGTGCGGTTCGGCGAGGTCGACCTCCACGCGGGTGCCGCTTCGGGTCAGCCGGGCGAGGATCCCGTAGGCCAGCAGCACGTAGCCGGGGTTGACCGGTGGCCGCCCAACCGGTCTTTCGCCGTCCAGGTGTGCGGCGACCTGGTAGAGCCCTGTGCTGGTCAGGACTGCGCGGAGCCGTTCCAGGGTGCCGGGCGCATGGCTTCGGGTCATGACGGCCTCCAGGTCAGGCCGATCGCGGTGGCGGCGGCGTCCAGGGACCAGGCGCCGAGGCGGCGGGCGACCTGTTCGATCGGCATCCCGGCCTCGTACAGCTGCCGGCCGGCCCAGTTGCGCACCGACGCCGGTCGCACGTCGGGTTGGTCGGAGAGTCCGGCGAGGTCGAGGATCGCGCCGATCGCGTTGCAAGTGGCGGACTGGGCCTTGTCCTGCCCGGGAGCGCCACGGCCCCGGTACGTCACCAGGGTGTCCGGGGTGGCGCCGGCTCCTGCGAGGACGCGTAGCTGTCTGGTGAGGATGGCCGATCCCCAGTCGGTCAGCTCCCCCAGCCGTGGGTCCAGGCGGCGGGTGCCGGGCAGCTGCACCCAGTGCGGGCTGTGGTCGTGGTCGACGTCGCGGATCCGGATGCGGGAGATCTCGCTGGTCATCGCGGTGGTCTCGGCCAGCGCCCACACCGTCGCGCGTTGCAGGGACACACCGCCGGCCTCCCCTAGCCGGGCCGAGGCACGGCACAAGGTGATCTCGGCGTCGGTGAGCGGGCGTGCGGAGGTCCCTGACCTGGCCGGCAGCCGGATGTCCACCGTCGGGTCCCCGACGTCCAGGCCCTGCTCGCGCAGGGTGCGGAACAGCATCCGCAACGCCGTGCGGCGGGCGTGTCGGGTAGTGAGTTCCGGAAGCTGCCCGGCGGCGGTGGGAGCGTCGATGAACCCACGGCAGTGCGCGGCGGTCACATCCGTGAACTGACCGACGCCTTGGCGGTGGATCCGGCGGGCGAACCGGTCGGCGATCTCCCCGGCCCTGGCCAGGGTCTGAGCGGAGAACTCGCCACCGTTCTCCCACGCCGCACGCACCCCGTCTACCTGTTCCAGCAGCCGCTCCAGCCCATCCGGTGCTTCAAGGTCGCCGGTGGCGGTTGCAGCGAGGTCAGCGTTCATGGCGCGTCCTTTCGGCTCACGACGCTAGGACGCGGACAGGCAGCGGAGGAAGCCCGTGACGTCGCCGGAACGCCACCGGCCCCGGCCCGGAACGGCGGGGATTGCACACCGCTCGCCGTGCCGGACGGCTCGAGGCTCCTAACCGATCAGGGAGCCCCGGTCGGCGGATGGCGGGACACGGCGATTGCGCAGCGTCCCGCATCGGGCAGGTCGAGGCTCCCAACACAATGAAAGGAGCAACCAAATGCTCACCCCCGCATTACGTCTCTCGTTCGCCCCGACCCCCTCCGACCTGCACAGCACGCCGGTCAGCCCGTGGGTGATCACCAACTGCGAGTACACCCAGCAGACGATCGACAGCGACCTGGACCTGTCGACGCTCAGTGCGAAGAAGAAGGTCGACGCCCTGATCGGCAGCCGGCTGACGTTCGTGATCGCTCAGTTGCTCGACCGCGACCACGGCCCCGGGCACCGGCTGTACCCGACGGCACTGATGCTGTTGCTGCTCGCCGTCGGGCGAGGAATGGGCTCGGAACGCGATCTCTTGCGGCGCCTGGCCGTGAACGGCGGCGACGACCTGTACGGCCACATTCGGCGGCGCTTTGAACAAGTGCTCGGCCTGCGCCTGCCGCTGCGGGCGCCGACCCGGGAGGATCTACGCCGGTTCCGGCGCTGGCTCACCCAACCCGAGGTCTTGAGCGCCCTGGAGGACGCCTTCCTGGTCGCGTGCGTGGACCTGGCCATGCGGCTCGGCGCGTTCGCGCACCACCCGCGCACCGACCTGGCCGACATGTGGGTCCACAACACGGTGATCGGTGACGGCACCATCACCAAGCGGTACAGCAAACTGGAGGAGGTGAGGTTGCCGGACGGCAGCATCGAGATCTGCGGCAGCCGGGCCACCGATCCCAGCCGTCAGCATTACCGGCTGCAGTGCCGCTGCACCGACAACAGCGAGGACGGGAAGGCCGACGAGCACGGGATCAACACCACTCACGTCGGGGGGATGACCCGCTACGGGTACGTGGTGCTGGCCGTGGGACAGGTCGATGGCTCCGAGGGAGCGGTCGCGCTCGACCTGATCGACAAGGTTCTGCAGCATCTGCCGTCCACCGCCGTGCACGCCGTCGTGTACGACAGGGCGCTGACCGGGTGGCATCCCAACTACGTGCTGGGCACGTACGGCATTCCGCTGATCGGCAAGGCGAGCCCCAGCAGCCTGTCGAGGAAGAATGCCCCCGCGCACGTGCACAACGCGTGGAGGACCAGCAAGTCAGCTCGCAGAAGGGGCAAGGCGGCCCAGGCCAAGGCACGCAACACCAGCGTCCGCAAGCTTGGACGCACCGAACGCGACGCCGCCGCCGAACAGGCCCTGATGGACGCGTTCTCCGGGCAGAACTCACTCGGCCAGAAGGTCGGGCTGACCATCCACCGCGACTCCCAGGGTGTGCCCCAGATCGTCTACAGCGCGTACGCCGAGCTCGGCACGGCGACCCACCGCACCCCCACCGGCCCGTGCGTGCACCGGCTCGTGGTGGACGACAACACCCTCACCGTGGTGGACGACCAGTACCGCAAGGTGGATCACCCGATGCTGCTGCGCTCCCGGGCCGACCTCCGCGAAGCCGGATTCGAGGTCACCGCCACCTGGCAGATCAAGTGCGATCACGGCGACTTCGAGCACACCGAGACCTGGACACCCCCCAACGACCGGTGCCCGATGCCAGAACATGAGCGCAAGAAGAGCACCTCCCGACAGAAGGCCCTGGGCCTGCTGCGGTTGATCCCCCAGACCGACCCCCGCTGGCCCACCCTGGCCGGGCTGCGCAACCAGCCCGAGTCCTGGCACAAGACGTACAAGGCGTCGCTGCCGAACAAGCGGGCCACCAGCCCCAGCGGTGAGGAACAGCTGCTGCAGTACGTCGCAATTGCGCTGCTGTACAACTCCGAACGCTGGTACCGCTACCAGGCCGACGAAGAGCACCACCAGGACGACAGCTCCGACTGAGAACCGCAACGCAAGTGCCCGGCATGTGACCACGTGCCGGGCACTTGCGCATCTCCACCACACCGAGCAGCAGATTCACCCATTTGGCCGTCGGCAGCGATTGCGCAGCCCCGTCATCACCGGACGGTCCCCGGATGTCCAATCCGACACAAGACACCGGAGACCCTCATGGCCCGCAAGTCCACCCCCACCACCTACCCCACCGTCCGCATCCCTGCGGTCAGCAAGCCACTGATGGAGGCAGCGTCCTGCATCGGAACCGTCTGGCGCTCTGGCCTACTCGGCGACCGCAACGAACTGGAGCCGAGCATCCAAACCGCCCAGGAACTGACGCTGACGGCCCGCCGCGCCGGCGTGGACGACTTCGCCGAGCTGACTGGCGCTCTCGCCCGCAACGTTGTCGCCACAGTCGCCGGCGTCCCCCAGCTGGGCGCGACGCTGACCGACGAAGAGAAGGCCAAGGTGCGGCGGGTGCGCAACACCTTTATTGCGGCGCAGGCCACGCTCCCCCTGACCACGCCTCGCGACCAGTGGGGTGAACCACTGACCGACCTGCCCCGATCGCCGTATGCGCGCA
Organism: Micromonospora sp.; assembly: GCA_036278255.1. Classification (GTDB taxonomy): domain Bacteria; phylum Actinomycetota; class Actinomycetes; order Mycobacteriales; family Micromonosporaceae; genus DASULK01. The sequence continues at coordinate 25,806 of DASULK010000188.1, forward strand.
AGGCGAACGAGTCCTGCCGCTACCCGCGCCCGTGGACCGTCGATGAGATCCTGCTCGCCCGCATCCACTTCTGGACCGACACTCGGCCGAGCAGCCTGCGCCCCGGCATCGCCTACGCGCTCGTGGAGGCCGGCGCCACGCCGCGTGACGCCTCCGCTGCGCTGGACACCGATCTCATCGACGACCACGGCAACCCCGCACCGGAGACGCCGACGACCGTCAAGGTCCATGCCCGAGCCCGCCGCGGGTACCGGGAGCTGAAGCTGACCGCCTTCGGTGCCGCACTCGTCGCCCGCAACCTCGACCTGATGAAGCAGTACGAGCTGCCCGCGCGGGAACGGCTCACCTTCACCGGCGCCAAGCCCGGCAGCGGCGACGCGGGGATGTCGGTCCAGCTGTACCTGAACAAGCACACCGCCTGGGCAGGCGTGGACGACAGCACCACCAACGTCAGTGGCATCGCCCTGTGGCGCCAACTCCAGCTGCTCAGCACCGCAGGTATGACCAGCGCCCTGAACTGCGCCTTCGGCAGGAAGAGCCAATTCACCACCGTTCAGCGCGCCAGACAGAAGGACCGGCTGCTGGACAGGATGTTCACCGACCAGGACACGCTTCGGTCCTGGATCGACTGACCACTCACCAGTGGCGTTGCGCTCCCGGCCACCTGGGAGCGCACGCCTGTCGGCTTGTCGGTGCCGTCGGGCTCAACTAGACGGACAGCTGCGCCGATACGAGGGCGATGCGGGCTGGGGTCGGCGTGCGGGGGCGTCACGGACCGGCCGACCGACACCAGTGCTAGCAGGGTCGTCCGCTGCACGTGGTCAAGGGGGAATCAGTGGGAGTACTGAAGCGGCTATTCGGCCTCGCGCCTGCGCGATCGGGGTCTGACGACTCACGAGTCACCGAGGCTGAGTCCAAGCCGGTGGCGCAGGTTCATCCGAGCTGGTACGTGCCCACAGACGGAGACAAGAGCCGGTTCGAGGGTGCGGACGGTCTTCCATCACTGCGGCTCATCCCGTACCGCGACAGCGGCGGTGAGGAGGTGCTGCGGCTTTGTGAAGACGCCACAGGGCTGCTGGTGTCCCCGACCGACCGGCGTTTGCCAGCGGTGGGCGTGTACGTTTCCCAACTGCGCGGAGAGGCATACCACCAAGCTGGGTGCCGAGCGGGAGACTTCGCCCCAGGTGCGCCGGTGCGTCTGGTCCGGGAACCGGACAACCCTCATGATCGATATGCCGTCGCAGTGCACGACGCAACCGGCGAGCACAGGGCCGCGTACGTCAACAAGCAGAAGGCGCGGATGTTGACCAAGCTGCTTGATGCCGGCGAGCCTCTCGACGCGATCTCGATCCGCGGCACAGCTGGCGGCGCGCCTTGTGGTCAAGTGGCAATCATCGCCGCACGACCAGCGGTAATTGATCGGCTCCTCAGCCAACGCCCCGACCATCTGCCAGTGCCAGCGCACCTGCGGTAGCCGAGGCGTCGCCGCACCGACGCAGCAGGCGCAGACAGCTCAACGGCGGACGGCGACCCGGATCGGCGTTTGTCCGGGTCCCCGCGCACGGTCCCGAAAAATGGATCTTGACGTGGGCTCCGATGTCAGATGCGGTGGCTAGGGTCACCAGAAGCTCGAGTGAAAGGGGGCAAAGTGGCTCGTCGTGGCTTCTTCGCCGAAATGAACTACCAGAGGCAGCAGGCCGAGAAGCGTCAACGGCAGCAGGCTGCAGCAGCTTCCCGGGCACATGCTGCGGCACTGCGGCAGGCTGAGCGGGCGCGGCGCGAGGCTGAGCGAGCCGCTACCGCGGCGAAGCGGGCGAGCGCTGCCGAGCAGAAGGCCCGGGACGCCGAGGCCAAGCGGCGACACATCGAGGCCCGTGAGGCCGAAGCAGCGGCGATGAACGCCGAACTGCAGCAGCGCTACGCCGAGATCGACGGTCTACTCGACGCCACGTTAGGAGTGGACGACCATGTCGACCTGGAGACGCTGAAGATCACCTCCGTCGAACATCCACCGTTTGACCCCGGTCAGCTCGGGACGCCCACTCCGCCGATGCCCCAACTGGTCTATCCGCCGGAGCCGGTCTATCAGGAGCCCCCCGCCCCGGGTGCGCTTTCGGCGGCGTTCGGCGGTCGGAAGCGGCACGAAGAAGCGGTTGCCCGAGCACGGTCCGAGTACGAAGCCATGTGGAGGGCTTGGCGGGACCACTGCCAGCGGATGGAGGCTGACTACCGCGCGGAGTCCGAAAGGCGCCATGCTGCTGAAGCCGTCCGACTCGACAGCCTCGCCAAGGCCGAAGCCGAGTACGCCGAACAGTGCAGAGCCCGCGAAGCCGAGGCCGCGGAGCACAACCAGCGAGTTGACAAGTTCATCAACGACCTGGCCTTCGACGTGGAGACCGCGATCGAGGAGTATGTCGGTGTCGTATTGGCGAACTCCGTCTACCCAGAGTCGTTTCCAGTCGAGCACGACTACGACTTCGACCTTGGTACACGTGAACTCACACTCACGGTCACTGTGCCTCAGCCGTCGAGCGTCCCCACGGTGAAGGAGTACCGGTACGTCAAGGCAAAGGACGAGATCGTCCCAAGCACCCTGACCGTCAAGGCGAGCAAGGACCGGTACGCCAACGCCGTCTGGCAGGTGGCCCTCAGGACGTTGCACGAGGTGTTCGAGGCTGACAGGGCCGGAAAGATCCACACAGTCTCGCTCACTGTCGCCACGAACACCATCTCGGCGAGCACCGGCCTGGCCGAACAGGTCCCACTGGCCGTCGTGGCTGCCGACCGGGACACATTCACGCAGTTCGATCTGTCCAATGTCGTGCCCGAGGCGACGCTCAAGCACCTCGGTGCAGCGCTGTCGAAGTCCCCGATAGACCTGGTTCCTGCCGATACCGGGGCCGGCGTACGGACCAGAGGGCGGTGAGCGTGCGGTTCAACCCCCCACCAGGATGGCCACAGCCCCCAGCCGGGTGGCAACCGCCGCCCGGCTGGAACCCGGACCCGTCGTGGCCGCCGGCTCCTGTGGGATGGCAACTGTGGCTTCCCGAGGAAGAGCCCGCCGTTAGTGCCCCCGAGTCGCCTGCAGAAGCCTCAACGGGCCCCGACGCGGACCCTCAAGCCCGCGCCGAAGACGCCGCGCCCGGTGCCGACGAGATCCCTGTCACCGAGTCGCCGGACGCTGGCCAAGTCCGAGCTGCCGTGGCATCGCCAGCGAGCAGTACACCCCCGATGGAACAGGTCGAGGACGTCGTCCAGCTCCGTGCGCGGATAGCTGCACTGGAGGCCGCCCTGGCGGAAGCACGCTCAAGTGCAGAGTCGTCGGGCGGTACCGACGTGATCGAGCTGGATGACCAGCGCGTCCTGCAGGACGTCGGGGTGTACCGATACCACCACCCGCTGGAAGACGCACCGGCCTATAAGGAGCGACTTCGGCAGCTCGAGCTCCAGATGGACGAGATCATCAAAGCGGGCGTAGCAGTCCTGGCGGCCGACATGTTCACCTTCACCGGTTCCCTGGCGAAGGGCCGCAGGATGGTCGCCGACTTGTCCAAGCTGATGTTGCGCGCCTACAACGCCGAGGCAGACAACTGCGTCCGCTCCCTTCGCGCCGGCAACGTGCTGACGGCCAAGCGACGTCTGGAAGCTGCCGTAACGGCGATCGAGAAGCTCGGCCGGATGATGGAGATGCGCGTCAATCCGGACTACCACGCGCTGCGGATCGAGGAGCTCGAACTCACCGCGGACTACCAGGTGAAGCTGCAGGAAGAGCGGCAGCGGGCGCGTGAAGAGCGGGAGCTGCTTCGCGAGCAGCGGCGAGCGGAAGCGGAGCTTGCTGCCGAGCGCGAACGGCTGGAGAAGGAACGCGCTCACTACCAAGCCGCGCTTGCCGCGATCCTCGCCAACGGCGACGAGGTGGCTGCCACCGAACTACGCGGCCGGATGGCGGAGATCGAGGAGGCGATCGAGAACGCGGACTACAGGATCGCCAACATCCGCGCCGGGTACGTCTACGTGATCTCCAACATCGGCACATTCGGCCCCAACGTCATCAAGATCGGCATGACTCGGAGGCTCGAGCCGTACGACCGGGTCCGCGAGCTGGGAGACGCCTCGGTCCCGTTCCCGTACGACGTCCACGCCCTGTACTTCTCCGACGACGCGGTGACCCTGGAGAACGAGTTGCACCGGGCGTTCGCCGAGCGTCGGGTGAACTTCGTCAACGAGCGTCGGGAGTTCTTCTTCGCCACCCCGGCAGAGGTGCGGGAAGTGCTGGAAAAGAAGACAGGAGGACTGCTCGAGTTCACCGAGAAGCCTCAGGCCCTGGAGTACTTCCAAAGCCGGAGCCGGTGGCCCACTGCTCTGCCACAGGATCCGCATGATCGCGATGAGACTCCACCCGATGCTCATTGAACCCGTCGGGTCAAGCGTTCCGGCCGGCGGCCGGGCATGAGGACATTGAGCGCGGCAGGGCTCCCAGGCCAGGAACGCTAGAGTTGGTCCGGGCCCGGAGCAGACCCGGCGGACAGCGAAGTCGCAGTGATGTAAGTCACAGAAGTGTTGTCCCTATCTTTGTTCCGTTGGTAGTACCCCGGACCCGCCGGCATGGCGCAATTGGTAGCGCACCCGACTTGTAATCGGGCGGTTCGGGGTTCGAGTCCCCGTGCCGGCTCTCGTCCCGACCTGCGGGTTCGCCTTGGTTGATCTTGCTGGTCGTCCTGGCAGCCTGGTGGTGACAGCAGTAGCTGACGGCAACGTCACCGGTCGAAGAGGCCGTCGAGCTTGTCAAGGGCCTCACGCTGCTGGTCGACGGCGACGTGCCCGTAGACGTTCCTCGTCATCTCCAGGGCCGAGTGGCCGACGATCTCCATCACCACGCGCCGGTTCACCCCCAGGGTGAGAAGCAGCGACGTCGCTGCGGCGCGGCCCTGCACCGGCGGGTCGGACACCAGGAGTGCGTTGAGCTCACAATCCTAGGTCTCGGCGGGCCACCGTCGTGAGCAGCTGTTGCTGGTAGTGGAGCTTCCGGCCGTCGTCGCCCCGGACCCGCGACCGTGGGTGAGTGGACGCCGAGAGCAGGTACACCCGTCGGGCGGATACCTGCATCGA
>DASULK010000189.1:0-2227 GCA_036278255.1 Micromonospora sp.
GTCCGTGACACCGACTGGTCGCAGGTCGTCGCGCTCTACGACCAGCTGGTCCGCCTCGACCCCTCGCCGATCGTGCGGCTCAACCGGGCGATCGCGGTCGCTGAGCTCGACGGCCCGGAGGTCGCCCTGGCGGAGGTGGACGGTCTGCCGCTGGAGGGCTACCACGCCTTCCACGCCACCCGCGCCGACCTGCTGCGCCGGCTGGGCCGCAGTGAGGAGTCGCGGGCGGCGTACGACCGGGCCATCAGCCTGGCCGGCAACACTGCCGAGACGGCGTACCTCATCCGTCGCCGCGACCAGCTGGCCGGCCCCTGAACCGCACCACCCCGGTCACCGCCCAAGCCGCCACCCAGCTGCGGCAGGCGGTAGCCGACCCTGTAGCACGGACCGTGCCACGACCGATGAGATCGATGGCGCTCCACCCACGTTCTTCGAACATGGTGCGGTATTCGCACGAAAACGGGGTGGGCGCGGGGCGCTGTCCATACCGAGGCCGGGCACCGAAATTAGCCACTTCGATGTACGGTGCGCGCATGAACGCACTCCGGCCGTGGCACGTCGTCGTCCTCACTATCTGCTGTCTGTTGCCGCTCGCCGTCGCGACCGCCGGCACGGTATGGGCGATCAGGAAGCGCCGCGGCAGTTGATGCGAGCGGTCGCCGTCGCCTTCCTGTTGTCCTACCTGCCCTCTTGCGACTGCCTCAACTGGCCTGGGACGAGCCGGAAGACTACTTACGCTCTGCCGGGCTGACGCTTCGGCGGCGGTTCCCGCATCCACAGGTCGGGGTCGTTGATGTAGATGCCCTTCCCCTGGTGCCGCCAGATCACCCGGAGGGCCAACAGCCGAACATTGACCATCTGGATAGTCGACGTGCTGACACCATAGATTTTGGCCATCTCCGCGATCGACGGCAGCTTGTCTCCCGGCTGCACCTTGCCGCTCCGCACGTCGGCGACGATCTGGTCAGCGATCTTGATGTGTTCAGCGATCGGTGGCATGGCACTCCTCATGTGGCCTGCCAATTTGATCACGACATGCACACGAGCGACAACCAAGCTGTTGAGTTTCGAAACAGTGGCATATATGTTTATGAGGAGCCGCTCCTCGTGTGGCAACGATCGCGGTTCACCCCTGGTCGGGGTGGGTGGGTTTGGCCTGCCCCGACCCCCAAGAACAGCTCCGTCGCCGTACGCACCGAGGAGGCTGCGGTGGCGGGGCGGGTGGGCCGTCGGGGGTCCCGGGCGACGGCCCGCCCATCCAACACATTCAAGTAGTGGGAGGCGGTAGTGGAACCGACCCGGAGTGAACTACGGGAAGTGGTCCGGGTACTACGACAACCGGACTTAGCTCACGTGGGCGACTCACGCTGGCCGAGCAAGGGGCCGGTACCCGCACCGGATATGGCACTGATGCGCTGCGGCTGTTGGACGCCGCTGATTTGGGACTCCCACGTCGGCCGCTGGCTGCACCTGGACGACCTGACTCCTTGCGTCCCTGGCCGCCCCCGCGCCCTTAACGCCCCCGTCTCTCGATCGCGGGAACCATCCCGTCCGGACTCATCCCGCAGATCAGTTCTTCACCGCCGAAGGAACCAACGATGAGCACCCACGCCCAGGTAGCCCCACCGAAACAGCGTCTGCATGCCTTCACCGCCCGCGCCGTCAGCCGCCTGAACCCGACGGCGATCCGGAACCGGCAGTTCCCTACGAAACGTCGCGGCCTGCATCCCGAAGAAGTCAGCGCCTTCCTCAGCGAAGTCGCCGGTGAAATCGCCACCCTCCACCGCGAACTGATCATCGCCCAGCAGGAGAACGAACGCCTCAAGCGGGCGCTCCGCGACTGGCAGACCCAGCAGGCCACCTTCCCCCAAGGGCTGCCCCATACCCGCACACGCCCGTACAGGGCAGCCCTCTTGGGGGAAGGGCACAGCCGCGCCCCACCTGGCCGCTCAACCAGCCCAGGCCGGCGTAGAAAGTTCAATCCCGACGAGTAGTCCCGCCCCTCGACCGGCTGCCCCTGCAACGGTGGCCGGTCGAGGCGTACCCCGAGCTATTCATGGCCGCCTCGTCAGTTGAGCGGCTTCTCGAAAAGCACCGCTTCGTCGGTGTCGAGCTCGCGGGCGTACGGGACCACCTCACCGGTCTCCGCGAACCCCATCCGGTGCCAGAAGCCCGCCGCCACCCAGTTGCCCCGGACCACCGCCAGCCGCAACCGCTTGATCTCCGG
>DASULK010000190.1:0-6186 GCA_036278255.1 Micromonospora sp.
CGCACACCGAGAAGGTGAACACGACCGGTACCGGATCCAGGTCTCGGGCGGCGCACTCGTAGCGATAGTCCGAGACAAGGTTCTTTGCCGCGTTGATGTCGTAGACAACTTGGGTGATGAAGAAGGAGCAACCGGTCCGGCATCGCGACCTGACCGTGCTCGTCAACCGCTACATCCGCCCGCGGCAGGCGCTGGCGACAACGTCGAGCCGCGACCTCGGGCTGTGACGACGCGAAGGCGTCGTAATCGCTCTTGTGCGATGATCGTAAGAATGCGATCATGCTGAGGTGGCGGATGTCGAGCTTCACGACGAGGTTGTCGACTGGCTCGCTACCCTTAGTGATGCGGAGTGGGAGCGGGTCGCGGTGATCGTGGACCGCCTGGCCGACCTGGGATCGCAGGCGCGAATGCCACTGTCCCGCAGCCTGGGGGACGGGCTGTTCGAGCTGCGGTTCAGTCTCGGCCCGACCGCTCGGCGTATCACCTACCGGTTCACTATGGACGGCCGGATCATCATGCTGACGACATTCCGCAAACAACGTCAGAACGAACGCAACGAGATCGATCGAGCACGCAAGGCCGCTGCAGAGTGCGGACTGCGCTACCCGTGAAGGAGGAAACGATGGCCAACTACTCTCGCTGGAGTGAGATCAAGGGCAAGCGCCCCGCCCCTTCGGCCGAGACCCGCGCCGGCATCGAGCAGGATCTGGCGCTCGGCCAGCTGATCTACGATCTGCGCACCGAAGCCGGTCTCAGTCAGCGGGAGCTCGCCGAACGGATGGGAACCACCCAGTCGGTCATCTCCCGCCTCGAAGAGGGAGGGGGTGCCCGCAACCGGATCGACACTCTCGCTCGTGTCGCCACGGCACTCAACCGGCATCTTGTCGTGTCCTTCCCTGAAGAGCTTCCGGCCGACCTGAAGGATGCTGTCCAGGTCGCCTGAATCTCGCGCATGCCCTTCCCTGGTCAACGAGCGCCTTGCCGGCGAGGATCTTCTCGTTGCGAGCATCGTCTTCCGCGAGCGCACGATGGATGGCCGCGATGGCGCCGGGTATGGACAGATCGTCCGGATCGTCGATGCGGAACCGGGTGGGATGGACCACCAGAACCGGACGTGGCTGGTCCGTGTTCGCCCCTTCAAATGTGTCGGGGTCGGCATGCTCGAACGTGTGTCGTGCTGGGCCGAGCTGGAATCCGATGAGGTCATCGAGCCCGTCACGGCGGTAGGGGGTGGCGGTGAGTCCGAGCCAGTCGCGGCGGTAGGGGGTGGCGGTGAGTCCGAGCCAGTAGCGGGCGGGGATGGTGCGTACCGCCGATTCGAAAACCGCCGCGGGCACGTGATGGCACTCATCGACCACCACGAGGCCGTCGGCGGCGAGCAACTCGGCAACGTCATCGCGCCGCGCGAGTGTCTCGAACGTGGCGACATCAACTACGCCGGTGAGCTTGGACTGGCCAAGGACGTCGGCGGTGCGGAAGGCGCGGTCGCGCGGGCCACCGTCGACGGGTACCTCGATTCGCTGTCCCGGCTACGGCTGACCGAGAACTCGCCCGCCTGGGCGCCACACATGCGCTCGGCCACCCCGCTGCAGTCCTCTCCACCCGCTACTTCACCGACCCTTCCCTCGCGGTCGCAGCACTTGTAAGGGATCCAGCCAGCTCCTGGCAGACCTCAACGCCGCCGGCTACTTCTTCGAGAACCTCGTAGTACGGGATGTGCGTATCTACGCACAGAAGCTCGGCGGGCGGGTCCACCACTGGCGCAACCAGAACCACAACGAAGTCGACGTCGTCGTCACCTTGCCAGACGGCCGATGGGGCGCATTCGAGGTGCAGATGAACCCCGCCGAAGCGGACAAGGCGGCGGCCGCGCTGCTGTCTTTCGCTGAGAAGGTCGACCAGAGCAAGGCCGGGCACGCCGGCGACACTGGGCGTGATCACCTCCACCGGATTCGCGTACCGCCGACCCGACGGCGTCACCGTGCTCCCCATCGGCACCCTAGGCCCCTGACTCACCACCCGATCAGCGCATCCCAGACGCGAATGGTCAACCCACTCCGGCGGCTCACGTTGCCCCACGGCTTGGCAGCGTCGCGCTCAACCAACGTGGTTGGCCACGAAGCACTTGGCCGGGGTGCGGCCCCGATCGGCCGCCGCCGAGGGGGTCAGCGGATCCCAGCAGCTTCTCGGGCCGGCAGGTGCTCGACGTCGACCTGCACCGGCCGCCAGGCGATCCCGGGGATGGAGCGGAGGGGCGCGAACGGGTCGGCTGCGCCTTGCCAGGCGACTGCGAGACTGTCCGTGATCAGCGCGGTCTCGTCGGGGCGTGCCTGGGTAGCCAGTCGGCGTAGCTGATCGACGTCGGTGAGCTTGACCGTGACCGTCCAGGTGGCCGTGCCCCGGTCAGCGGACTCGTCCACCACCTCGCGTTCCACGGAGACGATCCGGAACGCACCCGCTTCCATGAGCGCCTCCAGGCCATCGGTGGGCCAGATCAGCCAGGCCAGTTGGTCCAATGCGCGGGCGGCGGGCTCGGCCCCGGCATCCTGGAGTGATGGGTCCTCGACGACCGAGTCGGCGCTCGAACCGATCGTCACCGCGTTCGCCTTGGCTCGCGCCGCGGCTTCGTCCACGGCCGCTGCGTCGATGATGGAAACCTCAGCGGTTGCGGTGCGGGCCCACGTCTCGCGGTTCCTCCCGCGCTGGGGGCGCTGGGGAGGCGCCTGCGGCTCGGGGTCGGGCAACTCGAAGAGACAGGGCTCGGCGTGGTCCATGGTGGTTGACCCTATGCTCCGTGCGCCTGGTGAACACGAGCCGGCACAGTGGACGGCTCCTCGGTAGTCTCCGTTGAGTGAGCGAGGAACCTTTGCATCACTGGGGAGTGACTTCTTCCGGACCCGGCCTGAGCATCCGTTCGGCGATCTCGAGTGCGTGTCCGCCCGCGGTCCGACTTACCCACCGACCGGAGACAATTCTGGCCGACGACTCCGCAAGCCAGAGCCGAGATGGGCTGCCAGCACCGACGAACCGGTCTGTAGTCCCGCAAGGCCCCGAGCGTGGAGGCGTCCACCGGAACCAGGCGGGACTTGCCGAACCGGGACTCCCGGATCAAGATCACCCCGGACTCGTGGTCCAGGTCGTTCCGGTTCGGTCGGATCGCCTCTCCCACCCGCATGCCTTCTCCCGGGGTGGATTGCCTGTTGCGTGATGTTGTGTGAAGTCTCACGTGGGAGGGTTCTGCGGCGGTTCTCCGGGGGTGTGGTTCTCGTTGCTGGTAGTTGTTCACCTGCCCATCACGAGATCAGGGAGGACCCCCCAAGATGCGGGCGTTCCCAGTCAGTTTGCCGTCCGCCGCGACCTATTGGACGGTGCTCGACGACGAGCTGGCCGTCGTACCGGTTGCGGATTCCTTCTTGCGTCACGTGCGCTTCGGCCGTGACGGCGCGGAGTCGACGACGAAGAGTTACGCACACTCGATCGCGTTGTTCCTGCGCTGGTGCACCCGCACGGGTCGCACCTGGCAGGTCGGGGCGGAGCAGCTGGCGCTGTTCATGACGTGGCTGACCTATGCCGGGCCGTCGGCCTCGGGTGCGGAGGTCGACACGGAGGTGGTGCTGGCCGGTCCGGGGGGTGTGGTGGCCCGCGGACCGCGGCGGGTCAACGGGGTGCTGGTCGCGGTGCGAGCGATGGTGGTGCACGCAGTCAGCACCGGGCAGGCGGGTGGGCATCTGCTGGCACTGTTGTATGAGGTGGCCGAGGACCGTGACCTGCCCGAGGCTGCTCGTGATAGTGAGGGGCGGATGGCGTGGCGGATGCGCGCCCGACACCGGCTGCACGAGCCCGAGCGTCCGGTGGATCGGGCCAGCGACGCCGAGATCCTCGCGCTGCTGCGCGCGTGTGGTTCGGCGCGCGACCGGCTGATCGTGTTGGTGATGGCCCGCGCCGGGCTGCGGCGCGGGGAGGTGTGCGGGCTGCGCCGTTCCGACGTGCACCTGCTCGCCAGCTCGCGTGCACTGGGTTGTGAGGTGGAGCGGGCGCATCTGCATGTGGTGCGCCGCGAAGACAACCCCAACGGGGCGTGGGCAAAGTCCCGCCGTCAGCGGTCAGTACCGCTGGACTCCCTTGTCGTGCAAGGGTTTGACACTCACGAGTTCGAGCGCATGCAAGTCAGGCAGGCGGCGAGCAGCGACTTTGTGTTCGTCAACTTGTTCCGCGGGCCGATCGGTGCGCCGATGCGCCCGGACGCGGTCGGGGAACTGCTTGCCGCCGCGTCGCGGCGCGCCGGGCTGGAGCGGCCGGTTCGTCCGCACCAGCTGCGGCACGCCTTCGGTAGCAACGCCGCTGATGCCGGCTGCGGGATCGACGTGGTCGCCGAACTGCTCGGTCATTCCTCGGTGTCCTCCTCACAGGTCTACCTGCATCCAGACCCAGGCCGGCTGCGGACCGCGGTGGACACGGTGCCCAGCCCTCGCGAGCAGTCGGGGTTGAGCCGATGAGCGTGGCGGAGGCTGCATCGGCACTCTCGGTCGCGCCGGAGGCCCGCGAGTGCGACCACGTGCTCGCTGGGGTGATGCTCGAAGGTGCGGCCAAACAACTGGCCAGCATGCTGGACAGGGGATTCTTGGACGAGGTGGGCTGGGATCTACGGATGCGACTGCTGCGCTTGCCCGCGCAGCACCGGCTGCTGGGCCGACGGGTGTGCCGGGCCGACGGGTGTGAGCGCAGCGTCCGCGATGGGCTGCCCGAGGTGTGTCTTCGCTGCTTCACCAGGCTGAGCGGACTGGGCATGACCACGACGCAGATCGCCACTGCCTCGGCGTTGCCGGCAGCACACCGGCTCGCGGATCGCTGCGCGGTACCCGGATGCCCGTGTGTCCCGACGGTCCGGACGGCAGTGCTGTGCCAGCCACACGCCACGAGGTTCCGGGCCAGGCGGCCACGACGATCGCTGGAGGAGTTCCTCGCCGATCCGCGGGTGCGGGCGCTGCCGGCGATGCCGGCCTGCCAGGTGGTCGCCTGCACCCGCCCGGCCGACGGCGCGTCGGGGTACTGCAATACCCACTATCAACGCTGGCGAACGGCCCAGCCGGCCACCCCAGGGTTGGACCGTCACGGGTGGCAGCGCAGGGAATCGGGCGTGGCCGAGCCCGGGCAGGTGAATCTACGCGCGCTGCCCGCACTCGTCGTCGTGGAGGTCCTCTTCGGTGTCCAACAGCGCGTGGGCGACGGCACGAAGGTCACCGATGTGGACCTGCGTGTGCTGTGTGACGCGCTCCGCCGCCAGCAGGCCAGCTCGATCGCAGCCGGCGAGGTCGACGCTGTGCTCACCAAACCGGTCCGCTCCTTGCTCAACGCGCTGAGGCGTCATGTTCGCCGGGCGCTGGCCGACCCCGACAGCGAACGGGCCAAGGACGTCTGGGACCTGGCGATCTTCGGGCACCGTGGCAACCTGTCGTTCACCGGGATCGCACAGCCGTGGCTGTCCCAGGCCGCCAAGCGGTGGGCGGGCGAGCAGTTGCCCCGCCACCGCGGCCGCGGCGTCGCCCGGGTTCGCAGCAAGATCAACGGGCTCGGGCTGCTCTCGGAGTATCTGACCAGCCGGCCCGATCGCGGACTCGTCACCACGGCATTGGGCCGCAGCGATGTCGAGGGCTTCCTCAACCGGCTGGGGTATCTGGAATCGACCGGTCGGATCAGCCGCTACCGCCGCAACGGCATCTGCCGCGACGTGCGCGAGGTCCTGGCCGGGATCCGTGCCCTGGGCCTGACCCGTCCCGGCGCGCCCGCTGCGGGGCTGCCCGGAGACTTCGCCATCGAGCGCGGTGACATCCCCGCAGACCCCGAACGCGGCGAGCCGTGCCGCGACCTGCCGCCGGAGATCATGGCCATGTTGTGTGCCAACCTCGACACCCTCGAACCGCCCGAGGTCCGCGTCGCCGCCCAGCTCGGCATCAACACCGGACGCCGGCCCGAGGACATCCTCGGGCTGCCCCTGGACTGCCTGGCCCGCAACAAGGACAGCACAGCCGTGTTGGTTTACGACAACGCCAAGGCAGACCGGCTGGGCCGCCGCCTGCCGATCAACCAGGCCACCGCGGCGGTGATCACTGCCCAGCAGAACCGGGTGCGTCAACGATTCCCCGACGCCCCGGCAGGCAAACTGAGACTGCTGCCCTCGCCACGACG
>DASULK010000191.1:0-6586 GCA_036278255.1 Micromonospora sp.
GCCGGTGAGACCGCCGAATTCCTCCGCTCCCGGGGCTACACCGTGGCCGCCTACACCGGCCAGACCGAGGACGTCGACCGGCGCGCAGCCGAACAGGACCTGCTCGACAACAAGATCAAAGCACTGGTGGCGACCTCGGCGCTGGGCATGGGTTTCGACAAGCCCGACCTCGGTTTCGTGGTGCACCTGGGTGCCCCCTCGTCGCCGATCGCCTACTACCAGCAGGTGGGGCGGGCCGGCCGCGCGGTCGACCATGCCGAGGTGCTGCTCCTGCCCGGCGTCGAGGATCAGGCGATCTGGCGCTACTTCGCCTCGCTGACCTTCCCCCCTCAGGAGCAGGTACGCGCGGTGCTCGGCGCGCTGCACCAGGACCGCCCCCTCTCCACCGCCGCCCTCGAACCCATCGTCGATCTGCGCCGCGGCCGTCTCGAACTGATGCTCAAGGTGCTCGATGTGGACAACGCGGTCCGCCGGGTCAGGGGCGGCTGGATCGCCACCGGCCAGCCCTGGACCTACGACGAGGCGCGCCTGCAGCGGGTGGCGGAGGCGCGGGCCGCCGAGCAGCAGGCCATGCTCGAGTACGCCGACACGACCGGTTGCCGGATGGAGTTCCTGCGCCGCTGCCTGGACGATCCGGCCGCCAGCCCCTGCGGGCGCTGCGACCGGTGCGGCGGGCCGACGCTCGGCACCGATATCACGGCGCCGGCCCTCGCGGCCGCTCAGGCATTCCTCGGCCGGCCGGGCGTAGCGATCCCTGCGAAGAAGCTCTGGCCCACCGGCCTGGAACCGGTCGGTGTCCCGCTGCGCGGCCGCATCGCCGCCGGTGAGCAGGCACTGCCCGGTCGGGCCGTCGGCCGCCTCTCCGACCTCGGCTGGGGTGGGCGCCTGCGTGCCCTGGTCGGGCCGGAGGCCCCCGATGCGCCGCTGCCCGACGATGTGGCGGCGGCCGTGATCGAGGTGCTCAAGGCGTGGGCCCACGGCGATGATCCGTGGCCCCAGCGGCCGGTCGGGGTGGTCGCGGTCGGGTCTCGGCGCCGGCCCCGGCTGGTGCAGAGCCTCGCCGAGCGGGTCGCCCTCGTCGGCCGGTTGCCGCTGCTCGGCACGGTGACGAGCACGGGCGCGCCGGCCGCGGCCGCCCGGGGCAACAGCGCCCAGCGGGTACGAGGGCTGTACCACGCCTTCGGCGTACCCGATGTCTTGCCGGCTGCCCTCGACGGGTTGCCCGGCCCGGTCCTGCTCGTGGACGACCTGGTCGACTCGGGCTGGACGATGACAATGGTGAGCCGGCTGCTGCGCCAGGCGGGCGCACCGGCGGTCCTGCCCCTGGCCCTCGCCGTGGCCGGCTGATCCGGCGGGCGCACGCTCCGCCGCTCCGCGGCGGGCTACCGGTCGTGCAGCAGTGCCTGCAGGCGCGGGGTGACGTTCCACTCGCGGACCAGCGCGTCGTACTCGGCCCGCTGCCCGTCCGGCGTCGCCCCGGTGTGCCGGGCGCGGAGCAGCAGGTTGCGGGGCGTGTGCTGGGACGCGACGAACTCCACCACGTCGACCCGGTAGCCGTACGAGGGCAGCAGCGCGGCGCGGAGCGAGTCGGTCAACACGTCGGCGAGGCGTTCCCGCAGGATCCCGTGGCGGGTGAGCAGCCCGTACGGCGCCGGGGCGGGCTGTCGGCGCAGCTGCACGGCGAGGTCGTGGTGGCAGCAGGGTGCGGCGAGCACCCAGCGGGCCCGCCACCGCACCGCCCGGGCTAACGCCTCATCGGTCGCGGTGTCGCAGGCGTGCAGGGCCAGCACCAGGTCCGGCGCGGGCTCGACCGCCGCCTCCAGAATCGTGCCGGCCACGAACCGCACCCGGTCCGCGCACCCCAACTGCCGGGCGAGTTCGGTGTTGCGTCGCCGTTGATCCTCCCGGACGTCCACGCCGATGACCTCGGCGTTGATCCCGCGGTCGGTGAGGTAGCGGTAGGCCGCGAAGGTCAGGTAGGCGTTGCCGCAGCCGAGGTCGACCACCCGCAGCGGTTGCGGCAGGTCGGTTTCGGGCAGGGTCGCGGCCAGCGCCCGGAGGAACGCATCCACCTGGCGCCGCTTGGCCGCGTTGCCGCCGATCATGGTGAAGAGGGGGTCCCCCGGGTCGAGGAGGTAGTTCTTCCTCCGGTCATGCGTCGCCGGTGCCAGGGGGCGGTGGGCGGCCGCGCGGTGCACCTGAGCGTCGCCCTTCTTGGTCACCCGTACCTGCAGAGTGGCGGTCGTGGTCTCCACGTGCCAGTTGCCGAACGGTTCACCGAGCAGGGCATCTACCGCGGCCTCGGCGACCGGGCCGGGGGCGAGGTTACGGGTGTGGGGGCGGGCCCCGTCGGAGGTCACGATCTGCAGGTGCGGTCCGCTCTTGAGGGCGACCGGGCGCAGTTCGGCGCGGACCACGGAGGGGGTCTGCCCGCGCCGGCGTCCAGCGGCCACGGCGCGGGTGAGGTGCGGGTCGAGCAGCAGCGCCCGCACTTCGGCGAGCATCACGTCCAACGGTTCTGGCATAGCTCTATGGTGCGGGTCTCGCCGATCGCCAGGTCCCAGAGGTCCTCCCGGGGGCGGCCTTCGGCGGCCCAGGCCGCCAGGGTGCGCTCCAGCGGCTCGGTGACCGGCTCGGAGGAGAGGACGAAGGCGCCCCAGTGCATGGGAGACATGCGTCGGGCTCCGAGATCGGCGCAGGCCTGGACGGCCTCCTCCGGGTTGAGGTGCACCGCCCGCATGAACCAGGGCGGGTCGTAGGCGCCCACCGGGATGAGGGCGAGATCGATGTCGGGGTAGCGGTGCGCGATCTCGCTGAACCAGTGGCCGTAGCCGGTGTCGCCGGCGAAATAGATACGGGTGCCGGCGGGTTCGGTGAGTATCCAGCCACCCCAGAGGCTCTTGTTGGTGTCGGTCAGGGTGCGCCGGCTCCAGTGGTGGGCCGGTACGAAGTCGAAATGCACGCCGCCGATCTCGCGGGACTCCCACCAGTCCAGGTCGGTCACGTCCCGGAAGCCGCGGCGCCGGAACCACGAGGCCAGATTCGCCGGTACGAGCATCGGGGTGTCGCGGGGCAGTCGGCGGATCGAGGGGGCGTCCAGATGGTCGTAGTGGTTGTGGCTGATCACCACCGCGTCGATGCGGGGGAGGGCGGACCATTCGACGCCGGCCGGGGTCAGCCGTGGCCGTACGCCCGGGATCTTGTGGGACCAGACCGGGTCGGTGAGTACGGTGAGCCCCCCGATCTGGATCACGTAGGTGGCGTGGCCGACCCAGGTCACCAGGATCTGCCCGGCCTCGGCGCGGGGCAGTCGGGGCTGCCGGTTGATCGGAATATGGTCGAGGCGGGCGAGGCGGGCCATCTGCGGCCCGCTCTCCCGCAGCAGTTGGACCAGGTCGAGGAAGCTCGGCAGTGGTGCGGTGAGCCGATCATGAAAGTTGGCCGGCCAGGTACGTGTACCCCGCTGGCGCTGCGATGTTTTCAGTGCTTTGCGCGTTTTGCCGGAGTTGAACACGTCCACCCCCTCTGCCCGTTGCTAGCCTAACCATTTGCCCCGGTCCCCAAAGCGGTCACAACGGCAGCGGTGGCCTCGGCGAGCAGGGTGTCCGGGGTCAACGGTTTCCGGGACGGTCATGATTCCATGGCCCGCCAGTCGTGCATATGCACTGGCGGCACGTCTGGCGGGTCATGGATCGCCGGCTAGGCGAAGAATCCGAGGCAGACGGAGATGTGGCGTCGTCGGATCACGCCGGTTGATGGCCCGCATCGGCCGGGGTGCCGCGGCTGCGGCGGCGACGGCGCCGGCGTGGCCGCGTCGTTTCCCCGTTCTCCGCCACGGCAACGGGCGCCTCGGCAGCCACCGGCTGGGCGCCGCCAGCCTCCGGTGTGACTGTCGAGGTATCGCCGGCGACGAGTTCGCCATCCCGCCGACGACGGCGACGGCGGGGAGCACGCGGCGTCTCCTCCGCCGATTCCGTCGGCTGCGGCCCGGCTCCCGGGCCGTCGACACCAGCACGGCGGTTGCGGGACCGGCGCCGCGGCGCCTGCTCCTCGTGGCCGTCACGGCGACGGTTACGCGGGCGGCCCCCCAAGTCTTCCTCGACCTCCGCGCCCAGCCCGGCACGGGTGCGCTCGGCCGTCGGCAGCGTGCCCGACACGTCGGTCGGGATGTCCAGGTCGGTGTAGAGGTAGTCCGAGGTGTGGTACGTCTCCGCCGGCTCGGGCAGATCCAGCCCGAGGGACTTGTCGATCAGCCGCCAGCGCGGCATGTCCTCCCAGTCGACGAAGGTGACCGCCACCCCGGTTGCGCCGGCCCGGCCAGTCCGGCCGATCCGGTGCGTGTAGGTCTCCGGATCCTCGGGGCAGTCGTAGTTGATGACATGGGTGACACCGGAGACATCCAGTCCCCGGGCGGCGACGTCGGTCGCGACCAGCACGTCGATCTTGCCGGTCCGGAAGGCCCGCAGCGCCCGCTCCCGGGCACCCTGTCCCAGGTCCCCGTGCACGGCCGCCACCGCGAAGCCCCGGAAGTCGAGCTCCCCGGAGAGCCGGTCGGCCGCCCGCTTGGTACGGGTGAAGATCATGGTCAGTCCGCGACCGCGGGCCTGCAGGATCCGGGACACCGCCTCGACCTTGTTCATCGGGTGGGTGCGGTAGACGAACTGCTTCGTCTGCGGGGAGGGGCCGGTTTCCTGAGTGTGGCCCGCGTGGATCGACACCGGCTGACGCAGGAACCGTCGGGACAGAGTGACGATCGGTTCCGGCATGGTGGCAGAGAAGAGCATCGTCTGCCGGTCTTCGGGCAGCATCGCCAGGATCTTCTCGACATCCTCGAGGAAGCCCAGGTCTAGCATGCGGTCGGCTTCGTCCAGAACCAGCGCGCGTACCTGGTTCAGGTGCAGGTGCTTCTGCTTGGCCAGGTCCAGCAGTCGGCCGGGGGTACCGACCAGAATCTCCACGCCACGACGCAACGCGTCGATCTGCGGTTCGTAGGCCACACCGCCGTAAATAGGCAGGACCCGGACCCCGCGGGTGCGTCCCGCCGCTGCCACATCCTTGGCTACCTGCAGACCCAACTCCCGGGTCGGCACGACCACCAGGGCCTGCGGCTGGCCGGAGCCGCCCTCAGCCGGTGTGAGAACCCGCTCCAGCAGGGGGACGCCGAATCCCAGGGTCTTCCCGGTACCGGTCGGGGCCTGGGCGATGAGGTCGCTGCCACGCAGTGCGATCGGCAGGGCGTATTCCTGGATGGCGAAGGCCCGGGTGATGCCGGCGTCAGCGAGCGCCGCAATCGTCTCGGGGCGGGCGCCGAGGTCAGCGAAGGTAGGAGCTTCCGGACGGACCGGTGCGGTGGCGGCAAGCTCCGTGCTTGCCGCGGTGTTTTTGATGTGATCGCTCATAGAATTGTTGGGGTGCCCTCTCGTGGTGCGCCCCATCAAAATCCTAGGGCGCTATCGGCTAAGGCGCGGGCCACACGGCTCGTCGGCTCATTGCCGAAACGGAACCGGGCCGCACGCGCTCCGCGGGCGGGTTATCGAGCAGCTCGACGCCCGCGGCAACTGTTCAATGTTACCTGGCCCATTGGAAAACAAGCCGGTACTGCGGGGCAACGCGCCAGCGGGGCCCCGGACTGTGATCTGAGGCACTCTGGGGGCGTTGATCGGGGGGACGGTAACCTGCCGTCGTGTCCGATTCCGCGGAACCTTCCCCTCTCGCCGGCGCTACCACGTCCGGCGCTCCGAACTGCGCAGCCCTCATCGACCTGCTCGGGCTGGTCGCGTACGGCCAACTGCTGGCCTTCGACCGCATGGCAGCCGATGCCCGGCTCGCCCCTGACCTGCGTCGCCGCGCCGTACTGAGCGAGATGTCCGCGACGAAGATCACCAACTACCGGCGGCTCGCCGGCCGGTTGACCGACCTGGGGGTGGAGCCGGCCGAGGCGATGGGCCCCTACCAGGCGGCCCTGCAGGCGTACCACGACTCGACCGAACCGAAGGAGTGGCTGGAGGCACTGACCAAGGCGTACGTCGGCGACGCCATCGCCGACGACTTCTTCCGCGAGATCGCCGCGTTGCTTGACGTGTCGGACCGCCTCCTGGTTCTCGATGTCCTGCACAACCCGCGTTACGACGAGTTCGCCGCGGCGGAGATCCGCTCGGCGATCGCAACGGACCCGAGGGTGGCGCACCGGCTGTCGATGTGGGCGCGGCGCCTGGTCGGGGAGGGACTGTCGCAGGCGAGCCGGGTGGCCGCGGATCGCCCCGCGCTGGGGCTGCTGATCGTGGAGCGGACCGGAGACCAGGATGCGGTGCCGGCGCTGTTCAAGCGGTTGACCGCGGCCCACACCGACCGGATGTCGACGGTGGGGCTCAACAACTGAGGCTGCGCACGTGGTATCGGTCACGCCGATCACGGAGCTTTCCCTCGATCACGGAGCTTCGCGTCAATCAAGGAATTGTTGTCGTGGATTGGGGTCGTTCCGCTACAACAAGTCCTTGATCGGCGGGGTTGACCGTGATCGGACGGGGTTGGTCGTGAACGGCGGGGCTGCCCTTGATCGGTGGGGCGTTGGTCGTGCAGGGGCCGC
>DASULK010000192.1:0-5754 GCA_036278255.1 Micromonospora sp.
CGAACTCCTCACCGCCCACCCGGACCGGCTGCTCATCGAGGACGACCACGCCGCCGAACTGGCCCCCGTGCCCCTGCATCCCCTCGCCGGCACCACCCGGAACTGGGCCTTCGTCCGGTCGATGAGCAAACCGTACGGGCCAGATCTGCGCCTGGCGGTGCTCGCCGGTGACGAGACCACCATCGCCCGCGTCACCGGCCGGATGCGGTTGGGCGCCGGCTGGGTCTCCACCCTGCTGCAGCGGCTCACCGTGCGGCTCTGGCAGGACCCGACCGTGGCCGGGCAGATCGCCACAGCCCGCGACAGCTACGAGCGGCGCCGCCAGGCGTTACGGGCTGCGCTCGCCGAGCGGGGAGTGGCCGCCCACGGCCACACCGGCATCAACGTCTGGGTGCCCGTACGCGACGAGACGCGGGCGGTCGCCGCGCTGCGCGACGCCGGCTACGCGGTCGCACCCGGTGCGCTCTACCGGCTGGCCACCGACCCGGGCATCCGGATCACCGTCAGCCCCCTCGACGACGAGGACATCCAACCCCTGGCCGACGTGGTGGCCGAGGCCGTCGGCACCACCACGCCCCGCGGCTTCAGCGCGTGATGTCACCGGCACCGGGTAGGCAGCCGGTCATGACCCGTACACCCGCCGCTCCCGGTGCACAACAGTTCATCCCGCCAGACGCAGACGATCTCGACGCCCTGCGCACGGCCGCCGCCTCCTGCCGGGGCTGCCAGTTGTACCAGGACGCCACCCAGACCGTCTTCGGGCGCGGCGACAGGCAAGCCCGCATGGTCTTCATCGGCGAGCAGCCTGGCGACCTAGAGGACAAGCAGGGGATGCCCTTCGTCGGACCCGCCGGCAACCTGCTGCGCCGCGCCGTTGACGACGCCGGGATCGACCCGAACCAGATCTACCTCACCAACGTGGTGAAACACTTCCGCTTCCAACTCCGCGGCAAACGGCGACTGCACCAGAGCCCGGACCGGGGGCACATCGTCGCCTGCCGGCCCTGGCTGGTCGCCGAGTTCGCCCAACTGCACCCCGACGTCGTCGTCGTACTCGGTGCGACAGCCGCCAAAGCCCTGCTCGGGCCGGCGTTCCGGGTCACCCGCTCGCGCGGGGTGCTGCTGCCCTGGCCGGACATCGCCCAGCGGCCGCAGGACTTCACCGAGGTGCCGACCGACGCGACCGGCCGCATCGAAGCGGTCGCGCCCGCGCAACTGCTGGCCACCCTCCACCCCTCGGCGGTACTCCGGGCCAACGACCGGAAGGCCGCCTACCAGGGACTGGTCGCCGACCTGACGGTCGCCGTGCGGGCACTGACCTGAGGGCGGCCGCCCGAGCACTGGTCGACCGACCGGCGGTGCGGCATGCTGACCGGCATGGAGCAGCATCTCTATGAGCCGGTCCACGAGGAATTCCGCACCCTCTGCCGGGCGTTCCTGGCCCGCGAGGCCGTGCCCCACCACGACCGCTGGGAGGCCGCTGGCATCGTCGACCGCGACCTCTGGCGTAAAGCCGGCGCCGCGGGCCTGCTCGGCATCGACATCGCCGAGGAGTACGGCGGCGGGGGGCAGCAGGACTTCCGCTTCAACGCCGTACTGGACGAGGAGATCATCGCCGCCGGCTGCTCCGGCCTCGGCTTCGCGCTGCACAACGACGTCGTCGCCCCATACCTGCGGGACCTGACCACCGACGAGCAGCGCAAACGGTGGCTACCCGGCTTCTGCTCCGGCGACCTGATCACCGCCATCGCGATGAGCGAGCCGGGCGCCGGCTCCGACCTGGCCGGCGTACGCACCACCGCGGTACGCGACGGCGACCACTGGGTGCTCAACGGCCAGAAGACCTTCATCACCAACGGAGAACAGGCCGACCTGGTCATCGTCGTCGCCAAGACCGCCCCCGACCAGGGCGCCCACGGGGTCAGCCTCTTCGTCGTGGAAAGCGGCACCCCCGGCTTCAGTCGAGGGCGGCGGCTGGCAAAGGTCGGGCTGAAAGCCAACGACACCGCCGAACTCTTCTTCGACGACTGCCGGATACCCGCCGACCACCTCATCGGCACGGAGAACCACGGCTTCTACCACCTGATGGCCAACCTGCCCCGGGAGCGGCTCGGCATCGCCGTCGCCGCCGTCGCCGCCGCCGAACGGCTACTGGTCATCACCCTCGACTACGCCCGCTCCCGGGAGGCGTTCGGCCGGCCGATCGGCCGGTTCCAGCACAACCGCTTCCTCCTGGCCGAGCTCGACACCGAGATCACCATCGCCCGTACCTTCCTCAACCACTGCATCGCCGAGTTCAACGCCGGCCGCCTGTCGGTGGTCGACGCCGCCAAGGCCAAGTGGTGGACCACCGAACTGCAGAACCGGGTCGCCGACCGGTGCGTACAACTGCACGGCGGTTACGGCTACATGCTCGAATATCCGGTCGCCCGGGCCTGGCTCGACAGCCGCGTCCAGACCATCTACGGCGGCACCACCGAAATCATGAAAGAGATCATCGGCCGCAGCCTCGACCTGTGACCTTGGCCGTCCCCGGCCCCGTCCCGCCGCCCATCCCGCCCTGCCCGCCTCCCCGAGGGCCTTCCCCCGTCGATTAACCCGCCCCCCCGGGGCCTTTCCCCGTCGATCAAGGAGTTGTTGCGGTGTTCGATCTTTGTTCCACAGCCAAAGCTCCTTGATCGGCGAGAAAGCCCTTGATCGAAGAGAAGGGAGGAGAGTCCCCCGATCAGACCCGCCACACCGGGGCGGCGCACCGCCAGCGATGCCCTTGAGCAAGTATGGGACGCACCAACCGAACAACCGCCGAGGGAGCGCACCGATAGTCACCCACCTGACCAAACCCGTCGACGAACAACCCGACACCGCCCGAATCCAACGGCACACACTGCGGCTGCTCTTCATCACCCAGGTCATCGGCGGCCTCGGCGTCGCCATCGGCATCGCCGTCGGGGCACTCCTCGCCGCCCAACTCGGCGGCACCAGCATCTCCGGCCTCGCCCAGAGCGCCGGCGTCATCGGCGGCGCCCTGCTCGCCGTACCGGTCGCCCGGATCATGAACGCCCGCGGACGGCGGCCCGGCCTCACCCTCGCATACCTCGTCGGCGCTGTCGGTGGCGTCCTGGTCGTCGCCGCCACCGTCATCAACTGGCTGCCGCTCTTCTTCCTCGGCATGCTCCTCTTCGGAGGCGGCAGCACCGCCAACCTGCAGGCCCGCTACACCGCCGTCGACCTCGCCCTACCCGCCCGCCGCGGCAAACAACTCTCCGTCATCGTCTGGGCCACCACCATCGGGGCGGTCGCCGCCCCCAACCTCGCCGGACCCGCCGACCGCGCCGTAGCCCGGCTCAACCTGCCCGAACTCTCCGGACCCTTCGTCTTCAGCGCCATCGCCTTCGCACTCGCCGCCGGGCTGCTCCTGGCATTCCTCCGCCCCGACCCGCTGCTGACCGCGCGCCAGCTCGCCAACAGCCGTACCGCCGAAGGGAGCACACCCCGCCACGACGGCGGAGTACGCGCGGCGCTCGGGGTCGTCGCCCAGCGGCCCGCCGCCCGCCTCGGCGTCACCGCCGTCGCCATCGGCCACCTGGTCATGGTCGGAGTCATGGCGATGACCCCCGTGCACATCGGCGCCGCACACCCGGACGCCGACGTACTTACCATCGTCGGAATCGTGATCAGCCTCCACATCGCCGGGATGTACGCCCTGTCACCCGTCGTCGGCTGGCTCACCGACCGGATCGGTCGCCGCGCCGTCATCCTCACCGGCACGGCGCTGCTGCTTGCCGCCGCCGCCATCGCCGGCACCGCAACCGGAAGCGACACGCCACGCCTGTCGATCGGGCTGATCCTGCTCGGACTGGGCTGGTCATGCACCATGGTGGCCGGCTCCACCCTGCTGTCGGAATCGGTACCGGCCCAAGTGCGCCCCGCCGCACAGGGGCTCTCCGACCTGCTGATGGGGCTGGCCGGGGCGGCCGCCGGAGCGCTCAGCGGGTTTGTGGTGGATCACGCCGGATACCACGTGCTCAACCTGCTCGGGGCGGTCGTCACCGTGCCCCTGATCATGCTGGCGTTGCGGCCAACGCCAACGCCAACGACGAAGGAGGCTTGACCGGTGCGCCTGACGGAGTTCTGGACGCGGCTGGAGCAGGTTTTCGGGGCGGGGTACGCCCGGAGCATCGCCGCCGACCAGGTGCTGTCACAGTTAGGGGGCCGCACCATCGAGCAGGCCCTCGCCGAGGGCGAGCAGACCGCCGCCGTGTGGCGGGCCGTCTGCGCGGCCTACCCGGACCGGGTACCCGCCCAGTTGCGCTGATCTGTTCGCTCCATCTCTCCGAGGCGTGTCGTCCGTTGCGTCGTACACCTGTTCGGCTATTGTCCACAGGGCGGTAGTTATCCACAGGTCACGCGGCCCGGGCTGTCTTCTGTCGGACCCAGCGCCTAGCGTGTCCGCGTGACGAGAAGCTCAGGAAAGACGTCCGCGAAGTCGGCGAAAACAGGGGTGGCAGCAATGGCGGCACGGCCGGACCGGGAGAAGGCACTCGACCTCGCGCTCGCGCAGATCGATAAGCAGTTCGGCAAAGGCTCGGTGATGCGGCTGGGTGAGCGCCCCGCCATCCAGACCGCGGTGATCCCCACCGGCTCCATCGCGCTCGACGTGGCGCTCGGTGTGGGGGGCCTGCCCCGCGGCCGAGTCGTCGAGGTATACGGACCCGAGAGCTCCGGCAAAACTACCGTCGCGCTGCATGCGATCGCTAGCGCCCAGCGGGCCGGAGGCATCGCCGCCTTCGTCGATGCCGAGCACGCGCTCGACCCGGAGTACGCCCGGGCGCTCGGCGTCGACACCGATGCGCTGCTGGTCTCCCAGCCGGACACCGGGGAGCAGGCGCTGGAGATCGCCGACATGCTGATTCGCTCCGGGGCGCTGGACATCATCGTCATCGACTCGGTCGCCGCGCTGGTGCCCCGCGCCGAGATCGAAGGTGAGATGGGTGACAGTCACGTCGGCTTGCAGGCGCGATTGATGAGCCAGGCGCTGCGGAAGATCACCGGCGTGCTCCACAGCACCGGCACCACCGCGATCTTCATCAACCAGCTCCGCGAAAAAATCGGGGTGATGTTTGGCTGCATGTCTTATTCGACGAGGGTCACTCTCGCGGATGGGACGCAGGAGAAGATCGGCAAGATCGTCAACCAGCGGATGGACGTCGAAGTTCTCTCCTATGACCCGGAGACCGACCGGGTAGAGCCGAAAAAGATCGTCAACTGGTTCAACAACGGTCCGGCCGAGCAGTTCCTCCAGTTCACCGTCGCAAAGTCCACCGGAAATGGGCGGGCCCAGTTCGCCGCCACCGAAAACCACCTGATCCGCACCCCGGGAGGCTGGCGGGAGGCCGGCGAGTTGATGGCCGGCGACCGGGTCATGCTGGCCGAGGAGCGCTGCCTCAGCGAACAGCAGTGGCAGGTCGTTCTGGGCTCGGTGATGGGCGACGGAAGTCTCTTACCTAACCGGCACGGCCGTTCGGGAGTGCGGTTCCGCCTCGGGCACAGTGCCAAGCAGGCCGCATACCTCGACTGGAAAGTCTCGCTGCTGGACAACATCGCCCATTCTCGGCGGGTTGACGAGCGTGGGGCAGTCTTTGTCGACTTCACCCCGCTGCCAGAGTTGGACGAGCTGCGCCGAGCGGTCTACCTCGGAGACGGGAAGAAGCACCTGAGCTGGGACTACCTGAAGGCGCTGACCCCGCTCGCCCT
>DASULK010000193.1:0-19844 GCA_036278255.1 Micromonospora sp.
GCCTGCTCGGAGGCGTAGCCGCCGACCGCGGCGAAGGCTTCCTCGCGGCTGACGGTCACATGGTCTCCGGCCCCATCGCTGGCGGTGCCGGTGCGGTCCCGGGTCGAGGCCACCGCGGTAATGGTGTCCACTCGCATCAACTGTTGCCAGGTGCTGACCGGCGTGTAGACAACGGGCAGATGGTTGAACGAGGTGTCGGCCACGATCGCCACCACCCGCACCGGCTGCCCGTTGATGCCGACCGTTTCACCGACCGACACTGATTGTTCCTCGGCTACCTCGGCGGTGAGCGCCACCTCGGCGTCCCCCGGTGGGTGCCCTTTCCGCAGCTCGGGATGGAGCACGGGGTCCGCGCCGAGCAGGGCGACGGCGGTGGACCGGTCACCGGCCTGCAGGCGGGCGGTCGACACCCCGAGTGGCCACGCGGCACTGACCCCTGGCTGTGCGGCCACGGTAGCGGCTGTGCCGGCCGGCAGGGTGCTCGTGGTGAACGACACGTCCTGGCCGTCGGCCGGGCGTTGGAAGGAGATGTCGTCGGCCGGAAGCGCCGCCACCGCCGAGATGCTGGCCGCCCCCAGGCCCGCGGTCAGCCCGGTCAGCAGCGCCACCATCAATGTCATCAATGCGATGACGCCCGCCAGCAGGGCAAATCTGCCCCGGGCGAATCGAAGATCCCGTACGGCGATGAACATGTCCCCAGCCTCGCCTCCGGCGCCGCTGCTGCCATCAGACCGCCGGCGGGAATCCCGGGAGCGGAGGTGGCACGCGGAGATCCATCGAAAGTTGGGGGCGGAGCCGATCACCGGTTACTACCGTCGGTAGTGTCATGGATCATCAGCAACCGCGCTTCACGGTCACGCTCACCCTGCTCCGCCGCACCGAGCATGTGCTCTTCGCCGCGCTGCTCAGCGTCGGCACCGTGCGGGCGGTCCGGGACGGCCGCCACTCTGCCGGTCTGCTGATCACGGCGGTGGTGGCGGTGGCCGCCTGGTACCTACTGGGTGTCCTACTCGCCCGCCGCACCCCACGTCCGGTCGTGGCCAGGCTGTGGCTCGCCGTCCTTACCACCGGATGGATCGGGTTGGCCGCCCTCTCCGCGGACTTCGTGTGGCTGGCCTTCGCCCTGTTCCTGCTGGCGATGCAGATGCTGCCGCCGCCGTTCGGGCCGGTGGCGGTGGCGGGCCTGGCCGCCGTAGCGATCACCGCCTCCGCTCTGCACCAGGGATGGCTAAGTGCCGCCGCCGTACTCGGCCCGGTCATCGGCGCCAGCGTCGCCATCGTGATCATGACAGTTTACCGGGATCTGCAGCGACAGGCCGAGCTGAGCAGCCGACTGCTGGCCGATCTCACCGCCGCGCAGGACCAGCTCGCCGCCGCAGAGCGTCGCGCCGGAACCCTGGCTGAGCGGGAGCGGCTCGCTGGGGAGATCCATGACACCGTCGCCCAGAGCCTCTCCACAATCATTCTGCTACTGAGATCAGCCGCCGGGCGTTGGCACGCCGCCCCGGACCCGGCCCGCCGTCAGCTGGACACCGCTGTCGGCGCCGCCCAAACCGCCTTGGAGGAGGCCCGGCGGCTCATCGGTGCGCTCACGCCAGCCCCACTGGCTGGCCGACCGCTCACCGAAGCTCTTGATCACCTGATCGAGGAGAGCCGGCAGCTCGGCCTAGATGCCCACCTCACCGTCGACGGCTCTCCCTACCCACTCCCCACCCCGGTGGAGGTCGCCCTGCTGCGATCCGGGCAGGAAGCCCTCGCCAATGTCCGCGCCCATTCCTCAGCTGACCGGGTGGACCTGACCCTTACCTTCCTCCCCGAAGCGGTGAGCCTCGACATCGTCGACAACGGGCACGGTTTCAACCCGCACCACCCGCTCGCCGCCACCACCGGCACCGGGCTGGGGCTGGCCAACATGCGCCGCCGGCTCGCCACCGTCGGCGGCGTCCTCGTCATCGAAACCGCCCCGGGGCAGGGCACCGCGATCAGCGCCTCGATTCCCACCGGAAGGACCTCGCCGTGAACGTCGCGCCCGACCGCGCCGACCCGATCCGGGTTCTTATCGTCGATGACCACCCGATCGTCCGCCGCGGGCTCCGCGCGGCGTTGGACGCCGATCCCCGCATCACCGTCGTCGCTGAAGCCGCCACCGGCGAAGATGCGATCACCCAGTCCGATGCCACCAGCCCGGACGTAGTCCTCATGGACCTGCACCTGGGGCCGGGCATCAACGGCGCCGAGACCACCCGCCAGCTACTCACTCGTCCCCGGCCCCCGCGGGTACTCGTTCTGACCACCTACGACAGCGACGCCGACATCCTGCCCGCCATCACGGCCGGCGCCACCGGCTACCTGCTCAAAGACACCGAGCCGGACGAACTGCTGGCCGCCATCCGCACCGCCGCCACCGGCGAGGCCGTACTCGCCCCCGCCATCGCCACCCGCCTGCTCACCCGGGTCCGCACCCCAGACCGGGCGTTGACCCCGCGCGAAACGCAGATCCTGCAGATGGTCGCGGATGGCCACTCCAACCAAGCCGTCGCCCGCGCCTTGTTCATCACCGAGGCCACGGTCAAGTCCCATCTCGTGCAGGTGTTCACCAAGCTCGGGGTCGACAGCCGGACGGCTGCCGTCGCCGAAGCCCGCCGCCGCGGCATCGTCGCCTGACCACGCCTCTCCCCCATTACGGGGTGTCGATACTGGTCCTCGCCGTCGCTTTCGGGTCCGTGCGATGTCAGAGCCCGCCGGTCAGGGTGAGCCCGCCGTCAACAACGACGGTCTGCCCGGTGAGCCAGGCGGCTTCATCGGAAAGCAGTAAGGCGACCACGCCGCTGATGTCCTCGGGGAGACCGAGGCGCTTCAACGGGTACTGCGCCGCGACCTGCTCCTCCCTGCCCTCGTACAACGCCGCCGCGAACCGGGTCTTGACCACGGCAGGCGCGACGGCGTTGACCCGGATGCAGGGGCCGAGTTCGACCGCGAGCTCCTGGGTGATGTGTCCGAGCATCGCCTTCGTCGCCCCGTAGAAACCGATGCCGGGGGCGGGTTTAAGCCCGGCGACCGAGGAGACGTTGACCACCGCACCTCCGTACTCACCCATCCAGGCGCGGTGCACATGCTGCGTCCAGGACAGGGCCGCAAGACAGTTGACTTCGAAAATCTTGCGGGCCGCCTCGAGATCAAGATCAATCAGGCCCCCGTACACCGGGTTAATGCCAGTGTTGTTCACCAGAAAATCCACACGGCCGAACGTCTCCACCGTCTGCTGGACCGCGTCGGCCTGGTGCTCGATGTCGTCCGCCTTGCCAGGGACCCCGATCGCATGCTCGGCTCCGCCGAGGGCTCGGACCGCCTCGTCGAGAGCCTCTTCGTTGCGCGCCGTCAAACAGACGCGGGCCCCCTCGGCCACCAGCCGTTGAGCGATCGCGAAACCGATGCCGCGGCTGGCTCCGGTGACAATCGCCGCCCTGCCGTCGAATCGTCGAGTCATGCCACCGCTCCCGATAACGCGATCATCGAACATAAATGAGGGTACGGCGTAGCGGTTCGGTGTTTCGCGCGTGGGGACCGAACCACCCCCGACGGCGTCCGCCGCTTCATATGCTGGCTCCGTGGAGCATCAGCCAGCCTCGGCAGAGCCGGACGCTGCGGTCATCACCCATGGTCTTACCCGGCGATACGGGGAGTCGGTGGCTGTTGATCACGTGAATCTGGTGGTGCCGCACGGCGCCGTCTTCGGCCTGCTGGGGCCGAACGGTGCGGGCAAGACGACGGCAATCAAGATGCTGATCACGCTGCTCGCGCCAAGTTCAGGCACGGCAACGATCGCTGGCTGCGATATACGTATGGAATCCGCGCAGGTCCGCCAACTGGTGGGTTATGTGCCGCAGCTCCTCTCCGCCGACAGTTCGCTGACGGCCGAGGAGAATCTGCTGGTGTTCGCCCGGCTATACCGCATTCCGAGGCCGGAGCGCAAGGCACGCATCGATGAGGCGCTCTCCTCCGTGGGGCTGAAAGACGCGGCGCACCGGCTGGTCCGCAACTTCTCCGGTGGGATGGTCCGCAAACTGGAGATCGTCCAATCGATGCTCCATCGTCCACCGGTGCTCTTCCTCGACGAGCCGACACTGGGGCTGGACCCCGCAGCCCGCCGCGGCATCTGGCAGGAGTTGCACGATCTCATCAGCCGAGGAGGCACCACCCTCTTCATCACCACCCACGACATGGAAGAGGCGGACGCCCTCTGCGACCGGGTGGCGATCATGCACCAAGGCCGGGTGGTTACCGAGGGGACACCGGAGGAACTGAAGGCGAAGGTGGGGCACAACGCCAGCCTCGACGATGTCTTCATCTTCTACAGCGGAGGGCCTGGCGCGGCCGAGCAGGGAGGGATGCGGGATGTCGCCCGGACCCGGCGCACCGCACGCCGCCTCGGCTGAACAGCCGGCATCCCGCGCCCAGCGGAACTGGCTGGCCGCACCGCTACGGTTCGCCGAGGACACGGCCGCCATCGTCGACGTCGAGATCCGCAAGCTCCGGCACGATCCCATTGAACTGCTAACCCGGACGGTCCAGCCGGTACTGTGGCTGCTGGTCTTCGGCAAGGTGATCTCCCACAGCCGAGCGATCCCGACCGGGAACCTGCCGTACCTGGACTTCCTGGCGCCAGGGATCCTGGCGCAGAGCGCCCTGTTCGTGTCAATCTTCTACGGCATCGCGGTAATCTGGGAACGCGACCTGGGGGTGCTGAACAAGTTCCTGGTCAGCCCCGCCTCCCGTTCCTCGTTGGTGCTCGGCAAGGCGTTATCGGCGGCGGTACGGGCCCTGGCCCAAGGCGTGATCATCTATCTTGTCGCCGCCATGCTGGGGGTGGGCCTGCGGTTCAGCCTGGTAGCGCTGGTCGGGGTGGTGGTCGCGCTCATCCTCGGCTCGGCGGTGTTCGCCACCTTCTCGCTCATCATCGCCTGCCTGGTGAAGACCCGTGAACGTTTCCTCGGCATCGGGCAGGTCCTCACGCTGCCGCTCTTCTTCGCCTCCAACGCCATCTACCCTGTCGCCCTCATGCCGGTGGTGCTGCAGTGGCTCGCCCACCTCAACCCGCTCACATACCAGACCGACATCCTGCGGACCCTCATGCTCAAAGGCGGTCAGAGCGCGTTCGGGCTGCCGTTGGATTTCGCCGTGCTGATCGGCACGCTGGTGATCCTCATCGCCATCGCGGCCCGCCTCTACCCCCGCGTCGTGCTCTGACCCGCAGCCTGGCCGAATTCAGGTCGCCCTGGGCGCAATGACCGCCCGTCGACATACGCCAATCATTCACCAATTGCCAAACTGACTCATCGCCCGGTTCATCGCCCGTTGATAGCTTGGCGGTCATGACTATCGCTATATCCGCGTCCGGACTCGTGAAACGGTTCGGCCGGACGGTGGCACTCGACGGGCTCGATCTGCAGGTCGCCACCGGCGAGGTGCACGGATTCCTCGGCCCGAACGGTGCCGGCAAGACCACCACCATCCGGATCCTGCTCGGACTGCTGCGGGCCGACAGCGGCCAGACCAGCCTGCTGGGCGGTGACCCGTGGAGCGACGCGGTGAGCCTGCACCGGCGATTGGCCTACGTTCCTGGGGATGTGAACCTGTGGCCGAACCTTACCGGCGGTGAGGCGATCGACCTGCTCGGACGACTCCGTGGCGGCCTGGACAAAGAACGCCGCGCGGAACTGCTGCAGCGATTCGACCTCGATCCGACCAAGAAGGGCCGCACGTACTCCAAGGGCAACCGGCAGAAGGTGGCGCTGATCGCGGCGCTCGCCTCGGACGTGGAGCTGCTGCTGCTCGACGAACCCACCGCCGGACTCGACCCGCTGATGGAAGTCGTCTTCCAGGAGTACATCAAGGAGGCGAAAGCCGCCGGCAAGACGGTTCTCCTCTCCAGTCACATCCTGGCGCAGGTCGAGAAGCTCTGCGACAAGATCAGCATCATCCGGCGGGGCAAAATCGTCCAGTCCGGCACCCTGGCCGAACTCCGGCACCTGACCCGGACCACCATCGAAGCCGACACCACCCATCCCGCAGCAGGCCTGCGGGATCTGCCCGGGGTGCACAACCTGCGGATCGAGGACCACCGGATCCGGTTCGCGGTCGACGGCGAACACCTCGACACCGCAATTCGCGCCCTGAGCCAACTCGGGGTGCGGAGCCTGACCAGCCAGCCGCCGACGCTGGAGGAGCTCATGCTGCGCCACTACGGCGACGAACTGCAGACCGACGGTGGCAGGCCGGCAGAGGTGACGCCATGACCACAACGGCTACCCGGGCTGCCGCGCCGACCGCCCGTACCTCCGGCCGCGGCCCCCTGACCGGGACCGGCAAACTGCTGCGGTTCAACCTGCGCCGCGACCGGATCCGCATCCCGGTCTGGGTGGCGGCGCTCGGACTGGTGCAGGTGAGCGCCCCCGCCACCTACCAGGGGCTCTACCCCACCGCGGCGGACCGGATGAACCAAGCCGCGGTCATCGACGGCAACCCGGCGATGAAGGCCATGACCGGCCCGGGGCACGGGCTCGACAACTACACCTACGGCGCCATGATGGCCAACGAATACCTCGGCTTCATGCTGATCTTCGTAGCGCTGATGAGTGTGCTGATCGTCGTACGGCACACCCGCACCGAGGAGGAGACCGGCCGGGCCGAACTCGTCCGCGCCAATGTGGTCGGCCGGCACGCCCACCTGACCGCTGCGCTGCTGACCGCAGCCACCGCGAACGTCGCGCTCGGCCTGCTCATCGCGGTTGGGATGGGCGCTGCTGGCATCGAGAGTATCGACTGGCCCGGCTCCCTGCTCTTCGGCGCGGCCTACGCCGTCACCGGGCTGCTGTTCGCCGGGGTGGCGGCGGTCACCGCACAGATCTCAC
Organism: Micromonospora sp.; assembly: GCA_036278255.1. Taxonomy (GTDB): domain Bacteria; phylum Actinomycetota; class Actinomycetes; order Mycobacteriales; family Micromonosporaceae; genus DASULK01. The sequence goes on from DASULK010000193.1 coordinate 6,912, forward strand.
CGTTCAGCCGCTCGGCCTCCGGAATGGCCGGCGCGCTGATCGGGCTCGCCTACGCGCTGCGCGCCGTCGGCGACATGGGCGACGACACCCTGTCCTGGTTGTCCCCGATCGGCTGGGCCCAAGCGACGGCGGTCTACGTCAACAACCGGTGGTGGCCGGTCCTGCTCGCCCTCGCCGTGGCGGCGGTGCTCGTGGCGGCGGCCTACCGGCTTCGGGGCCACCGCGACGAAGGCGCCGGCCTGCGTGCGGAACGCGCCGGCGCAGCGACCGGGTCGGCCTGGCTCGGGACGCCGCAGGGTTTCGCGTGGCGGCTGCACCGTTCCAGCGTGCTGTGGTGGGCGGTCGCCATGTTCCTCTTCGGCACGATGTACGGCTCCGCCGTGGACGTCATGGAGGAGTACTCCGACAACGAGGTCGTCCGGCAGATCATCGAGAACATCGGCGGCGCCACCATCACCGAATCGTGGCTGTCCATGATCATCGGACTGTTGGCGATCATCTGCTCGATCTTCTCGGTCATCGCCGCGCTGCGTCCCCGCCGGGAGGAGACCGCGGGCCGGGCGGAGTCGGTGCTGTCCACCGGCGTGTCACGCATCCGTTGGCTGGCCAGCCACGTGACCATCTCGCTGGCCGGCGGCCTGCTTCTGCTGCTGGTGGCCGGCCTCGGCCTGGGGCTCAGCGCCGCGGCAACGTCCGGCGAGGGAAGGTACGTCGGCGATGTGCTCTGGGCGACACTGGCGTATGCGCCCGCGCTCTGGTTGACCGCAGGCCTCGCCGTGGCCGTCTTCGGGCTGCTCCCCCGTGCGATCGGGCTGGCCTGGGCGCTGCTGATCTGGGCCGTTCTGATGATCTATTTCGGGGGTCTCCTCGACCTGCCGCAGTGGATGCTGAACCTCTCCCCCTACATGCACATCCCACGGATGCCGGCCGAGGACTTCACCGCCATACCATTGGCGATTCTCATGCTGCTGGCCGCGGTGCTGGTCGCCGCCGGCCTGGCCGGTTTCCGGCGGCGGGATCTCACCGCGACCTGACGACCCGGGGTATCAGCCGCGGCAGATCGGCCTATCGGGGACCACTCTGGATGCAGAGAAGATGTCGACGGAAGCAAGGGGAGCGTCGGCGCTCTTCACCGGTGCCCCGAAGAGCTTGTTCAGCGCGTTCTGCACAGGTTTGGCGATGTCGGCTTCCATGCCCGCGGATCCGACGATTTTGAGTGTCGCACCGCGGCACTTGACGATGCCGAGGTCGGAGCCGTTGGTGATACCGACCGAGACCACCAGCTTGCCGTAGGGGCCGGCGATGGCCAGCGGTGTGCCCAGCCCCCAGGTGATCTTGAGCGCGGCGCCGAAGACCAGGCCGTTCACTCCGACGGAGATGCCCTGGATGGAGTCGGTGAGGCTGTGGATCACCGAAACCATGGTGGCCTGGGGTGCCTTGCCGCCCACGCTGCCGATCTGGCCGCTGAGTTCCCATGCCCCGGAGCCGCTGATCGTCGAGTTTTTGGCCGAGAACGCCGTCTGGACGTGCAACCTGAAATCGACCTTCACCGTGGTCGGGATGCCGTAGATGGGAACCACCTGCTGGGCGACGGTGACCGGCACCTCGATCCGGAACCTCTGGTTGTCGAGCAGCCCGTTCTCGCTGCCCCCTTCGAGGTCGACGCTGACCGACTTGATTCCGTCAATCAGGACCGATGCCTGGGGGCTGATCTTTCCGGCCGAGATCGGTAGGCTCGCCGTCATTTTGGTGTCAGCGAGGGCCGCCCGGAATTTCAGGAACAATTTGAGTCCGCCAGGGCTGTAGGCGGCATCGAAGCCGAGATTGCGGCCGTCGATCTTCGGGGTGATGCTCCAGGAGCCGACGCTGACGGAACTGTCCCCCGCCGGGCCCGGTTTGGGTAGGTCGATGGCGTGCTGGTTCCCGACCAGGGTGAAGCGGGGAGCTTTCAAGGTGATCGGGACACCGGCTGCCATCGTCGTCGCGCTCCCCCCGGAGGTGGCTTCCGGGGACTCCGTCGCAGAGCCCGGCGGGGAGTCCGTCGGAGACCCTGCCGGGGGGTCGGTCGGGCTCTCGGTCGCCGCGCCGGGGGTCGGCGCCGACGGGCCAGACGACCCGGGTGCAGGGTCGTCCGAGGTCTGCCGCCCCGGATCCGTCACCGCCGCCGGGTGGTCCGGGATCTCCTGCATCGACCAGGAGCCGAAGTCCAGCTTCTGATCCAATTTCAGGTGGCCGTCCCGGATCACGTCAGTGATCTGCACCGGGGCGAGGGTCACCACTGCGTTGCCCTTCGATCGGGACACCTTGACAACCCGGCCGACGGCGTAGGCGCTGGCGAACATCACCTTGCCCGGCTTCAACTCCTTCACCCCGCTGGCCGATCCGTCGATCGTCCAGGTGAGCCCGTCGCCGGAGGCGGAGACGATGGATTTCGGGCCGCCGTCGATGAGGACCACGTCCGGCTGCAGGGTGAGGTTCGGGTCGCGGGTAGGGGCGTGCCCGTAGCGTCGGATGGCCTCGGCCTCGCGTTCCTTGTCGGAGGTGCAGGCGACCGAGGCGGCGACCGCGACCAGTACCACCGTGGTGGTGGCGGTGAGTCGGCGTACTGTCGCCAAAAATTCGCTGCGGTTCACGACTGGTCTCCAGTCAGGTCGGCGAGGTCAGGATCCGAGGTCGACGGGGCGAGTTCCGCGGGGAAGGTCACCTCGGCAAACGAGTTGGTGAAGATGTCCGTGATCTCGTCCCCGCCGCGAACGGTCACGCCGAGCAGGCCGGGGGTGAAGGCGTCGGGGACCGCGAAGGTGACGGTCAGAACGTGGGTCTGGCCCGGTTCGAAGTCGCCGATGCCGCCGTCGGCGAGCGCCTGGGTCAGGTACCCGCCGGAGCTGAGCAGGAACACCTGCCCGGCGGGGCGGAAGATCAGGCCGAGGCCTTTGGCTTTGGCGCTCGCCGAGGCCGACACCTTCAACTTCAGTTCCAGTTCGCGCTGCCCGGGTCGTATCCTTCGGACCTGATGCAGGTGGCCAACCCGGTAGGAGAGGAGCTGGATGCTCCAGTCGCCGGCGGTGACCTGCGGTGCGCTGACGGCTCCACCGGAGATCGGCGGCGGGTCGGCGATCACCGGTGACCGCGGCCCGAGCGGCAGCGTCGCGGCCGGGCCGGTCCCGGTGCCGATGACCAGGCCGAGGTCGGCGGGATCGAGTTCGGTGACGCTCAGGAAAGTGATCGTGATGGGCGTGCTGCCCTGGCGGGCCACCACGCTGTTGCCGGTGATGCTGCCGTTGTAGAGGCGCCCGCGGCTGACCAGGTTCGCGTTGAATCCGAACTGCGGGGGCGTGTCGAGGAGCCCGTCGCCGGTGGAGTTGTCCGACTCGATGTAGACGGCGTCACCTTCCACGACCGCGGTCTGCGCCGCCGGGTCGTAATGCAGCCGGGTCGGGGTGTAGGTGAACCCGGGCACGTTCATGGCGCCGGACTTGAGGTCGACGTCGAGGGGCTCGGGCTCGGCCGGTGACGGCTGCGAACTGGCCGTGGGTGCGGGGGTGGGCAGGCGGGGCAGCGCCGGGTCAGCCTTGGCAACCGGCTCAGGTTCGCCGTCTTCGAGTGTGATCGGCAACGCCACCCGTTCGATCAACTCCGGGTGGAGGGTGAACCCGCCGGTGTTGACGCTGGAGAGCAGTAGCGTGTACGTGCCCGCGTAGTCGGCCGGTACGACGAACTCGACCCAGTTGCCGGTCGAGACGGTCCAGCTCCGTGGGGCGAAGCCTTCGCTGGCTCCGATGGTCTCCTGCGGTTGGTCGCCACCCGGGGCGGCGAGGATGAGATGCTCGGCGGGGAAGAAGCCGCCGACCGGGTCGTAGCGGTTGCAGTAGACGTCGAAGTCCAGGCGCAGGATGCGCTGGCCCGCCTCGGCCTGCTGGTTGTTGGACAGCTGCCCGGCCAGCACCCGGGCGCGACGTACATTCACCGCGTACTTGCCGATCTGCAGCCAGCCGTTGAGCTCTTGCGGCCGGGACAGGAACAGGGTGGACTCCTGGGCCGGGTCCAGTGCGATCACCGGCTGGTCGCGGTCCGGCGGTCCGAAGGTGACCCGGCCGTCCGGGGTCGGGTCGGTTTCAACGGAATCGCCGACGTAGGTGACCGTCTGCACCACCAGCGGCGGCACCCGACGGAACTCGTCCGGATTCAGGGTGATGCTCGGGACGCTGGCGGTGGTGAGGTGGGCGGGCACGTACGGTTCGGCCCACCCGTCACCGATATTCTGGAAACGCACCGCCAGATAAAACTTTTTGGTGTTTTCGTCGTACACGCTGTCGCCGACGGTGGCGAGGAACTGTCCGTACTGGAAACTCGTGCCGACGTGGTGCCGGGTCTGTCCGGGGGCCAGCACCAGCGCATCCTGCGCCGGTGGCTTGTCGTCCCCGTCGGAGCGCTCGCCGGTGCAGCCGGAGATTACGAGTACGGCGGCGAGCCCTGCGGAGAGGAGGCGGCTCAGGTGGGCCATGCGGGCGGTCACGGCGCCTCCCCCACGGTGGCGGGCTGCTCGCAGGCGGGATCCTCCAGCTGGGGTGCGGGTCCGGAGGGCACCGGCCCGGCCGGCTTGCCGTCCGGTTGCCGCGCCGCCACGTTGGCGTCGGGGTCGGGGGGCCGTTCCATCAGCACGGCGACGGGTTCGGCCGGGATCGGCACGTCGGTCATGTCCGGCCCCGGGACCTGCCGCGCCCCCGGTGCGGCGTACGGGTTGATGTTCTTCGCCCCACCGATCGTGGTCGGCCCGGCCGGTGTGCAGATGACCGGCAGCGCCTGAGCGGTCGGGCTTGGCGTCGTTGCTGGCGCCGGCCGCTCCGGCGCCTTATCGCTGCAGGCGGCGAGCGGCAGCGCCAGGGCAGCCATCATGGCCAAGGCCGCGACGGCCCTTCGACGTACGGACACGCCGAGAGCTTGCCGGCTGCGACCAAAGAAACGCTTAAGAGCTGCCGGCGAGCAGCGACGCCACGATGCCGGTGAAGTCGTCGCGAGCAGCGCGGGCGGCGACCGTCTCCGTGTCGGCGGTGTTCAGGCCGGCGCGGGCCAGCGCCTCGGCCCGGTCGCGTTCGGCGATCTCATCGGGGGTGAAGAGCGGCGCGCCGAGGCGTTGGCGTTCGCGGGCGGCGACCAGCAGCAGCCGCAGCGCTTCGGCATGGTTTCCGGCAACGGCCGCCACGTGGGCCAGAGCCTCGACGCCGTCGAGTTGCCCCTCCACGATCCCCAACTCCCGGTACAGGCTGAGGAACTTCCGGCCCAGCCGGCGGGCCTCGGCCCACTCGTTGCGCCGGCGTGCCACCACGGCCAGGTTGGTCAACGCGGCGGCCTCCCCCCGTCGGTCCGCGAGACCACGGAACAGTTCCAGCCCGCGCTCGAACATGTCCGTCGCCTCGTCAAGCCGGTCGAGGCAGCGCAGCGTACCGGCGGTGTTGTTGAGTACAGCGGCGAGCAGCCGTTGCGGTCCGTACTGCTCGGCCAGGAGGATCGCCTCCCGCCCGTACGCCAGGGACGCCGCGTAGTCCTGCTCGCCTTGGGCGGTGATGCAGAGGTTGTTGAGGGCGGTGAGGACGCCGGGATTATCGCCGATGTCGCGGAGCGTCTGCAGCGCCTGCTCGCCGAGGCTGCGGGCCTGGCGCAGGTCGCCGCTGTTGCGGGCGAGGGCGGCGGCGGCGCGTAACGCGCGGCCGCGGGGCGCGGAGGGTTCGGCGCTGGTGGCGGCGAGTGCCTGGTTGAGCCAGGCCAGGCCCTCCCCCATCTGTCCGGCCACCCACCAGTACCACCACATGTCGGTGGCGATGGCGAGCCCGAGCTGCGGGTCCTTGCCGTCGCTGAGGGTCCAGGCGAGGGCGGCACGGATGTTGTCGTACTGGCGTCGGGTCTGTTCAAGCCAGGCCGCGTGCGCCGGCCCTTCCATCGGCGGCGCCGCGGCGACCAGTTGGGCGTGCCACTCGGCGTGCCGTCGGCGGGCGGCGGCGTACTCCTCCTCGTGGCCGAGCTTGTCGCGGGCGTACTCCTGGATGGTTTCGATGAGCCGGTACGGGTGCTCCCCGCCGGTGTGGCGCGACACCAGCGAGCGGTCAACGAGGCGGATGAGCAGATCGAGGACGTCGGCGGGCTCGCGGGGCCGGTCGCGGTCGGGGTCTGCGCCGACCGTTTCGGCGGCGGCGAGGCGGAAGTCCCCGACGAAGACGCTCAACCGCTGCAGCAGGGTCTGCTCGGTGGGGTGGAGTTGGTCGTAGCTCCAGTCGATGGCGGCGCGCATGGTGCGGTGGCGGGCCACCGGGGAGCGTCCGGCAAGCAAATCCAGGCGGCGGTCAAGTCGGGCCAGGACGTCTGGCAGGGTCAGGCTGCGCAGGCGGGCGGCGGCGAGTTCGATGGCGAGGGGCAGTCCGTCGAGTCGTCGGCAGAGTTCGACGGCGAGGTTCTCCTCCTCCGCGTCGAGGGGTGTCCCGCCGCGGGCGCGCCCCAGCCGGTCGGCGAGGAGCCGCACCGCATCGCTGAAGCGGGCCCGGGTCGGATCGCCGGTGGCACCGATGTCGAGACCCCCGACCGGCAGTACCGTCTCGGCGTCGAGGCCGAGCGGCTCCCGGCTGGTGGCGACGACTCGGATGCGGGGGCAGGCGGCTATCAGCTGGGTCAGGGCGGGGACGACGGCGGCACGGACGTGCTCGCAGTTGTCGACGAGCAGGAGCATCCGACGCTGCCCGAGCGTGGCGACGAGGGCGTCGAAGGTGGACTGTCCAGCGGTTTCCCGTACCCGTAGGGCCGCGGCGAGCCCGGCGGTGAGTGCGGTGGCCGCGTCGTCGGAGCTGGCGGGCGGATGGCCGGCCAACTCGACCAGCCGCACCCCATCGGGATATTCGGCGGCGAGTTCCCGGGCGAGTTCGATGGCGAGACGCGTTTTGCCGCTGCCGCCGGTGCCGACGATGGTGAGGATCCGGCAGCCGCCGAGGAGCCGGGCGGCCCGGTCCAGTTCCCGGCGGCGCCCGATGAAACGGTTCGCCGCGGCGGGCAGGTGGGGGTGCACCTCGTCGAGGGTCGGGTCGCGACGGGCGATGGCGGCGGCGAGCAGGGCGGCAGGTCCGTCGGGGCTGGGGCCGCCGCCGGCCTGCTGCTGCCGGACGCGGAGCTTGTCGTACGCATCGATGGCTTCGACGCTGCGGCCGCTGCGGTGCAGGGCGAGCATGAGGCTGACGACCAGGTGTTCGGCGAGCGGATGCTCAAGCACCCAGGCCGAGAGGTCTGCGACGATTTCCCGGTGGTGGCCAAGCGTGAGCTGCAGTTCGGCGAAGGCTTCGCGGGCGGCGAGGTGCAGCTCCGCCAGCCGGGTGGCGGCGGCGGTGACGCGGGGCCCGGCGGAGACACCATCGAAGGGCGAGCCGCGCCACAGCGCCAGCGCGCTGCCGAGCAGGCGGGCCGCCGTGGCTGGATCGTGGTCCCGTACGGCACGGGCCTGGGACAGGAGTGCCTCGAACTGCCCGGCGTCGACCTCGTCGGGCGTGGCTGCCAAAAGGTAGCCGGTCTCCAGGGTTCGCAGCTGTTCACCGAGGGTTTTCCGGAGGCCGGCGATGTACACCTGCAGGGCGGCGCCCGCGGTTGCCGGGGCCTGCTCCGGCCAGAGTTCGTCCACGAGTATCCGCGCCGACAGGGTATGGCCGGGCGAGACCAGGAGAGCGGCGAGCAGGGCCCGCTGCTTGGGCGGTCCAACCGGTTTGGGTACGCCGTCAACCTGGATGGTGAGCGGTCCAAGTACGCCGAACCTCATCGCCGCGCCTTCAGCCTGTAAATTCCGGGTGATACAGCACCCGGACACAGGCTCAAGTTAAAGGCATTTACGGCAGCCCGGCATCGGGTGATCGGCTAGCCGAAAGCGCTACCGGTGGTCGGGATGGCCGGGCGTGCCGGATCCGCCGCCGCTGCTACCGGAGGCTCCGCCAGCCATTCCTGCCGAATCCTCGGTCACCAGGTCCGGTTTAGCCATTTCCGGCTGGCTCGGCGGCCGCTGACTCGCCTTGACCTCCGTGGGCGTCAGTGGCGCCTGGCTCCGCTCCTCCGCGGCGCCGCGTTTACTCGATTGCCGCTTACCATCGTTGCGCTTCGCCATCACAACCACCTTCTCGTACACAAACTTCACGACGCACAGCAGTCCCGCGGTTACCGCATCATCGAACGCTGCCGGCTACCCGTCCTGCCCGAATCCAAACCGGAAGACATGCCGCTCCGCGCGGCAGCATTAGCCTTGAAGTGGCAGCAGCACGGCCCAGGGCGGAGCTGGCAACGCCGCCCGTGGGAAGGGGGCTCCGATGCGTAAGGACCACGTACCGACGGATGACTCGGCCGATGACGAGTGCGGCCACGTGCGTCATGAGAGATTCGGGCACCTGCCCGAGCGCATCCCGCCAGCGGAGTGGGTCGAAACGGTGGAGGCCGAGCCGGTCCGGGAAAGACGCGAACCTACTGAGCCCCGCCGTGAATGGGGATGACGCGGAGCAATAAGGCCGACAGCGGCAACAGTCTGCCCGCCCAGGGATGTCGTTCATGAGTCAAACCGAGCCGAGCACGTGTGGTTCGTCCCCGACCTCGACGCCCGGCTACACTCCGCGGCCTGAGCAGCCGCCAGCGTTCGACCGAAGCCGCTGTTGTTATCTCATGGACCGGGCGTGATGGAGGCGACGAGTTCGACTTCAAATCCATCGGCGTCTTCCAGGTAGGCCGCGTAGTGGTTCTCACCGCCGGCGTACGGGTGGCGTTCGGGGAACAGCAACGTCCAGCCGTACTGAGGGGCCTGCACGGTCAATGCGTCTACCATCTCAACCCGGTCGACGTGAAAGGCCAGATGGTTCAACCCTGACCTAAACCGGTCGTGGACGGATGCGCCAAGGGCGGGTGACTGCTCCACCACAATGTAGGTCGGGCCCAACCGCCAACTGCGGCCATCAGGCCAACTCTGAAACTCGGAGTACCCGAGTTGCTGGAGCAACCACCCCCAACTGGTGATCGCGCGTTGCAGGTCAGGTACCCAGACCTCGACATGGTGAAGTGTGCCGGTAGTCGGGGACATCACGCTGCGATCCTTGCCGGTCCGGTGACCAGGCGCAACCCATCCAGAACGGACTCGTTCAGCTACCACGGCCGGCGTGATGTCAACCAGCCGACGATTCTGGTGTGCGTACCCGGGCGATCGTGATGATCTCGTGGCTCTCGTCCGTGATCGGGCCGCGCCGCCAGTCCCCGTACTGGGCCTCGATCGCGAAGCCGGCCTCGACCAGGAAGGCATTCAACCACTCCACATCGAGGAAGCGCAGCCTGCCCCGATCCACGCGTAGGACCGCCCCGTCGGCATCGGTCGTGGTCTCGATCAGCGTCACGACTCCGTCAACGACCGACTCGACGACATGCGATTGCCGCAGGAGATGCCCGGTCCCGTCAACAACCTCGGCGGGCTCTGCACCATGCCACTCCACCCAGGCCCGGGCCTGCGGGTGCCGGGTCTCGAAAGCGAACCGGCCACCATCGCGCAGCGCTTTTCGGATCGCGGCCAACGAGGCTCTCACTTCGTCGTCCTCAATGAAGCACTGGAACGCATGACTCGTCATCGTGGCCAGCTCGAACTCCTGCTTCCAGGCGATGTCGGCGGCCACGCCCTCGACCCATTCGATATCGACCCTACGCCGGGCCCGTGCCAATGCTGCGACGTCCGGATCGACGCCAACCAGTCGCCCAGGGTGTCCGAGCTCGCGGGCCTGTTTCAGCATCGAACCGGTTCCGCAGCCGACGTCGAGCACTGAATCCGCGGCCATGACCAGCTCCGTGTAGAAGGCGTCGCTAGGCCACCGGGTTCCATCCCACGGGTTCAGCAGATCGTAGAGGGCAGCGGTGTCTGCGTCGGTGAAATCCACCGGGCAAGAATCCCGAACTTTGCCGTGGCGATCAACAAATTATCGACCTCTGCTATGGCACCAGCAGCTGCGACTCTCTCTCCAGACTGCCTCGTGGGAAGGTCGTCACCGAACCACGACAACGCGAAGTTCGCGGCTCAACGCTCTGAAAGCACGCCCTCGGCAGTTGGGGACGGTCTGCTGCTGACCTGCTCGTCGGAGTGGGCGATGTGGGTCAGCTGGCGCCAGAGCAGAACCACGAAGAGCGCCGAGCCGAAGAAAGCGAACCAGAACGGTGCGGTCACACCGAAGTGGGTGGCCAGACGGCCTCCGATGGCTGAACCGGCGACCAGACCACCGAAAACGCTGATCGTGTGGATGCTGCGGACCCGGCCTTGAAGGTGGGTGGGGACCGCGCGCTGCCGCACCGTCACGGAGGTAGTCCCCCAAATGAACGCATGGGCGCCGAAGACGAAGAAGATCAGCGAAGCCAGCCACGCCGAGGTGGTGATGGCAAGGCCGAGATGGGTCACGGTTTCGATGATCAGCCCCACCCGCATCACATTGCCCAAACTCACCCGCCGGGTGATCCACCCGTATAGTGCCGTGCCGAGCAGGCCACCGACCGCGGAGACCGTCGTAAGCAGACCGAACCCGACGGCGCCGAGACCGAGCCGGTGTTGGGCGTAGAGCACGAGTACCGACCAGGCCGCGCCGAAGGTGATGTTAAAGATCAAAATTGTCAGGGAGAGCGTACGGACAGCCGCGTTCCGCACAGTCCAGCGGAAGCCCTCGGTGATGTCTCGCCGTACGCTGCCCGGCCGGTCGCTCTGGTCGCGGCTCTGGACCGGCAACCTGATCCGGGATATCAGGAGCAGTGCCGCGCCGATCAGCACGGCCTGGGTGGCGAACGGCCAGACGCTTCCGGCGGCGAAGAGCGCTGCACCGATCGGAGGTCCGGCCAACTGGTTGAGGGTGATGAACCCGCTCTGCAGACGGGCATTGGCGAGCGCCAGATCATCGCGGTGCACCAGCATCGGAGCAAGCGTCGCCGAGGTGTTGTCGGCGAAAACCTCGGCGGCCGCGAACAGGCCCAACGCCGCCAGCGCACCGACGACGGAGAGTTTGCCGGCGAAGAGTGTGACGGCCATGACCGCCAGGACCGCCAGCCGGGCAGCATTGGCGACAAGCATGATCGATCGGCGGTTGAGCCGATCGGAAAGTACGCCGGCGTAGAGGCTGAACATCAGTGGCGGCGCCCACGCGAGCAAGGCTGCCAACGAGACCAGGAACACGTCGTCCGTCAACGAAGCGATCAGCAACGGACCGGCTGCGAGAGCGATACCGTCACCGAGGTTCGTCGTCCACGACGAGGCCAGCAACCAGCGGTAGGCGGACCCGAGCCGTGCGGGCACGAGCGCCTCGATGACTCTGTTCACACATGACGACCCTAGGTCTGCACACCGACCCGCCGCAAACGCAAATACGCCTGGCGAGGCGACCTGTATCCGGCAGTACACCGCCGCTCTTCGGACTTTTTCGACGAACGGATGCACAGGAATGCGGCGGGTTGACGACCCCCAGTTCCCCACCCTGGCCTAAATATCGGTGGACCGGTACGGGCTGCCGGCGAGAAGCTGATGCCATGAACCTTCGCATTCAATGTCTCTGCGTCGACACCCCCGACCCGGATGAGTCGGCAACCTTCTGGCAGGCCGCGCTGGGCTGGCGTCGTACCTACGAGCACGACAACGAGGTGGTGCTCGAGCCACCGGCCGGGAGCGCAGAGGACGGGGTCGTGCCGGACCTGCTGTTCCTGCGTGTCCCCGAAGAGAAAGCTGTCAAGAACCGCCTACACCTCGACCTGCGGCCGGACGATCAGGCCGCGGAGGTGGCTCGGCTGGAAGGGCTCGGTGCACGCCGCGTTGATGTCGGGCAGAGGCCTGACGTGAGCTGGGTCGTGATGGCCGACCCCGCCGGCAACGAGTTCTGCGTGCTGCGTCCACTGACGTCGAGCACCTAGCCGCGGACTCGCGTGAGAACGTCGCTTCATGGCCACAGTGAAGCAACCGGCGACGATCCCGACCGACGCCAACCGCTACACCTATGAGAGCGGGCGTACGGGCGACTGGCCGCTGGTGGGTTTCTCGCCCCGTAAGCAGCACCTCGTCGTCTACCTCGTGGGTGGGTTCGCGGAACGGCACGCGTCGGTGGCCGCCCGCCTCGGTCCATACAGGACCGGGAAGGGATGCCTTTACCTCAAACGGCTCGACGACGTCGACCGAAGCGCGCTGCGCGACCTCATCGACCGCACCGCACGAGTGCACAAGAGCGCCGACCGGGCTAGCCAACGCCGACGATAGCGATCGCCAGAGGCAGGATGAGCTTCGCCGGGGCGGGGCAGCGCACCCAATCCGATCCCCACGGCCAGCGCCGCCGCCAGCGCATCTGCTCGGCGCCGCACCACAACCACCTCCACTATCGGCAGGTCGCCACCATCGGCGGAGGCGGCAGACATCGCCGCCGTCGAACGCGCACTGGCCACACGCGCAACCATCGCCGGCGCACTCGCGCTCCTCGGTCTGGCAGCCCTCATCTACACCTGGAAGCACAGACGGTCCCGCAAAGCCGACCACGGAATCTAGACCGAACGTCCAGCGTCGCCTGATCTCCCCCGCTGCGTCGGTTACTTCCGCAGTCGCAGACGGAGTTGGGCTCGGATGATCAGCAGACCGTGCAGCGCAGCCAGCGGCACCACACCGACCGGATACCAGGCCATGTCCATCCAGTCGAACTGCACGCCCAGTGCCATCCGGGCCAGCAGGCTACGGGCCGAGAGGGCTGCCGGGACGCCGGTCAGTTGAAACAACTCCACGGCCCAGCAGAAGCCGACCGCGATCCCGCCAGCCAGGAGCGAGCTCATGCGGGGCCACAGGAACAGCACCCCGGCGTAGACCATGGACGCATAGAAGACGGTGCCGGAGTGCTGCGCCAAGCTGCCGGTGCTGTCCAGCACGTCGCCGCTGACTAG
>DASULK010000194.1:0-48004 GCA_036278255.1 Micromonospora sp.
CCAGCGCCGCTCCTCCGGATCCTGGATGTGCATGTACTCCACGCCGATGCGCCGGCAGTAAGAGTCGCGCAGCACGCCGAGGATGTCGCGCAGCTTCATCTTCTGCTGCCCGGCGAAGCCGCCGACCGGGAAGGTCCGGTCCAGGTCCCAGAGCGTCAGGCTGTGCTGCAGAACGTCGAGGTCCGGGTGCCGCCGGATCTCGAACTCGAGCGGATCGGTGTCAGCCATCAGGTGCCCGCGCACCCGGTAGGCGTGGATCAGTTCGATCACCCGGGCGGTCTTGTCGATCTGGCCCTCGTCGGTGACCGCGACGTCCCGCATCCAGCGCACCGGCTCGTACGGGATGCGCAGCGACATGAAGATCTCGTCGTAGAAGCCGTCCTCGCCGAGGATCAGCTCGTGCATGGCCTTCAGGAACTCGCCGGACTGGGCACCCTGAATGATCCGGTGGTCATAGGTGCTGGTCAGCGTGATGATCTTGCTGATCGCCAGATCGGCGAGGGCATCCTCGGACATTCCCGCGTACGGGGCCGGGTGCTCCATCGCGCCGACACCGATGATGGTGCCTTGGCCGACCATCAGCCGCGGCTGGGAGTGCACCGTGCCGATGCCGCCCGGGTTGGTGAGCGTGATCGTGGTGCCGGTGTAGTCGTCCATGGTGAGTTCGTTGCGCCGGGCCCGCCGGATCACGTCCTCGTAGGCCTGCCAGAACTGCCGGAAGTCCATCTGCTCGCAGCCCTTGATCGAGGGGACCACGAGGCTGCGGGAGCCGTCCGGCCTGGGCAGGTCGATGGCGATGCCGAGGTTGACGTGCTCGGGCTTGAGCACCGCCGGCTTGCCGTCCTGCGTCGTGTAGGAGTTGTTCATCTCCGGGCGCTTGGCCAGGGCCTTGACCATGGCGTACCCGATGAGGTGGGTGAAACTGACCTTGCCGCCGCGTCCCCGCGTCAAGTGATTGTTGATCACGATGCGGTTGTCCACCAGCAGCTTGGCCGGGATCGCGCGGACGCTGGTCGCGGTCGGGACGGACAACGACAGGTCCATGTTCTGCGCGATCCTCGCGGCGACGCCGCGGATCGGGACCGGCTTCGCGCCGTCCACCGTGGGGGCCCCCATGACCGGGGCGGCGCCGTTGGCCGCGACGGCGGCCCGCTCGGCAGCCGCTTGTGGTGCGGGCGCGGCTTGCGGCGCGGGTGCGGGTGCGGGTTGCGGGGCGGGCGCTGCTGGCGCGGCCTCGGCACGCGGCGCTGCCGGTGCGGCGGCGGGGGTTTTTCCGGCCGCCTTGGCTGGGGCGGCGGTGGTCTTGCCGGTCTCGACTCCCGGACGGTAGTCGGCAAAGAAGTCGTGCCAGGCAGGATCGACACTGGCGGGATCGGTCTGATACCGCTGGTACATCTCTTCAACGATCCACTCGTTTGGACCGAAGCCCGCCAGCGGGTTGTCCTGCGAAGTCTGCTGGGTCGACACGGCCGGTATTCGCCTCTTTCACGCAGTTTTTGCCGCCATCTTGGGGCGGAGTCCTAAGACGTACTTAAGGCTACCTGCACCCGAACCGCCGCCACCCCCGCCTCGCGTTTACCGGCATGAGGGGCGCCACAGCGCGGTGAGCTCTGCGGCGCCCCCCACAATGCCGGTCAGGAGATATCGCGCTTACGGACAATCAGGGTGCCGATCACGCCGGTCACCAGCCCGTACCCGATCAGAACCACGGCGCCGGCCCACCGTGGCGGATAGCCCGGCAGTTCAATTCCCGCCACCATGAGCTGCGACGCCATAGAGGGGACAAAGAGCTGCAGATCATTGATCCAGTCCCCAAAGCGGCTGGCGAGCGTGCTGAAGAAGATCGCCGCTCCGATGAACCCGGCGAAGTAGAGCACGATCGCGGTGACGGTGGCCCCGATCTGGCTGCGGATCAGTACGCCGAACCCGACGCCGAAGATCGCCCAGAGCAGGTAGGCGAGCCCGTTCAGCGCGACGGCCCGCCAGATCGCTCCATCGCCGAGTTGGGTGCCCAAATCCAGGCTGGTCAGGATGAGCGGCCCGACCAACAGGTTGAGCACCGTGGTGAAGAGCCAGAAGAGCACGCCGAGGGTAGCCGCAGCGGCCAGCTTGGCCAGGATGACCGCGGTGCGCCGGGGGGTGGTGAGGAACGTCGTCGTAGCGGTCTGGTGGAAGAACTCGTTGGTGACCACGATCACGCCGACCAGCATGACGATCAGCACGCCGAAGAACTGGCCGTTGGTGTACAGGTTGGCCGCGATGTAGGAGACGTCGTTTGCGGCCCGCAGCACCTCGGCGTCCTCCGGGGAAACCCCTTCCGGAATGGTCGCATCCCGGTAGAACTCCGATTGGATGTAGTTGAAGAAGAGCGTGATCGCCCACAACGGGAGCGTGATGAGACCGAACACCCACCACGTGTTCGTGGTACGGATCTTCAGCAGCTCGCTGCGGAGGAGTCTCATCGGATGCCCGCCTTTCCGGACGTCAGTTCGAGGAAGACCCCTTCGAGGTCAGGGCGTTCGGCGGCCAGTTCGTGTAGCTCCACACCGGCGGTCAGCGCCGCTCGACCCACGGTCGGAGCGTCGACCCCGCTGATCAGCAGGACCCCGTCAGCGCCCCGCTCCACCGTCGCCGACTGGGCCTCCAGGGCCTTGACGAGTTGGTCGGCGTGCGGGGTGGTGACCCGTACCCGGGCAACCTGCGACATCTCCCCGATCACCTGGTCGACCGGGCCCTGGCGGACCAGCCTCCCGGCAGCGATGATCACCACGTCGTCGGCGAGCAGTTGCATCTCCGAGAGGAGGTGGCTGGAGACGAGCACCGTGCGCCCCTGCGCGGCGAGCCCCTTCAGGAACCCGCGCATCCAGCGGATGCCTTCAGGGTCGAGCCCGTTGGCAGGCTCGTCGAGCAGCAGAATCCGGGGATTGCCCAGCATCGCTGCGGCGATACCGAGCCGCTGTTTCATCCCCAGGGAGTAGCCGTTGAATTTGCGCTTCGCCGCCGGGGTGAGGCCGACCATGTCCAGCACCTCGTCGGCCCGCTGCTTCGGCAGTCCCGCCGCCGCGCAGATCACCCGCAGGTGGTTGATTCCGGTCCGCCCCTTGTGTGCGCTGGACGCCTCCAGCACCGCCCCGACGTGCCGCAGCGGCTCGGACAGGTCCGCGTACCGCTGGCCATCGATGGTGGCGGTGCCCGAGGTGGGTGTGACCAGGTTGAGCAGCATGCGCAGGGTGGTGGTCTTCCCGGCGCCGTTCGGCCCGAGGAAGCCGGTGACCCGGCCGGGTTCGACGGTGAATGACAGATTGTCCACCGCCCGGACACTGCGATACTGCTTGACCAGGCCGGAGACGACGATCTGGCCGCTACCCGCCGCGGGGCTTGGTTGCCCGTTGGACATCTCTCTCCTCCCGTGCAGAGGCGCCACCATGTCGGCGGCGCCGCTGCCCAGCGTGACTCCTGCTGTCAACCGATTCAATCCGGCTCATCACCGATTCGTATCTCCTCCTCAGGCAGGAGGTGATCCTGCTGAGGCACGACCCGGAGAAGCCATCCCCGCCCGCGCCCGCTTTCGTGATCTAGACGAGTTATGGCTCTTCCGCAGCCGTAACTCGTCTAGATCGTCAGACTTGTGGTCGTAGGACTGCCCTAATTCTTTTAGATTGCGATCCAGGTGGCGCGGGCGTACGCCAGCGCGTCGCCGGAGGGGCCGTAGAGGGTTGAGTGGACCAGTGCTTTGCGCCCTTCGGTCTGCATCATTTCGCCCATGACCACGCACCGGTCGCCGGTCTCCGGCAGGGCCGACACCTGCGTAGCCATCCGCCCGAGCACGTACGGCCGGCCGGGCGCGATGATCGCCCAGCCACCAGGGCAGTCCAGGGCCGCCCAGACCATCGCCGGGGTGACCTGCGCCGGTGGCGTGAAGGGAGCGGCGGTCCGCCCGTCCGGCAGTCGGCCGGGGAAGATCTGCAGCCCGTCGCCGCGGCCAGGAGCGCAGACGTAGCAGGTGGGGAACGGGTGGTCGGTGAAGCCGGCATACGACTTCGACGCCTGCACCGCCTCGTCCCATGGCACCGCGGCGACCGTCGCGGTGAACGGCTCGGCGGGGATGACCTGCGACACCAGCCTGCCGTCCGGGGCGCGCACCTCCGCGTGGCCTGCGGCGTCCTTGCCGGCGGTGAGGGGCACGTCCAACGGGGGCGGCTGGCGCAGGGTCACCTCGGCGGCCCCGGCACCGATCAGGGCGGCGGCGAAGACGCCCGCACTGTAGCCGCCGTTGCCGGAATCGGCCGGCCCGTTGAACCGTGACTCGATGATCATCATGCTGCCTCTCCATGGCCGCCGGACCGTCGCGCTGTCGTCGCGACGATAGCCGGCTGGTGCCTTCCGCCGACCACCCCTGGATATCGCGATGTATCGCGTCTATGCTGACACGCGATACATCGTTTCGGCGGTCGGATCCCACCGCCGGTCGGACGAGGAGGCGCGCCATGACCCACCGGATCATCGACAGTCCGCAAAAACTCACCCTCGACCAACCGGTCGAACGGCTCGACGTCCATCTGGTCGCCGGCCGGCTCAACGTGATCGGCGCGGACGGGCCCACCCGCGTCGAGGTGACCCGGATCAGCCGTGCTCCGCTTGTGGTGGAGCACCGCGACGGCCACCTCTCCGTACGCCATCAGCGCATCCGGCGGTGGCCCGGCCTCTGGTGGTGGCTGGGGCAACTCGGCCGCCGCTTCCGAGCCGAGGTCTCCCTCGCCGTCCCGCCGGATGCGCGGGTCCAGCTGCGCCTGATCTCCGGCCCGGTCATCGCCTCCGGCCTGCGCGCAACCACCGACGTCGAGGTCACCTCCGGCCAGGTCACCCTCCTCGGCCTGCGGGGCCGGACCCGAGCCAAGCTCGTCTCCGGCCCGGTGGAAGCACTCGGGGGCGACGGTGAGCTCACCCTGGAGACGATCTCCGGAGAGTTGATCGTGGCCGACAGTGCGGCGGAGCGGGTCCACGCCACCACCGTCTCGGGGGCGATCACCTGCGATGTCGACAACCCGCGGGACAGCGAGATCCAGCTCGGTACCACCTCCGGCGGGATCACCGTCCGGGTGCGTGAGGACAGCGACCTCACGGTGGACCTGAAGACCACCTCCGGCCGGATCACCAGCGCTTTCACCCAGCTCGACACGGCCGAGAGCGTGAGCTGGTCGAAGAGCAGCCGGGGGGTGCTAGGCCGCGGCACCGGCAGACTCCGGGCGGCCAGCACCTCCGGCAGCATCGCCCTGCTCGCCCGACCCGTCGCCGACGAACCAACCGACAGTGAGCCGACCGACGAGCCGGTCAACGCTGAGCCGGCGCGTAATCGGGAGGCCGGGGCGTGACGACGGTCTTCAGCCACGGGCGGCTCCGCCTCTACCTGCTGAAACTCCTCGACGACGGGCCCAAGCACGGCTACGAGCTGATGCGGCTGCTGGAGAACCGGTTCCTCGGCCACTACACACCCTCGGCGGGGACCATCTATCCACGACTGCAGCGGATGGAGACCGAGGGGCTGGTCACCCACGCCGCCGCCGGCGGTCGCAAGATCTACCGGATCACCGAGGCTGGCCAGGCTGAGCTGCGGCAACGGGCCGACGAGGTGGCCGACCTGGAAGCGGACATCCAGGCCTCCGTGGCGGATCTCGCGGCGCTCGGCAGCCAGATCCAGACCGGGGTGCACGGCTCGGTGCGCGACCTCAAGCGCGAGCTCAGCGAGGTGGCCCGGCAGACCCGCCGGATCCGGTGGGAGCCGTCCCACCGAATGTCCGCCGAGGCGCCGCCGTACGTGCCCGCGGATCCGGCCGCCGAGTTCGACCGGCGGCTGACGGCGTTCGTCGAGGAGGTGCGGATGCTGGTCCGCCGCGCCAACCTCTCCGACGCCCAGTTACGTACCGCGGCCCGGGTCCTCGACGGTGCGCTCGACGGGCTGCGCCGCCTGCTGCGTTAGAAGGCTCTCAGGAATATTTCAGCTGTTGTACAGGCGATGCGCAGGGCGCCGGTCAATGATGGAGCCATGGCAGCACCGCAGACCGAGGCACGCTTGCTTGTCGTCGAGGACGATCCCAACATCCTCGAACTCCTCTCCGCCAGCCTGCGCTTCGCAGGATTCGAGGTCACCACGGCCACCAGCGGTGGTGCTGCGATCACCGCGGCGAAGAGAGACCGCCCGGACCTGGTCGTGCTCGACGTCATGCTGCCCGACCTCGACGGGTTCGAGGTGATCCGCCGGATGCGGGAGGGCAACGCCCGAACCCCGGTGGTGTTTCTGACCGCCCGTGATGCGACGGAGGACAAGATCCGTGGGCTGACGCTGGGCGGCGACGACTACGTCACCAAGCCGTTCAGCCTGGAGGAGTTGACCGCCCGGATCCGGGCGGTGCTGCGGCGCACCGCCACCGGCGAACGCCTGCCCTCCCGGCTGACCTTCGCCGACCTGGAGCTCGATGAGGAGACCCACGAGGTCTACCGCGGCGGGAGGCGGGTGCAGCTGTCGCCGACCGAGTTCAAGCTGCTGCGGTACCTGATGCTCAACGCCAATCGGGTCCTTTCCAAGGCGCAGATCCTCGACCATGTCTGGAACTACGACTTCCGTGGCGACGACAACATCGTCGAGTCCTACATCTCCTACCTCCGGCGCAAGATCGACAACGTGGAGCCGCGGCTGATCCACACCCTGCGGGGCGTCGGCTACGTGCTGCGGAAACCGGTCGGCTGACCTCTCGATGATGGGATTCCTGCGCGGTATCCCCCTCCGCGTCAAGCTGGTCGCCGCGGTCCTGGCCCTGGTCGCCGCCGCGCTGCTGGTGATCGGTGTGGCCAGCACCGTCGCCCTCCGCTACTACATGACAGCGCGGATCGATACCCAGCTCAGCGATACCTCTCGACTGTTGCGGGACACCGACCCCTTGGAGCTGGTGGAGGCCAACCTCGACAAGCTGGTGCTGCCCAGCGACTATGTGCTCGCCTTCAGTGGTGACCGTCAGTGGCTGGTGGTCCGCTACCGCTTCCTGCCGGATTCCGCCCTCCCCACGCTGCCTGCAGACAAGGAGGAGGCGCTCGACCGGGCCGGAACCCCCTACACCACGACGGCGCACGACGACTCCTCCGAGTGGCGGGTGCTGGTCACCTCGCGACCGGATGGCCAAGCCCTGCTCGTGGCTCAAACGATGTCCGGTATCGACAGTGCGGTGTCCCGGCTGGTCTGGATCGATGTGCTCGTCGGCGGAGCCGTGCTGGTCGTCCTCGCCTCCATGGGGGCGGCGATCGTACGCACCAGCCTGCGCCCACTGATCCAGATCGAGCAGACCACCGCTGCGATCGCGGCTGGTGACCTGACGCGTCGGGTACCCGACCCCGAACCGGGCACCGCCGCACCAACCTCCGAGCTGGGGCGTCTTTCCCGCGCGCTCAACGCCATGCTCGCCCAGATCGAGACGGCGTTCACCGCTCGAGCCGCCTCCGAGGCGGCCGCCCGGTCCGCCGAAGCAGCGGCCCGCGACGCCGCGCTCGCGGCGCGAGCCTCCGAGGCGCGGGCCCGCCGCTCCGAGGAGCGGATGCGGCAGTTCGTCGCGGACGCGTCACACGAACTGCGTACCCCGCTGACGACGGTCCGCGGCTTCGCCGAGCTCTACCGGCAGGGTGCCGCCGGAACACCGGAGGAGGCCGCCCGGCTGGTGCGCCGGATCGAGGACGAGGCGGCCCGGATGGGCCTGCTGGTCGAAGACCTGTTGCTGCTTGCCCGTCTCGACCGGGAACGGCCGTTGGAGTTGGCGCCGGTCGAGTTGCCGGTGCTCGCCTCCGACACGGTGCAGGCGGCCCGGGTGGTCGCGCCGGAACGGAACATCACGCTGGAGATCCAGCCGGGGGCGGGGGAGTTGGTGGTGCTCGGCGACGATGCGCGTCTGCGGCAGGTGCTCGGCAATTTGATGACCAACGCGTTGACCCACACCCCGCCCGAGGCGTCGGTGACGCTGCGGCTGCGTGCCGAATCCGACAATTTGGCCGTCGTCGAGGTCGCTGACACCGGACCCGGGCTCTCCTCCGAGCAGGCCGAGCAGGTCTTCGAACGCTTCTACCGAGTCGATGCGGCCCGTACTCGTCGTGGCGGGATTACCGGCACCGGACTGGGGCTGGCGATCGTCGTGGCACTGGTGGCCGCGCATCATGGCAGTGTTGAGGTCGCGGAGACACCCGAGGGTGGGGCAACCTTCCGGGTGCGGCTGCCGCGGGTGCCATCGGAGACAATGGAGTGACGGGGCTGCTCCCGGTTCACAGCCAAATTGCAGCCTCGTTACAGGTTGGCGACAGGGGCGTCGGGCATGGTGGAAAGTATGAGTGAGCACGAGTCGAACCTTCCGCGGCAGGAGGCCGCTCCCGACGGTCAACCCGACCGATCCACCGGGGAGACCAGCCACGGCGACCTCGGGCAGCCCGGCTCCGCCGCTCCGCCAGCAATCAGCGACGCCCCGGCCCCCACGTCGCCCGCGGCCCCGCAGGATTCATCGCTCCCGCCCTCGTCCGGCCTGCCGCACCCGGCTCCGATGCCGGCCGCTGGGCCGTACCCGCCGAGTCCTCGGTCCCCGTACGGGCCCGGCCAGCCCGAATCCCCGTACGGGGCGGGGCAGCCCGGACAGCCGTATCCGGTGTCGTCGGGCTGGACGGGGCACGCCCACCAGTACCCGTATGGAGGTACGCCTACGCCCGCGCCGTCGCCGCACCTTGGCGGCCCGCCACCCGTGTGGCCGGGATATCCGATGGCGGAACCCGCTCCCCGACCGGGTCGGTTCGGCAAGTTGGTCGCGGCCGGGGCGGCCGCACTGGTGCTGATGGCCGGCTCCGGGATCGCCGGCGGGATTGCGGCGCTGGCCCTGAAGCCGTCCGGTGGCCCGACCTACACCGCCGCACCGATCATCAACAGCGACGATCTGCCCGGGATCGCCGCTGCGGTGCAGGACAGCGTCGTGTCGATCAGCGCCGGCGCAGGTGAAGGGTCCGGCGTGGTGCTGAGTCCCGACGGATTCATCCTGACCAACAACCATGTGGTGGCGCAGGGCGGACCGAGGGTCGAGGTGGTCTTTGCCAACGGCAAGATGGCCCGGGCAAAGGTCATCGGCACCGATCCCCGCAGCGATCTGGCTGTCATCAAGGCCGAGGGTGTCTCGGGTCTGACAGTGGCCACCTTCGGCGACAGTGACGCGATGCGGGTCGGCGACACCGTCCTGGCGCTGGGGAGCCCGCTGGGCCTGCAGGGCTCGGTCACCGCGGGGATCATCAGCGCGAAGAACCGCACCATCCGGGCCGGGGACGATCGGGCCCAGGCGAACGTCTCCATCTCCGGGCTGTTGCAGACCGATGCGCCGATCAATCCCGGCAATTCCGGCGGGGCGCTGGTCAACACCCGGGGTGAGGTGATCGGGATCAACACGGCGATCGCCACCGCAGGGCAGGGCACCGGCAACATCGGGGTGGGCTTCGCGATCCCTAGCAACAAGGCGAAGGCGGTGGCGGAGGCCCTCAAGAAGGGGGAGAAGGTCA
Source organism: Micromonospora sp. (assembly GCA_036278255.1). Classification (GTDB taxonomy): domain Bacteria; phylum Actinomycetota; class Actinomycetes; order Mycobacteriales; family Micromonosporaceae; genus DASULK01. The sequence goes on from DASULK010000194.1 coordinate 9,565, forward strand.
GCCACCCGCGGCTCGGCGTCGAGATCACCACCGCGGAGGGTGGTGGTGCACTGGTGGGCCAGGTTGTTCCCGGCACTCCAGCGGAGGAGGCCGGGCTGCGGAAGGGTGACATCATCACCCGTTTCGGCGACAAGGTGATCGACAAGGCTGATGATCTGACCGCGGCTGTCCAGGCCCGGAAAGTCGGTGACCGGGTCGATCTGACCTATCAGCGAGACGGGGCCGAAGAGCAGGTAACGGTGACGCTCGCCGAAGCGTCGTAGCAGGACCAGCAACGTTGCACCGGGCGGGCCCTGCCGCGGCAGGGCCCGCCCGGTTCATCTTCTGCGGGTGAACGCCCCTCACCCTGAAGGCCGCGACCATCAACGGTGAGTGGGATCGCGACCAGGTTAGGGATCTGGGGAGGAACCGCGATGACAACGGCTTCGATGACGCGTAACGACGAGGAACTCCAGCACGACGTGTTGGCGGAACTGGCCTGGGACGCCCAGGTACAACCCAACGAGATTGGGGTGGCCGTCTCGGACGGAGTGGCGACGTTGAACGGCTGGCTGGACAGCTATGCCCGTAAGTGGGCGGCAGAGCGGGCCGCGCACCGGGTCCGCGGGGTCCGCGCGGTCGCCAACAACATTCAGGTACGGCTGACCGGCTCGGCCGACCGCACCGACGCGGAGATCGCGCTGGCGGCGACAAGGGGCTTGGAGTGGGACTCCTACGTGCCGGTCGAGCGGCTCGACGTCACCGTCTCGAACGGCTGGCTGATGTTGCGCGGCGAGGTGGAGTGGCAGTACCAGAAACGCGCCGCTGAACGGGCGGTACGGCGCATGTCCGGCGTCCGCGGGGTCACCAACCTGATCACCGTGCGCCCGCATCCCGCGCCGTCTCGCGACGACGTCGCCGGACGGATCCATGACGCGTTGGTGCGCAGCGCCGAGACCGATGCCGATCTGATCAGCCTTGAGATGGTGGGCGACACGGTGGTGCTGCGGGGGACGGTGCGTTCGTGGTCGGAGCGGCAGGCGGCGGAGCGGGTCGCCTGGTCCGCGCCGGGGATCGCCGAGGTGGAGAACCAGATCAGGGTAGCGGCCTGACCATCACCTATTCACCGGCTTCTATTTGCTCCGGTTTATGTCGGCAGTCGACGGGAATCCGAAATATCGGGTCCCGACATGACGGGGGAGGTCGCCGCCGATGAGTTATAGTCCATCCGACCTGCCACGGCCATTGCGTATCGCGATGGTCGTGCCACCCTGGTACGAGGTACCGCCGCCCGGTTACGGCGGGCTGGAACAGGTGTGCTCGGCACTGGTGGACGCACTGGCGGCCCGTGGGCACCACGTCACCCTCTTCGGGGCCGGATCCCGGACCGGCACCGACAGTGAGTTCGTCGGGACCGGCGAACTGCAGCATTCCCGACTCGGGCAGATCATGCCCGAATTGGCGCATCTCGCCCGTACCGATCGGATGCTCTCGGCAGACTCCTTCGACATCGTGCACGACCACACCACCGCCGGACCGCTCCTCGCGCGCCGCCGCGCCGTGCCCACGGTGGTGACGGTGCACGGCCGACCGACCGGTGAACTCGGTGACATCCTCTGCGACGTGGACCCGGCCATCGGACTGGTCGCGATCTCCCACGCCCAGCGTCGCCTCAATCCGGACCTGCCGTGGATCGCCACCGTTTACCACGGCCTACCGGTCCAGGAACTGGACCTGCAGCCCACCCGCGGCACCGGCCCGGTGCTGTGGCTGGCCCGGTTCACCGCCGACAAGGGGCCCGACCTGGCGATCCGAGCCTGCCAGGAGGCGGGCCTGCCGCTGGTGCTGGCCGGCAAGTGCAACGAGCCGAACGAGAAGCGCTACCTCCGCGAGGTGGTCGAACCGATGCTGGGCCCTGACGTGACTCTGCTGGTCAACCCGAAGCGGGACCAGACCGCGGCGCTGATGCGGACATCCCGCTGCCTGATCCTGCCGATCCGCTGGGACGAGCCGTTCGGCATGGTCATGCTGGAGGCGATGGCGGTCGGCACGCCGGTGGTGGCACTGCGGCGGGGGGCGGTGCCCGAGCTGGTTCGGCAGGGTGAGACCGGGATGATCTGCGATGATCCGGCCGAGCTGCCGCAGGCGCTGCGCGAGGTCGAGTCGATCGATCCGATGGCGTGCGTACGGCACGTCCGGGACAACTTTTCCGCCGACCTTATGGCGCGTGGGTACGAGCGGGTCTACCAGCGCTGGGCGGCGACGGGTGTATCGGAGCCGGCCGGGGAGGAGCTGATCCCGTCGGGGGCCTGGTGACCGCCGGCTGGGTGGTGACGCAGATCACCTAGGCGTGGTGCAGGTGCGGCCTCGGCCGGGAAGGTGAACCACAGCGGGAAGCCCGAAGCCGGCCGCTCAGCCCGTCGTGCCAGGATGAATGCCGTGGTCAGGGGGCCGGTGGCGTTCGTACTCGGCGGCGGAGGTGTGCTCGGCGCCGTCGAGGTAGGCATGCTTCGGGCGCTGTTCCGGGCCCGGATCCGCCCCGATCTCGTGCTCGGCACCTCGATCGGCGCGGTCAACGGCGCGCTGGTGGCCGCCGACCCGACGGAGCAGGTCACTGAACGACTGGTCCGGCTCTGGGCCTCTCCGGAGGCGAGCGAGGTGTACGGCGACTCCGTCGCCCGTCAGGTCCGCCGATTCGCCACCCGTACCCATCTGCACTCGCCGCGCCCACTGCGTCGCCTGCTGGAGAAGGAACTGGGCGAGGAGACCACCTTCGCCGAGCTGGCTGTACCTTTTCGCTGCTGCGCGGCAAGCATTGAACGGGCCGCCGAGCACTGGTTCAGCGAGGGGCCGGTGGTCGACGCGGTGCTCGCCTCAGCCTCCGTGCCCGGCCTGCTCCCGCCGACCGAGATCAACGGTGAGCATTTCATCGACGGCGGGGTGGTCAACTCGATTCCGGTCGGCGAGGCCGTCCGGGCCGGCGCGAAACGGATCTTCGTGCTTCAGGTCGGACGGATCGAACGGCCGCTGACCCCGCCGCGGCGTCCCTGGGAGATCGCCCAGGTGGCCTTCGAGGTCGCCCGTCGGCACCGGTTCGCGCGGGAGATGGCGGAGCTGCCGGATGATGTGGAGGTGCACGTGCTGCCGACCGGTAGCGGTGCCGCCCGCGACGAGAGCCCGTGGGCGTACCGCGACATGGCGGCGGTGGGACGCCGGATCAGCCGGGCCTACACGGCCTCCCGCCGCTACCTGATCTCCTTGGAAGAGAGCTGATGCGGCTACCGCCGGTGTGGCTGCGGCGCCTGATTCTGGCGCCCGGGGTGGTGCTGCTCGCTTTCGTCGTCCTGACGACTCTGCCGTTCTGGCTCTTCGTGGCCGCGGCCGCCTCGCCAGTGGTGCCCGGCTACCTGCGTCCCTTACGACTGCTTTGGATGGTGACGGTCTACCTGGTCTGGGACGCGGCGGCGTTGATCGTTCTCTTCGGGCTGTGGGTGGGCTCGGGGTTCGGGTGGAAGATACGGGTGCCAGCTTTTCAGCGGGCGCACTATGTGCTGACCGGTTGGTTCCTGGCCGTGCTTTTCTGGCAGGTGCGCTGGACGCTGCGGCTGCGGATCGAGGTGGCGGGCAGCGATCCGGACACCGCACAGCCGGACCGACCCGAGCTGGTGTTGTGCCGCCACGCCGGCCCCGGCGACTCGTTCATTCTGATCCACGCCCTGGTCAACTGGTTTGACCGCGATCCCCGCATCGTGCTGAAGGACACGTTGCAATGGGATCCCGCCGTGGATGTGATGCTCAACCGGCTGCCCAACCGGTTCATCGCGCCCGGGCACCGGCGGGGCGAGTCGTTGACCGACCAGATCCGGCAGTTGGCGATGGGCCTGGATGACGGCGACGCGTTTGTGATCTTCCCGGAGGGGGGCAACTTCACTCCCGGTCGCCGGCAGCGGACCATTGAGCGGCTACGGGACCGGGGGCTGGAGGAGATGGCCTCCCGCGCCGAAGCGATGCGGCATGTCCTGGCACCGAAGCCGGGTGGGGTGCTCGCCGCGTTGGACGCTGCGCCGCGCGCGGGGGTGGTCTTCGTCGCCCACACCGGCCTGGACCGGATGCTCACCGTGGCTGACGTGTGGCGGGAGCTGCCGATGGACAAGCGGATCATCATGCGGTTCTGGTCGGTGCCGCCGGAGGAGGTCCCGGTCGGGCGGCAGGAGCGGATCCAGTGGCTCTACGACTGGTGGGCCCGCATCGACGAGTGGATCGAGTCCAACTGTTAGGGCGTAGCGGGGGACGTAGGGTTCCGGGTGTGGAGCAGATCTGCGTGGTGACGACTGTTGTCGATGACCGTTCGGCGGCCGATCGGATGGCGGCGGCGGCGGTGGCGGAGCGGCTGGCGGCCTGCGCCCAGGTGGGTGACCAGGTGGAGAGCACCTACTGGTGGCGGTCGGCGGTGGAGACAGCCCGGGAGTGGTCGGTGCAGTTCAAGACCGCCCCGGACCGGGCGGCGGCCCTGGTCGAGCAGGTGCGGGACGCCCACCCGTACGACGTGCCGGAGATCCTGGTTGTCAGCGTGGGGAGCGGTAACCCGGACTATGCCGCCTGGGTGCACGAGCAGACCCGGGCCTAGCCGCGGGATCGGCGTCGGCGGCCGGCGGGCTTGCGGGCCGGGTCCCAACCGACGAGCCGCGCGCAGCCCCGGTGGGGCCGGCTTGCTTGCAGCGGCGAGGATGCGACCGTGAGCAGCCCCACCCGTACCTACCCCTGCCCGGCCTGCGGCACTCCGGCGACGCTGACGTCCGGCTGCCCCGGCTGCGGGCGTCCCCCGGATCCGATCGCCGCCGAGGTGATCCGGCTCAACGGGGAGATCGCTGGCTGGGGTGTGCGGGTCGAGCAGGCTCGGCAGACATATCTGGCGCTGCTCGACGCGCTGCGTCAGGCACAGCTTCGCCGCAACGACCTCGCCGCCCGGATCCGGGTCGTACCCGGGCCTCCCGTGGCCGGTCTGCCGGTGCAGGCCGGACCGTCTCAGCCGCCTGGACCGCCTCAACCGGGCGCTCGGCCGCCGGTCGCGCCGGCCCCCGTACCGCCGGCCGGTGTCGCACAGGATTCGGCCGTACGTCCCGAAGCCTCCACCCGCATCATCCAGAATCTGCTCTTCATCCTCGGCGGGCTGCTGCTCGGATCGGCCGCGATCGTCTTCACCGTGGTCGCCTGGGCCACCTTCGGCGTGGGCGGGCGTGCCGGAATCCTCGCCGCGGTGACGGTCCTCACCCTGGCCGCGCCCCTGCTGGCACTGCGCCGCCAACTCACCGCCACCGCGGAGACCTTCGCCGCCGTCGGGCTGCTGCTGGTGCTCCTCGATGGCTACGCCGCCTGGTCGGTGAACCTGTTCGGGGTCGCCGGCTGGCCCGGGCCTCGCTACGCCGCTCTGGTGTCGGCCGTCACCTTGGCCGTGGCGGCCGGCTACGGCGCGGCCACCCGGCTCTGGTCCCCGCGCTTCGCCGCGCTGGTCGCCGCCCAGCCGGTGCTGCCGCTGCTCGCCGTCGACCTTGAGCCGGACGTCTTCGGGTGGGCGTTTGTCTTCACCGCGGTCGCCGTCGGCAACATGGCGGCGGCGCGGATGATCCGAGGCGACGCGACGGCGACGGCGCTGCGCATCGCCACCTGGAGCGCCTACGGTCTGGCGTTGCTGTTGGCCGGGGCGTACGGACTGGTGGTGCTCGCGACCGGCGCGGTGGCCGTTCCGGTGGTGCTGGTCGGTTCGCCGCTGGTGGTGGCGGCGCTGCTGCTGGTCGCCGGGGCGGTGCTGGCGCGCAGCACCGGTCTGCAGGTGGTCGCCGGGGCTGCGCTCGTCATGGCGTTGGTGGTGGCCGTGATCCGTCCGATCAGCCTGCTGTGGCCGTCGTTCCTGCTGGCTGGCATCGCCGTCGTCGTCGCGCTGGCCGCCGCCGCGGTCACCGCGGCCCGGCGGCTGCCCGACATGATCCGCCTGGGTCTACGGATCGGCGGGCTGCTCGTCGTCGGATGCGCGGCGCAGGTGGCCGTGATCCTGGCGTTCATCGTGGCGCTCTCCACGGCGTTGAATACAGTGCCGCAGTGGCGGGCCGACCTCGTGGCCACCCCCTTCGACTGGCAGGTTTCGGTGGCGGTGGCGCTGGTGACCGCGGCCCTGCTGGTGCTGCTGCCGTCCGCCGCGCGGGAGCCGACCGGGGTGGCCGGTGGCGCGTTCGTGGTGCTGGCCGCCCCGGCCGCCGTTGCCTGGCCCTGGTGGGTCACCTCGGCGGTGGAGGTGCCGGTGGCGGTGCTGCTGCTGCTCGCCGCAGCCGGCCGCAGCGGGGTGACGAGCCCCGCAGCGGACGCCGGCCGGGCCCGGTCCGCCGGTTTCGTGTTCAACCGCGGGGTTGCCGGCGACGCCGCCGTCCTGGTGCGGGCCGGCTCCGCCCTGGTGCTGGCCAGCCACGCCCTGCTGGTGAGTCTGGCCCGGCTGGAGGCGGCCGCCGCCGTGCTTGCCGCGATCACCCTCACCGGGCTGGCGGTGGCGTTCGTCGCGGCTCGCCCGCCGGAACCGGACCGGATCCGGCGGGGGATTGGCGGGGTTGCCCTGGCGGTCGGGTTGCTCGCCTGGCCCGCCGCCGTGGCCGTGGGACTCCTCGCCGTCGATGTCTTCCCCTGGTGGGTGGCGCGGGCTGCGCTGGCCGCCACCGCGTTGCTGGTGCCGGCGCTGGCGGTGATCCGCCGGTGGCGGCCGACGTATCTGCCGTACGCCGGGTCCGCGTTCGTGGTCGCCGCTCAACTCGTGGTCCTGCTGCTGCCCCTTGTGGTGCGGGGTGAGCCGGCGGTGGTGTACGCGGGGCTGGGGGTGCTGTTGTTCGCTGGCGCGGCGGTGCTGCTGCGACGGCATTTGCGCCCCGCTGGCGGACTCTTCATCCTGCTGGGTTCGGGTGGATTCCTGCTGCTGCTCCGCTGTGGGGAGGTGCTGTCGGACGTTGGTGTCCTCCTCATCGGACCGTACGCCTGGCTCGGCGCGGTCTGGTCGGGGGTACCGGAGGGTGTGGGGCTCGACCCGAACGGCGCACTCGTGGTCGGCTGGCCGGCTGCGGTCACGTTGGTGGTGTTGACGGCGGCTGCCGCGCTCGTCGCCTGGGGGTGGCGCGGCGCGGCCCGGGCCGTCGCGCTGGTTCCGCTGCCGGTCGGGGCGGTGGCGCTGCCGGCGGTGTTGGCCGCCGCCCGGGTCGCGTGGCCGACCGTGGCGGTGGTGTCCCTGGTCGTCGGCTGCGCCGTTCTGCTCGCCGCCGCGGTCGCGCCGCCTCGGCAGCGCCGCCGGCCGGATGCGGCCGCCGCCGCGCACGAGCAGTCGCCGGGGCGGCGGCCGTTTCCGCTGCCGGTGGCGGTCGCGCCGCCGGTGGCCGTACCGCTGGGGCTCGTGCTGGGGCTGGCAGGGCTGGCCGGCTGCCTGCCGGCAAAGGCCAGCACTCTGGCGGCGCTGGGGTTGGTCGTTCTCGTCTCGGCGGTGGCTGGCGTCGCGGGGCGGCACCCGGGCGCCCGGATCAGCGGCTGGTTGGCCGGCGTTGTCGCCAGCGTGAGTTTGGCGCTGGTTGCGGCGATGGCCGCGGAGCTGCCGCTGCGGGCCGCCGCCTTCCTGGTGCTGGGGGTCGCCGCGGCGGCGCTCGCCCTCGGCGCCGTGCTCCGTCTTCGCCGGTCGGTCGAGTCGGTGGTGGTCGAGGCCGCCAGCCACGCCGGTGCGTTGGTCGGGCTGCTGCTTTCGGTCGGTCATCTCCGGTACGCGGCGGCGGTCTGCACGCTCTGGGGGGTGGCGGTCGGGTTGCGGGCGCTTCGGCCGGGCGAGTCGGTGCGCCGGCGGTGGATCCTCGCCGCGGTCGCCGCGGTCAGCGAGCTGGTCGCGGCCTGGCTGCTGCTCGCCGCCGGGCAGGTGGCGGTGCTGGAGGCCTATTCGCTGCCGGCCGCCGGGCTTGCGCTTTTCGCCGGTTGGTGGGCGTTGCGGCTCCGCCCGCGGTTGAGCAGTTGGGTGGTGTACGGGCCGGGCCTGGCGGCGGCGCTGCTACCGAGTCTCGTATCGATTCTGGTTGCGCCGGGGCAGCCGTGGCGGCGGCTGCTGCTCGGCGTCGGCGCGTTGGCGGCGGTGCTGCTCGGCGCGGTGTGGCGCCGGCAGGCGCCCGTGCTGCTCGGCGGGGTGGCGTTGGTGGTGGTTGCGTTGCACGAGCTGGTGGAGTTGTGGGACCGCTGGGAGCGGTGGATCTTTTTGGCGGCGGGCGGCTTGGCACTGATCGGCCTCGCCATGACCTATGAGCGGCGCCGACGTGACCTGGCGCGGCTGCGCGAGGCGGTCGGCCGGATGACCTAGATTTTGATCTTGAAACGACTGTGGGGCGGTGCCACCTGCACCGCCCCACAGTTACTTTCAGGACTTTTCGGTAAAAGCCTTAGTCATCTCCGCGGGAGCCTCGATGATCTCGTCCGCCGGCGGCTTCTCGACGGAGACCGGTGTGCCGAAGTCGGAGTAGGTCACGGTCAACTTCCCGACCTCCGGGCTGACCGCCGTCATGTCCATCGAGAACTCCACCAGGCGGCCCTGGTCGTCGAGCCGGACGGTGAACGGGACCTTCGCCTTGTCGCCCATGGCCTTGGTTTCGTCGTCCGCGTTGGAGGACTTCGTCAGGTCCATGGTGCCCTTGAATCCGCGGTCGCCGTCTCGCTCGATCTCGACGATGGTGTCCGAGAATTCCTTGAAGCCGGCCGGGTCGCGTACCTGATCCAGCATGCTGCCGGCCTTCACGTCGCCGGTGTCGAGGTGCATCCACTTGTTGTCCACCTCGGGGATCCCCATCGACATCTGCATGTACATGTCGTTGCCCAGCATCAGCATCTTGATGCCCATGGACTCCCCGGCAGCGCCCATCTCCATGGTCATGGACGCCTTGTCGTTGGCCAGATCCATGACGCCCTCCGCATTCATTACGGAGGACTCGAGCTTCATTTTGAAGCTTTCCTTGGTGGTGGACTCGGCCGACGCCAGCAGTACGTCGAGCGGCTTCTCCTGGGTAGCGTTCGATGAGCCCTTGTCACCGCCGGTCGCGCCGGAATCCGTGCCGCAACCGGTGATGGCCAGACTGAGCGCGGTGAAAAGGCTGAGACCGCTGATCGTCAGCCGTCGGATGTTCATCTGCTTTTTTGGTCCTTCCAGACGTTTCAGGTGGCGCCTGTGGGCACCGCCGCTCAGTCAGCGTAACGAGTGGGTCTGACCATTTTGGCCCCGCATGCCGGGTGTCGGCGCCGCCCGGCTGCCGCCCGACTCGTGGACGGCTCGCGGGCGGTAGGGTCAGCCCATGGCAGAGGTGCTCGACGCGGCGGCGGTGCGGGGCGCGCTCGACGGCTTGGACCACTGGTCCGGCGATCCGGCCGCCATCAGCCGGACCATCGAACTGCCCAGCTTCCTCGACGCGATCACCGCGGTGGACCGGGTCGCCGTGCTCGCCGAGGAGTTGGGCCACCATCCCGACATCGACATCCGGTTCCGTACGGTGACTTTCCGGTGCTACACCCACTCTGCCGGAGGCGTGACCGAACGGGACGTGGAGCTTGCGCGTCGGATCGACGAGATTCTGCGGAGCCCAGCGTGAGATTCGAAATCAGCAAGGTCCTCGACGCGATCGAGGGCCGCGTCTGCACCGATCCTGCCCTGGCCCGGGCGGTGGTCGATTTAGCCGAGGTGGTCCGGTTTGCGGATCTGGGTGGGGGGCGTCCCGCTTTTCTGCTGCGGCTCGGCATGGTGATCGACGCGTTGGGGCGACAGTTGGAGGAGGAGGGGGTCGCGGTCTACGCGGTCGTGCACCGGGGGCTGCTTTCGGACGTGGACCTGACCTCCAACGAGCGTATGGTGGTGCGCCGCTGGGCCGACGACGGCTTGGTGGAGGTGCTCGCCAACCCGGCGGACCGGGTGCTGGAGGTGGCCGACCTGCTCGGTCTGCCGGTGCTCAGCCGGGCGCGGTTCGATGGTTTCCACGAGCGCTATCCGTGGCTGGTCCGGCAGCCGGGCCGGCTGCTGGCGCCGGTCCCCGCCCCGGGCGGCCCGAAGTTGGTGTCCCGAGTCGGTCAGGAGAGCGCCCCCACGATGGCGGAGCGTTCGCCGGTCGGGGCCAATCTGCTCGCCCGGATCTGGCGCTGCCACGAGCCGGGCTGCGCTCTTTTCGGGGACGGGATGGGCGGGGCGTTCGCCGACCTGGCCCGGGTGGAGCGTAGGCCGAGTGCGCAGCCGCCACCGACGCTACGGACGGGGGCCCCGACCTGCCCCCGGCACGAGGTTCCGCTGGTTGACGCCGGCCGGCGGCCCGGCACAGAGGTGCTGGCCGTGCGGGTGGACGGGATGGTCCGCCGCCGGTTCGTGGTGGCCGCCGACCAGCCGGTGGTGGTGGGGCGGGCGCCGGAGCGGGAGGACGGGGTCCGGTTGGGTCAGTGGTTGACCGATGAGGCCCGGCGTTGGATCAGTCGCAACCATCTGCGGTTCGAGCTGCGGGGGACGGACCTGGTGGTGCAGGACGTCAGCACGAACGGGTCGGGGGTACGGCCGGGCGGCTCGATGGATGAAGCTCAGCGGGTGGCGTTGGTGCGTGGGCAGGCCCGGGTGCTGGCGCCCGGTGACATCGTCGAGTTGTATCCCGGGGTGCAGGTGGGCCGGGCACGGGCCTGGGCCCGGGGTGGGGTGGTGAACCCGACCTCGGTGATGGCGGAAGCGCCGACGATGACGATCCGTGTCCCCCACCCCTGACCCCGCGTCGATCAAGGCCTTCCGCGTCGATCAAGGCCTTGTTGTCGTATTTAGAGATCAAAAAGCAGCAACAAGTCCTTGATCGACGGGTAAAGCCGTGATCGGCGAAGGTCAGTGGAGGACGGCGGCCAGTTGCTCGACGGCGTGGTCGATTTCGGCGGCCTCGATGACCAGCGGGGGTGCCAGCCGGATCGTCGAGTCGTGGGTGTCCTTGACCAGGATGCCGCGCTCGGCCAGCCGCTCGCATGCCTGCCGGCCGGTCATCAGCGCTGGGTCGATGTCGATCCCGGCCCAGAGCCCCCGGCCACGGACCGCGAGCAGCCCCTTGCCGACCAGCTTCTGCAGCGAGGAGTGCAGCCGCGCGCCCAGTTCGGCGGAGCGTTGCTGGAACTCGCCGGTTGCGAGCAGCCGGACCACTGCGGTCCCGACCGCGCAGGCCAGCGGGTTTCCGCCGAAGGTCGAGCCGTGCTGCCCGGGCTGCAGCACGCCGAGGACGTCGGCGTCGGCCACCACCGCGGAGACCGGAACGATACCGCCGCCGAGCGCCTTGCCGAGTAGGTACATGTCCGGCGTGATCCCCTCGTGGTCGCAGGCGAAGGTTTCACCGGTGCGGCCCAGCCCGGACTGGATCTCGTCGGCGACGAAGAGCACGTTGCGTTCGGTGCAGAGGCGCCGCACCCCGGCCAGGTACCCCGACGGGGGCACGATCACGCCCTGCTCTCCCTGGATCGGCTCGAGCAGCACCGCCACCGTGGTGTCGTCGATCGCCGCCGCCAACGCTCTCAGGTCTCCGAAGGGGACGATCCGGAAACCGGGGGTGTACGGGCCGAAGTCGTCGCGGGCGTCGGGGTCGGTGGAGAAGCTGACGATGGTGGTGGTGCGGCCGTGGAAGTTGCCTTCGGCGACGACGATGGTGGCCTGGTTGGCGGGTACCCCCTTGACTTGGTAGCCCCATTTGCGGGCCACCTTGATCGCCGTCTCTACGGCCTCGGCGCCGGTGTTCATTGGCAGCACCAGGTCCTTGCCGCAGAGTTGCCCCAGTTCCCGGCAGAAGTCGGCGAACTGGTCGTGGATGAAGGCCCGGCTGGTCAGGGTCAGTCGATCAAGTTGGGCGTGGGCGGCGGCGATCAGCCCCGGGTGCCGGTGGCCGAAGTTGAGGGCGGAGTATCCGGCGAGGCAGTCGAGGTAGCGGCGGCCGTCGACGTCGGTCACCCAGGCGCCTTCGGCTTCGGCGACCACCACCGGCAGCGGGTGGTAGTTGCGGGCCGTCCAACGCTCCGCGTCCTGCACGGCGGTCGGCGTACGCAGGGTCGTCCGGTCCACGATCATTTTGCCTGCCTCCTCTTATCCTGCTGTTGCGGGCTGCTCGGCTGCGGGCTCCGCTGCGTTCCGCCCGTCGGCGGGTTCGCGGAGGATCAGCGTGCAGCACTTCGGGCCGCCTCCGGCCTTGCGGAGTTCGGACAGGTCGACCCCGATCGGGTGGTAGCCGCGGTCCTTGAGTGCGGTGGCCAGGCCGGTCGCCTGGGAGGACAGCACCACGTGGTGGCCATCGCTGACTGCGTTGAGCCCGAAGACAGCGGCGTCGTCGAGTGAGGCCAGGATCGCGTCGGGGAAGAGTTGCCGCAGTACGGCCTGGCTGCCGGGGGTGAAGGCTTCGGGCAGGTACGCCACGGTCTGCGGGTCGAGTACGCAGAGCGCGGTGTCGAGGTGGTAGAAGCGCGGGTCGACCAGGTGCAGCGTGATCACTGGTTGGCCGAAGATTTCCTGGATGTGGCTGTGCTCGGCGTGCACGGTGCGGAAGCCGGTGCCGGCCAGGATGAAGTCGCCGGCGAGCAGGATGTCTCCTTCGCCTTCGTTGTCGTGTTTGGGGTCGTGCACCTCGAAGCCGGCCTGCTCCAGCCAGGAGCGGTAGGCGGGTGCTTCGTCGGCGCGCTGCGGGTTGCGGAATTGTACGGCGAGGGCCCGGCCGTCGATGACGGTGGCGCCGTTGGCGGCGAAGACCATGTCGGGCAGGCCGGGCAGCGGTGGGATTTCGTCGACGGTGTGCCCGAGGTCGAGGTAGGTCTGACGCAGCGTTTCCCACTGGCGGATGGCGAGGTTGACATTGACTGGCGTGCTGGGGTCCATCCACGGGTTGATGGCGTATTCGACGCCAAAGTAGGTCGGCCGGCACATGAGGTAGCGCTGGCGTACGTCCAACGTCATTGCTTCTACTCCCGGGTCGGGCGCCCCACGGCCATCCTTGGCTCAGGGCTGAGGGTTTGAAGTAACGCTATTCGTGGGGGCCTGGCGGGATCCACTGGTAGAGGTTGCGTTTTGCCGTGGATTGTTGCGTCTTGCCGGGGCTGAAGCGGTGATTCGTTGCGTACCCGATCTTGGGCCGAAGCAGGGCTGTCGGCTGGGGGAGAGTGTCGGGTTGGGGCCCTGGACAGGTAAAGGGGGCGGCGAATCGCCGCCCCCCTCAGGGACCTGGTGCGGTGAACCACCGCTGCCGGGTAAAACTTCAAAGCGGCGTATCGCCGCTCCGGTGTCAACTATTCCTTATTATCCCGATCAATGCAGTGTGTATTCGGCCACTCATGAAACTGATGATTTGGTCGGTTTAGCCCGTATTGTCTGCCCTGTAGGGTGGGGTTGCGGCCTGTTCGGCGGCGATGCGCTGGTTTTCGACGGCGTCCGCGGCGCGTTCGGCCACGGCGCGCTCCGCCAAGGCCCGGTCGAGGTTTCGCCGGTTGTCGGTACGCTCCTGCGTCTTGTCGGCCCGCTGCGCGGTGTTGCGCCCCGCCTCCGAGGCGGTTGACGAACGGTTCTTGACCACAAGCACACCCCCTTGAGGTACGCGCCGAGGGGTACGGCTTCCGGCGCACCATCGGAGTACCCCGATGGCTCTGTCTGCACACGCGGCAGCCCGCGCTACGGTTTTTGGCATGCCCGAGGGACATGCGATCCACCGGTTGGCGGCGAGGCACCGCGCCCTCTTCGCCAGCGACAAGATCATTGCCAGTAGCCCGCAGGGCCGGTTCGCTACCGGCGCGGCAATGCTCTCCGGTCTCGTTCTGGACGACACGGAAGCGTACGGAAAACACCTGCTACACCATTACGACGGCGGCCTGACGTTGCATGTGCATCTGGGGCTTTACGGGAAGTTCACCGACGGGGAGGGGGAGCCGCCGCCACCGGTCGGGCAGGTACGGCTGCGGCTGACCTCGGACCGGTACTGGCTGGATTTGCGCGGGCCGACCGTCTGCGAGGTGCTGAGCCCGCCTGAGGTGGCCGTGCTGCGCGCCCGGCTGGGGCCGGACCCGCTCCGCGACGACGCCGACCCCGATGCGGCGTACGCCCGGATCCGCCGCAGTTCGGTGGCGCTTGCTGCTCTGCTGCTCGACCAGTCCGTGGTGGCCGGTACGGGCCTGATTTTTGTGATGGAGGTGCTGTTCCGGGCGGGGCTGCCGCCGACGTTGCCCGGACGGCAGCTCAGCTCAACGATGTGGGAGCAGATCTGGGCTGATCTGCGGGTGCTGATGCGGGCAGCTGTCGAGAAGGGGCGCATCGACACGGTCTACGACCGGCATATGCCTGAGGTGATGGGGCGGCCACCGCGGGTGGACCGGCACGGCGGTGAGGTGTACGTCTACCGCCGCGCCGGTCAGCCGTGCCACGTCTGCGGTACGGAGATCCGCCGCGCGGAGCTTGCCGGGCGTAACTGCTTCTGGTGCCCGACCTGCCAGTGCTAGCGGTGGCGGGGAGCCGGCTGTCCCGGTGCGGATCGGTTGATCGGCCACCGGGCCCCGCTGTCTTGGGGGGCCAGGTCGCGGTCGCGGGGCCATCGACGGATGGCGGTGGGGCCGTGCTGGTACAGGTCCTGGAGCAACCGCTCCGTTTCGGCGTGGCTGGCGGCGAGGTCGTACGGCGACTCGCGGTCGGGTGAGGGCCGGGGCCCTCGCTGTGGTGGCGTGGGTCGATGGGCGTCGGGCATCAGTTCACTCCCCCGGTTTGGCGCTTCTTTGAAGATCTGACGGCGATCGATGAATAAAAGTTCCAGATACTTCGATTTTTCCAGTGTCGAGTTGCGTGATCCCGTCCCGTCAACAGCGGAGGGCTGCAGCGGGGTCGCGGTATGCTGCCGGTCCGTGGTGGACAGCCTGTCTGACCACATCTGCCTGACCATCACCGCGTCGCGCTTGGGGAGGTGATCTCGCGATGGCTACTGCATCGCGTCCGAGCCGTGCCACCCTCATTGTGTGGGCCGCGGGGCCGATCTTTGAGCTGCCGGTGGTGGCGTTGACGACTCCATCAGCGACCGGGGTGGGGAGTGAGGCACCCTTCGGTTCGCCGGGCACGCAGGTGGCCCTGTATGGGGCGCTGCTCGTGATGCTGGCGGGTGTCGTCGTTGCGTGGGGCCCCCGCGCGCTTCCGGCTAGCGCACGCCATTCCATCACTCTGCTTGTGGCGGTGGCGGCCGGGATAACGGGGACGCTGGGGCTGGTAGCTATGGCCAATGCGCAGGCGGGGCATTTCATCCTGCTCGCGCACTCGACAGTATCGATCTTTGCGGTCGGGCTGCTGGCTCATCGATGGACCCGACCGGTCCAGCCGATGGGAAAGGGCGGTGAGGTCGCGGTCATCGATGTCGCCGTCAAGGCGCTTATCGAGATGATCGAACTTGACCCTGATCGAGCACGCGTAATTTTGCGGGACATGCTCGAACAGGCTGGCGAGCCCACCGACGACGTGCAGCGGCGGGTTCGAGAAGAAGTCGAAGATCTCCTGGATGACCTCGAAAACTCGGCGGAAGCACGGGAGCGCGTTGCCCGGTATCTGGTTGGGTCGCCCGCCGTGCCCTGGGAGCAGGCAAAGCAGCAGCTTGACCTGTGACACTCTGCTTCACCCTCAGCCAATTCGGCCGAAGCTAGGCCGGATTGTCCATGTTGGCCGGAGCCTCCCAGCTCAGAATCAGATGAGGCTCCGGCCCACCGATGCACAGGCCGTCGAAGAGGCCGTTGTCCTCACAGAAGCGGACGAAGACGCAGCCGAGCCCCCAGGCCACCGCCGCCTGGTCGAGCACATCCTCCAACAGACGTCGAAACTGCCACCGGTGCGGGTGCTGATACGCCATGCGACTTCAGGAAAATTTTCTGCGGCCAACCCCACCCCTACAGTCCCCTCCCACCCACCTAACCTCAGCCGCCCGACCCCCCGCCAGCGTGCAGAGCTTCGACGGCTTTACGGGCGGCGATCAGCACCGGGTCCCACACCGGCGCGAACGGCGGCGCATAACCCAGATCCAGGTCGATCATCTCCAGCACGCTCATGCCGTTCCACAACGCCACGGCGAGGGCGTCGATCCGCTTCGCCGCGTCCACGCCGCCTACGATTTGGGCACCGAGCAACCGCCCGGTGCGCTGCTCGGCGATCAGTTTGACGGTCATCGGCGCGGAGCCAGGAAAGTAGCCGGCCCGGCTGGTCGACTCCACCGTCGCGGTCACGTAGGCGAAGCCGGCCGCGGCCGCGTCCCTCTCCCGCAGGCCCGTGTGCCCCACCTCTAGCCCGCACACCTGGACCACTGCCGTACCGGCCACCGCCGGAAACGTCGCATACCCGCCACCCAGGTTGATGCCGACCACCCGGCCCTGCTTGTTGGCGTGCGTGCCGAGCGGGATGTGCACCGGGCTGCCGGTGACCCGGTGTGTCGTCTCCACGCAGTCGCCGGCCGCCCAGACACCAGGGGTGTCCACCACCCGCATCCGCAGATCGACCCGGATCCCGCCGGTCACCCCGAGCGGCAGTCCGGCGTCGGCGGCGAGCCCCGTGTTGGGGCGTACGCCCAGGCCGAGAACCACCACCTCCGCCGGGATCTGGCCGCCTTCGGTCTCCACCCCGGTCACCCGGCCGTTCTCGGTCCGCAGGCCGGTCACGGTGACCCCGGTGCGTACGTCGATGCCGAGCCCGGACATGGCGCCGCGCAGCCGGTCGCCCATATCGGGATCTACTGTGGATATCGGCTGGTCGGAGCGTTCCACCAGGGTGACGTCCAGTCCCCGCCGAATCATTGCCTCAGCCATCTCGACACCGATGTAGCCAGCGCCGACTACGATCGCTCGACGCGGCTGGGGCTGCCGCTCCAGCCAGTCCCGCAATGCGTGACCGTCGTCGAGGGTCTGGACGCCGAAGAGGCCCGCCACCTCGGCCTTCGCCCAGCCGGGGCGGGTGGGGACCGCTCCGGCCGCGTACACCAGCTGGTCAAACCCTTCGCGGACCTCACGGCCGCCGTCGGAGAGGTCCCGGGCGACCACCTCCCGCCGGTTCAGGTCGATCGCGGTGACCTCGTGCTGCAGCCGTACGTCGATATCGAACTGGTTGCGGAAGGTCGACGGATCCCGGGCGATCAACTCGTCCCGGTTCTTGACCAGCCCACTGATCCAGTACGGGATGCCGCAGGCCGAGTAGGAGGTGAAGTGGCCACGGTCGAACGCGACGATCTCCAGGTCGTCGCGGCCGCGGCGGCGGCGCGCCTGCGACGCGGCGGACATCCCGGCCGCGTCCGCGCCGATCACGATCAACCGCTCCGCCACGTCCCTATCCTCTCGCGGGAGAGCACGCCTGAGGGTGGAAAGAGCGGGGTTTGGTCGGGGCCGGAGCCTCCGTACCGCTGAGTTAGGCTCCTCGGTCCGGGATGCAATCGGGAGGTACGGCATGTCGCAGGGCCGCGTCGCTATCGTCACCGGGGCTGCCCGTGGCATCGGTGCAGCCACCGCCGCGCGGCTGGCCGCCGACGGCCATACCGTCGCCGTGGTCGACCTCGACGAGGCGGCCGGCGCGGCGACCGTGGCGCAGATCGAAGCCGTCGGCGGACGGGCCGTCGCCCTCAGCGCCGACGTGACCGACCGGGCCCAGGTGCAGGCCGCCGTCGACCGGGTCGCCGCCGAGTGGGGGCCGCCCACCGTCCTGGTTAACAACGCCGGCGTAACCCGGGACAACCTGTTCTTCAAAATGAGCGACGCCGACTGGGACACCGTCATGAACGTGCACCTGCGCGGCGCGTTCCTGGTCAGCCAGGCCGTGCAAACACACATGGTCGAACAGCGGTGGGGCCGCATCGTCAACCTGTCGAGCATTTCCGCGCTGGGGAACCGGGGCAGGCCAACTACGCTGTCGCCAAGGCCGGGCTGCAGGGCTTCACCAAGACCCTGGCGATCGAGTTGGGGCCGTTCGGAGTCACCGTCAATGCGGTCGCGCCCGGGTTCATCGTGACCGACATGACCGCGGCGACCGCCGCCCGCCTCGGGGTGGACTTCGACGAGTTCCAGCAGCGTGTTGCGGCGGAAACCCCGGTGCGGCGGGTCGGCCGGCCGGAGGACATCGCCCACACCATCTCGTTCCTGGTTAGCGAGGGGGCGTCGTACGTCTCCGGCCAGGTGATCTACGTCGCCGGCGGCCCCCGCGACTAACCCGTGCTCTCTCCTTTCGCCTATCCCTGGCGGGGCCGGGTGTGACGCAGCCAGAGCAGGCCGAGCACCGGCAGCACGAGGGGGAAGAAGCCGTAGCCTTCACCGAAACGGGACCAGACGGTGTCGTCCGGGAACGCCGCCGGGGTGAGCAGGCTGGCGGCGCCGATGACCAGCACGCCGACCAGTTCGATGGCGCAGCAGACCAGGGCGAGACGTCGGCCGGACCGGTCCGCCCGGGCCAGGCCGACCGTCGCCGCGATATAGATCAGTGCGGCGAACGCGGAGAGCAGATAGGCCACCAGGGCTTCGTCGTACTTGGTGATGAGCTGGTATCCGGCGCGCGCGCTCGCGGAGATGGCGAAGAGCAGATAGATCGCAATCAGCGCGCGGCCCGGCCCGCGGTTGGTCGCACGGCCGGTGCCGGCCGGCGCGGGGGCGGCAGAGGCCCCCGCCGGGGTCGAACGGTCAGCCACCGGCCACCTCCCAGGTCTGCTGCAGTCGCACCACCACGACCGGCATAACGAGGCAGACCACCAGCACGATCACCGTGCCCCAACGGGTCGGCTCCATCCGGGCGAGCACCGCCGCGAGCAGCGGTAGGCAGACCAGCGTGACCAGGTAGCCCCAGAAGGTCCCCGCCTCCGCGGGCGATGCGCCGCCGATGACCGTGATCAGGATGTCGGCCGCGACCGCCAGCACAGCCAGCGTCAGGACGGCTAGGCCGACCAGGTGGGAGCGGTCCGGCGGCCGGTTGCGCAGCGTGGTGATGCCGCTCCAGGCGGCGAGTACGAGGGAGAGCACGATTGTTGCGGTCCCCAGGGCACCATTCACGATGACCCACTCTACTAACGGCCGTAGTAAACCCGGTCGTGGCACCCCGGCCGAGTCGGTAAATCGGTTGCTGCCGGCAGCGGAGGTGGCTAGGGTCACCGCCATGCACACCATCCAGGCCCTGATCAACGCGGTCGGCTCGTCGGCCGCGTGGGGCCCGTTGCTGCAGCCCCGCCCGCGGACCCGGCGTCCCGCCCTGGCGTGACCGGCTGCGACGCTCTCTTCCTCGTGGCTTCATCTTTCGCACAGCGCTGCGCCTGAATCGTCACGCCCAGGGCCACCCGAGTCCAGATCCGCTCGGACAGGCCCCCTTCGTGCTGCCTGTCCATAGCGCCGCCGACACGGGTCGGCGGCAGGTGGGGCATCGACCGTGGCGCAACCTTCCTCCAACCAGAACAGACCACCCAGCAGAACCGCGCGCGACCGGTCCCGGCGCGTGTTGTCACAGAACTTCCTCGCCGATCCACGTGCGATCAGTCAGATCGTCCGTGCGGCCCGGCCCGACCCACAGGACCTGATCGTCGAGGTGGGCGCTGGGCGGGGCCAGCTGACTCGGGCGTTGGCGGCCGAGTGCGGGCGGGTGCTGGCGTACGAGATAGACCCGCACCTCATCGACGAGTTGATGGCCAACTGCGCGGAACTGAGTAACGTCACCTGCCTGCCGAGCGACTTCCTTGCCGCACGGGTGCCGCGGGAGCCGTTTGCCGTGGTCGCGAACCCCCCGTGGGCGCTGACCGCCCGGGTGGTCGACTGGTGCCTCCGGGCGCCCGCGCTGACCTCGGCAACCCTGCTCACCCAACTGGAGTACGCGCGCAAGCGCACCGGAGACTATGGACGGTGGAGCCGGTTGACCGTTCATACCTGGCCGCACTTTGAGTGGCGGCTGGCGGGGCGGGTGCCGCGTACGGCGTTCCGTCCGGTGCCGCGGGTGGACGCCGGCATCCTGCGCTTGGAGCGGCGGGGCGCGCCGCTGCTGCCGGCCAGCACGCTGGTCGCGTACCGCGACCTGGTCGACTTGGGCTTCAGCGGGGTCGGCGGATCGTTGTACGCGTCGCTGCGGAAACGCTATCCGCAGCGGCGGCTGCACGCGGCGCTCCGCGCGACGCGTCTCCGAGAGGACATTGCCGTCGGGTTCGTGTGGCCGGAGCAGTGGTTGGCCCTCTTCCGCCTGCTCAGTTGATCAGGGAGTAGGTGACATGACACGCCGTCCGACACGCCCACAAACTCCCTGATCAACTCGGGAAATCAGGGGGTGCCGATTTGCTGCAGCAACTCCGGACCCCGGCCCGCCAGTCGACGGTGGGCCAGGTGGCCGAGTCCCCAGAACAGCAGCGCCCCGGTGGCCAGACCCACGGGGGTACCCGCCCAGAGCAGGCCCACACTGCCGGCGCGGGCGCCCATGACGGTGACCGCGAGCGCCGGGGCCGCGGCGAGTGCCATCAGGCCGAGCATGAGCCAGATCAGCCCGCTGAGCGCCCCGCCGTCCTCGCCGGGGTTGCTGCCCCGGCGGTGCGGGTCAGGCATCCGGATCGGCGCGTACACCGACACCAGGACGATGAGCCCGGCGCCGCCGCCGAGCACCGCGGGCAGCAGCGCCGTGGTCCACGGCCAGGCCCACCCGTGCCCGGTCACCAGCACCCCGACAACGGTGAGCAAGACCGCAACCGGCGCCACGGTCAGCAGCCAGGCCACCTGCCGGCCACGCACATCAGCCCGTTCACTCCCCGGCAGCATCAGGGTCAACCAGAGCGCGGTGCCGTCCGAACTGTGCAGGTGGGCGGAGCAGGCGGCGATCATCACCGCGATGATCACCCCGCCCAACGGCAGGAAGTGGGCCAGGCCGGAGGCCAGCGGAAGCAGGACAAAGACCAGCCCGTACACCACGGCGAAGGCGAGGTAGTGCAGTCGGACCAAATCGCGGGACCAGGTACGCAACTCCTTGCCGACAACTGCGGCGATGGCGCCGGTCGCGGCGACGCCGTGACCGCCCGGCCGGCGTAAGCGCAGTCGGATGACCGGCGAGGTGGCCGGGCGGTCAAGCAGCCAGGCCCACGCGGCGAGCGCCGTCGCGGCCAGCACCGCCAGCCCGGCGAGCGCCACCGCCACCACCGGCCAGTCACCGCGGTCCGCCGCCTCCACCGCGGCCAGCGGCCAGCCCGGCGGCAGGGCGCGCAACGTGGTCGCCACCCCGTCCGGCAGCCCCTCGGCGAGCAGCCTGCGGTCCACCCGTACCCCGAACAGCGCCCAGCCCTGGGATGAGAAACCGATCAGCGCGGCCCATGGAAGCGCGCTCAACACCGCGCCCAGCCGGGAGTTGACCACCGCGCCGAGCAGGCCGATCAGCATGTTGGTGACTGCCGCCAGCAGGATCAACAACAGCAGTACGGCCGGCACGGCGACCAGCGCGGCCGCCGGGCCCAGTCCGGCGGCATACCAGACCAGGGCGGCGAAGGCCACCAGGGTGACCGCCGGTCCGACGCCGACCAGTGCGGCGCCCAGCAGGCCGACGACCAGGCGTCGGGTCGGGATCGGCAGCAGCGCGAAATGTTCGCGCCGGATGGCGGCGTCACCGCCACCGGCCAGCGGGCCGCCCAACCAGCCGAGCGCCCAGCTGGTCAGGCCGAGGGCGAGCACGTCGCCGGCCGCGACGCCGTCCCGGCTGACGAGCCAGAGCAGGCCGAGCGCGCCAGCGAGCCCGAGGAGGGCGCCGGTGCCCACCGTGGCGGCCTTGGTGCCGGTGAAGGAGCGCACCAGCAGGATGAGTTTCATTCGGATCAGGACGCCAGCCATGCCAGCTCCCCTCCGTTCAGTGCCGGTGCGCCAACCAGGGTCACGAAGGCCTCTTCCAGGCTGCCGCCACCGCGGACCTCGTCCAGCGGGCCCGCGGCGACCACCCGGCCGCCAGCCATCACGGCGACGTGGTCGCAGATCTGTTCGACCAGCGGCATCACATGACTGGAGAGGACCACCGAACCGCCGCCGGTCACGAAGCGGCGCAGGATGGACCGAATGGTGGCTGCGGATACCGGGTCGACCGCCTCGAACGGCTCGTCGAGCACCAGTAGGCGGGGGGCGTGCAGCAGAGCGGTGGCCAGCCCGATCTTCTTGCGCATGCCCGCCGAGTAGCCCAGCACCAGGGTCTGCTCGGCCCGGCCCAGGTCGAGCACCTCGAGCAACTCGTCGATCCGCTCGGCCAGTATGCCGGCGGGCATACCCCGCAGTTGGCCGAGATAGGTGAGCAGTTCCCGGCCGGTGAGCCGCTCCGGCAGAGCCAGCCCGTCGGGCAGCACACCGATGCGGCGTTTCGCCTCAACCGGATCGCGCCAGACGTCCAAACCGAAGACGGCGGCGTCGCCAGCGTCGGGGCGGAGCAGGCCGACCGCCATCGACAGGGTGGTCGTCTTGCCGGCCCCGTTCGGCCCGACCAGGCCGAAGAACGAGCCGGCCGGCACGGCCAGGTCGACGTGGTCGACGGCGGTGGTGTCGCCGAAGGACTTGACCAGTCCGGCGAGCCGCAGTGCAGGTGGCGTCATCATGCGATCAACGCTAGAAATTCGGGCCGGCGGGCGGAATGTGGCTGGCGACCGGATCGGGGTGTAGCTAGGTACACCCCGGATCAGGGTGTACCAGCAGTGCGTCGGGTGGCTCCGCTCGATCAGACTTGACGGCATGACGCAGACCTGGGTGGGGCGGCACGCATTGGCGGTTGTACGCGGCCTGGCGTTGGCCGCGCTCGCGGTCGCCGAAGCGCTGGCCTTCCTGCTGCACATGGCCGCCTTCGTGCCCGGATTCGGTCTCGGCCTGGTGTTCCTTCTGCCCTGGCCGATTCTGGCGACCAGGCGAGTGCCCAATGTGGCCCGTCGACTCGCGGGCGCCTGGGGCGGGGTGGACATTCCCGAGCCGTACCGTCCGGCGCCGCCTCCGCCGGTCCCCGGACCCGACGGCCTCTACGTACGCGACCGGCAGCTCTACAAGACCCCGCGGATACCGGCCTTCGCCGCCCGGCTCGACTGGGTGCTGGGCGACCGGGCGACCTGGCGGGACCTGCGCTGGATGCTGGTCGACCCGGTGGTCGGCGGCGCGATGGCGGTGGCGCCCGCGGCGCTCGTCGCTGCCGGACTCTGGTACGCCGTGACCGGTGCGCCCACGAACTGGTGGGCCCTTCCGCTCGGGCTGCTGTTCGCCCTGGCCGGCGTCGCCGTGGCCCCGGCCCTGCTCTGGGTGCACGCCCGATGGACCCGGCTCATGCTGCGTCCGCTGGTTCATGGGCCGACCGCCGAGTGCCGTAGGCGGTGGATGGGTGAGCGCTTCATCGTGCTGGTGCGGCTCCTGACGCTTGCCGTGCTGACCCTGCTCGGCGTGCCGATCGCCGCCCTGTCCGTCCTGGGGCTGGTCCTCACCTTCGGGCTGGGCATGGCCGCCGTGCTGCCGCCGATCATTGAGTACTTTCGCTGGCTGGCCAATCTGCGCCGCCGCTTGGCCAGGGACTGGTCCGGGGTAGCGGTGTCGCGGCCGTACCTGCCCCGGCCGGATTTGCCGCCGCTGCGGTCGGACGGGCTGTATGCGGTCGGCAAGCACCTCTACAAGACGCCTCACTGGACGGCGTACCACCAGCGGTGGCGGTGGCTCTTGCACGACCGGGCCACCTGGCGGGACTTCGGGTGGCAGCTCACCGACCCGATCGTCGGTGGGCTGCTCCTGCTGCTGCCGCTTGGCGCCATCGGCTACGGCATCTGGGGGCTGGCGCTGCCCCGGATCTTGATGTTCGTCGGCCTCAAGCCCGCCGGTGGCGACTGGTACGGCTCCGTCGCAGGCTCCGCCGCCGCGGCGATCCCGGTCGGGCTGGCCATGGCGGCTCTTGGCGTCGTGACCGCCCCGGCCATCCTGCGCCTGCACGGGCGCTGGACACGGATCCTGTTGGCCCCCACCGAGCGGTCCCGGCTCGCATTGCGGGTCCAGCGGCTCACCGAGACCCGGGCTGACGCTACCGAAGTGCAGGCCGCCGAACTGCGCCGGATCGAACGGGACCTGCACGACGGCGCACAGGCCCGGCTGGTCGCGGTGGGACTCACCCTCGGCACCATCGAGCATCTACTCGACCGTGACCCGGCCGCTGCCCGGGCCCTGCTCGCCGAGGCGCGGGAGTCTTCCGCCAAAGCGTTGAGCGAGCTGCGTGACCTGGTCCGGGGCATCCACCCGCCAGTGCTCGCCGAGCGCGGGCTGGGTGATGCGGTCCGGGCGCTGGCGCTGGACACCCCGCTGTCAACCGAGGTGCGTGTGGACCTTCCCGGCCGTTTGGCGGCGCCGGTGGAGTCCGCCGCCTACTTCGCGGTGAGCGAGGTGCTGACGAACGCGGTCAAGCACGCCCGAGCGACCCGGATCCTGATTGAGGTGCGGTTCGTGGAGGAGCTGCTCCGCATCATCGTGCACGACGACGGGCGGGGCGGTGCCGACCCGGGCCGGGGCAGCGGTCTGCGCGGCCTGCAACGTCGGCTCGGTACATTCGACGGCACCGTCGCGGTGAAGAGCCCGCCGGGCGGACCGACGACCGTGACCCTGGAGTTGCCGTGCGAGTTGTCCTCGCCGAAGACCTCTACCTCCTGAGAGAGGGACTGTCTCGGCTGCTCACCGCCCACGGGTTCGACATCGTCGCCGCGGTGGAGACCGGCCCCGAGCTGCTGCAGGCGCTCACCGGGCTGCGCCCCGACGTGGCCGTGGTGGATGTGCGGCTGCCACCGACCCAGACCGATGAGGGGTTGCAGGCGGCGCTGGCCGCCCGCCGGGAGGTGCCCGGCCTGCCGGTCCTCGTGCTGTCCCAGCATGTCGAGCAGCTCTACGCCCGTGAACTGCTGGCCGACGGGACGGGTGGGGTCGGCTATCTACTCAAGGACCGGGTCTTCGCCGCCGACCAGTTCGTCGATGCGGTGCGGCGGGTGGCCGCTGGCGGTACGGCGATGGACCCGGAGGTCATCGCAAAGCTGCTGACCGGCACCGACCGCGCTCAACCGCTGGCGCGGCTGACCCCACGTGAGCGGGACGTGCTGGAATTGATGGCCGAGGGGCGGTCGAACGCCGCGATCGCGCAGCAGCTGTTCCTGAGTGAGAGTGCGGTCGGCAAGCACATCGCGAGCATTTTCGGCAAGCTCGACCTGGCTCCGTCCGACGACGACAATCGCCGAGTGCTCGCCGTCCTGGCGTACCTCAATGCAGACAGCCGGTGAGGCGGTGTTTTTCTTCATCTGCACAACCAGGCCCGAAGAGTAATTACATAGCTTAATATCGATGTTATCGTGATCTGGCGTGCGCGTGGGGGGACCCATCCCTTCGAGAAAGGACGCGTATGCGATACCTACGGTCACTACTGGCAGTCACGCTGAGCACCGTCACGTTTCTCGCAGCCACCTTCGTCGTAGCGCAACCGGCCCACGCAGCCCCGGTCTTCAAGGCCCCATACCCCTGCGGCCAGACCTGGACGTACAGCCACCACAGCGCCGAGGTGCGGCTCGCGTTGGACTTCGTACGCTCCGACGGCGGAACCACCGCCGGCACCCCCGTGCTCGCCTCGGCCGCCGGTACGGCCTACCGCTACTACCAGGCGGGCGGCGCCGGCAACTACATTGTGATCGACCACGGCAGCGGCTGGAAGACCTACTACTTCCACCTCGCTTCCTACTCGGTCGCGGATGGTGCCCGGGTCGTGCAGGCGCAGCAGATCGGTACGACCGGCAGCACCGGCAACTCTTCGGGTGCCCACATCCACTACGAGCAGCTTTACAACGGGGTCGGGCAGACCATCAAGATCAACGGTGCCTCTCTCGCCCCGTACCCCGGCAGCTACAACCAGAAACATCTGAAGAGCGACAACGGCTGCAGCAATGGCACCCCATTCTGGACCTGGGGCACGGGCGTCAGGGTGCGCTCCGACGCCCGCCTCTCCTCACCGATCGTGACGACCCTGTCCGGGCCGACCCTGGTCTACGTCTTGTGCCAGAAGCAGGGCGACTGGGTCAACGCCGAGGGCTACAGCAACAACTGGTGGTCCAAGCTTCGTGACCAAAAGGGATTCATCACCAACATCTACATCCAGCATCCAAACGCGAAGCTTCCGGGCGTACCAAACTGCTAGCGCCGGGACCGGTCCGCGACTAGCGGGCCGGTCCCACTGAGCTGGCCGGTCTGCGGTGGCGCAGGCTCGTCGCAGGCCGGCCGGCTCCGCCGTTTCCCGGGCCGGCGGACCTCAGCCGAGATCACTCAACGCCTTCCTGACCTCCTCAGGTGAGGTGAACCGGTCGGCCGGCAGGGAGCGCAGCGACTCCAGGATCTCCGTTTCGGCACCGGTCTCCTGCGCCCGTCGGAGGAGGTCCTCCTTCGAGACGGGATAGTCGAGGCCGCCGAGATGCTCGAGCACGTGGACCGGATGGGCGCTCATGCCGTCCGGCGTACCCGGCTCGGGCTCCGGCATACGTCGCCGGCGCGCCGGTTTGCCCGGCAGCCGGTCGGGTAGGCGCGGGCATGTTGTCTGAACCGCTCAACGATCCCGAGGACTTCGATCCGTTACTGGAACGCATCGGCACCGCCCGGATTGTCATGCTCGGGGAGGCGAGCCATGGCACATACGACTACTACCGGCTACGCGATCAGCTGACCCGCCGCCTCATCTCGGAGTGCGGCTTCTCCTTCGTCGCCGTGGAGGGGGACTGGCCCGACTGCGACCGGGTGCACCGGTCGGTCATCGGCGCCGCCGGCGCCGACCCCGATCCGCAGATAGCGTTACAGAAGTTCGACCGATGGCCGACCTGGATGTGGGCCAACGCCGAGGTGTCCCGCTTCTGCCGGTGGCTGAAGGCGTGGAACCTGGAGCAGCCGGAATCGGCCCGGGTCGGGTTCCACGGGCTCGACGTCTACAGCCTCTGGGAGTCGCTGCAGGCGATCCTCGACTACGCGGCCGAGCAGGACCCGGCGGGACGCAAGACCGCGGAGGATGCCTTCCGCTGCTTCGAACCGTACGGGAACCGGCTGGAGGAGTACGGCCTGGCGAGCCGGTTCGTCTCCGCCCGCTGCGAAAACGAGGTGGTTGAGCTGCTGGCGCGGCTGCGGGAGCAGGCGATGGAGGACGGCGCGGAGCGTTTCTCCGCGTGGCAGAACTCCGAGGTGGTACGCGAGGCGGAACGCTACTACCGGGCGATGGTGGCGGGCGGCCCGGAGTCGTGGAACATCCGGGACATCCACATGGCCGACACGTTGGATCGTCTGCTCGACTTCTATGGCTCCGGGGCGAAGGCGGTGATCTGGGCACACAACACCCACGTCGGCGATGCCCGGGCCACCGACATGACCGAGGCGGGGATGGTCAACATCGGACAGCTCGGGCGGGAGCGGCACGGCGACGTGTCGGTGGTGCTGGTGGGCTTCGGCAGCTACCAGGGCAACGTCGTCGCCGCACCCCGCTGGGGCTCGATGCCGGAGGCGATGATCATGCCGGCGGCCCGGGCCGGATCGGTCGAGCACCGTATGCACACCGAACTCCCCGAACGCGCGTTGCTGGTTTTCGACGGCGCTGACCAGCCGGAGTGGGTTGTCAACCCGTTCGACCACCGCGCGGTCGGCGTGGTCTACGACCCGGCGCTGGAGACGTGGGGGAACTATGTGCCGACCCGGCTGAGCGAACGGTACGACGCCTTCGTCTGGTGCGACGAGACGACCGCGTTGCATCCGTTGCCGGCCCGACCCGTCCCCGGGGAGTTGGAGACCTATCCGGCCGGTACGTGAGGCGGCAGCCGTCGCAAGAGACAGCAGAGGACCAGGGCCGGACCCGCTAAGGGGTCCGGCCCTGGTCGTTTGGGTGCTGCGGACCTCTACCGGCCCCCGCCGCGCGACGGGTGCCGAGCAAGAACCAGAACTCACCGGTGGGGTTCGGGCCGCGGAAGGTGTTTCGTCGCCAGGCTGGAGACGGTGGCACCCACGGCGCTGCTGGTGGCGATGCCCCACCCCACCGGGCCCAGCGGGGTGCAGCCGAAGAAGTGGCTCAACCCCGGAGTCTGGATGATGGCGCCCAGCACGGCGGCGGAGGCGATGCTGGCGGCGACGGTGCCGCGGGTGGCGCCCCCGGCGAGGGCGGTCTGACCGAGTTGGGTGCCCACCAGGGCGGCCAGGGCTACGGTACCGGCGCGACGACGTCGACCGGTCACCCGGGCGAGGGTCCAGGCGGCGCTCGCCCCGAGGGTGGTGGTCGTGGCGCGCACGGTGGTCTCCCGGGTCAGGGCTGAGCCGAGGGAGACGTCCGGGCCCTCCCCGAGCAGGTCGTCGGTCTCCTCGGGACGTGGCGGCCGTACCGCCATGGTCATCGCCGGTGCCAGGTCGGTCAGGAGGTTGACCAGCAGAATCTGCCGTCCGTTGAGAGCGGAGCGGCCGGTCGCGGCGGCGCTGAGGACGCTGAAGGCGATCTCCCCGATGTTGCCCCCGATGAGGACACTCAACGCATGCCGGACGGACGACCACATCGCCCGCCCCTCGATCAGCGCCGCGATGATGGTCTCCAGGTGGTCGTCGGTGACGACGAGGTCGGCGGCGGCGCGTGCGGCGGGAGTTCCCCGCTCTCCGAGGGCGATGCCGACATCGGCCAGCCGGATGGCGGGGGCATCGTTGGCGCCATCACCCGTCATCGCCACCGTACGGCCACGTCCGCGCAGGATCTGGATGATGCGGACCTTCTGTGTCGGGGTGCAGCGGGCCACGACGTCGGTGCGTCCGAGCAGTTCGGCCAGCGCGTCGTCGTCGAGCCGGTCGAGTTCGGCGCCGGTCACCACGCGTTGACCGCCGTCGTCAGGGTTGATGGTTGACGCGATCGCCTCAGCCGTGGCGGGATGATCCCCGGTGATCATGATGACCTGGACGCCGGCGTCGCGGATGCGCCGTACGGCCGGTGCCGCGCTGTCGCGCACCACGTCGGCGATGGCGAGAAATCCGACGAACGTCAGCTCATCCACGTCGGCGTCGGTGACCGGCTCCTCGCCGTCGGGGAGGCGGGCATGGTCCGGTATCTGCCGTTCGGCGAGGGCCAGGATCCGGTGCCCGGCAGCGGCATGCTGCTCCAGCCGGTGCCGCAGGTCGTCCCGCCCCTGCTGGTCGAGGTCCTGCTCGCCCTGCGGCGTTCGGTGCCGGCGGCACCGCGGCAGGACCGTCTCCGGGGCGCCCTTGACGCTGAGCAGCACCTCTGCCCCGTGCCGGCCCACCGTGGCGTGGTAGCCGCGCGACGGCTCGAACGGCAACTCGGAAACCCGGGCCCACCCCGGTGCCCCGGTGTCAGCGTTCACCCCGGCTGCGGACGCCCCGGCCAGCACCGCCCGGTCGGTCTGCCGCGCCAACTGCTCCGGTTCGTCGGCCGGCGGGGTGGCGCGGAGCGCAGCGGCGAGGATGTCCCGCAACGGCTCGTTGAGCCCGTCGAGGCGGGCGTAGCGGCTGCCGTCACCCACCCCGGCCAGTTTGAGGCGGCCCTCTGTGAGGGTCCCCGTCTTGTCGAAGCAGAGCACGTCCACCCGGCCCAGCGCCTCGATCGTGCGGGGGTTGCGGACCAGGGCGCCATGCTCGGCGAGCCGGCGGGCCGCCGCCAACTGGGCGGCATTGACCAGGAAGGGCAGCCCTTCCGGCACCGAGGCGACGGCGAGGTTCGCGGCGCTGGCGACGGTCTGCGTCAGCGGGATCCCCCGCACCATCCCCGCCCCGACGACGGTCGCCGCCGCGCCCGCCGCGACGGGAACGGTGACCCGGGTCAGGCGGGCCAGCCGTGCTTCGACACCGGTCGTGGGGGACGTCTGCCGGGCCATGGCGATACCCCGGCCGACCTCGGTGTCCGCCCCGGTCGCCACCACGACGGCCCGTCCGTTGCCTGCGGCGACGGTGGTCCCCTCGTAGAGCATCGATGTCCGATCCGCGACGGCGGCGGCGACGACCGGAGCGCTGGATTTCACCACCGGCAACGACTCCCCGGTGAGCGAGGACTCGTCGGCCTCCAGCCCGGCCGCCTCCAGGATGCGGCAGTCGGCGGGGATGACGTCGTTCGGTTCGACGATGATGATGTCCCCGGGCACCAGATCGTCAGCGGAAATGACCTGGTCGGAGCCGTCCCGTCGCACCCGGGCGGAGACCGCCGACCGGGACAGCAGGGCGGCCAGCGACCGTTCGGTGCGGACCTTCTGCACTGCACCGATCAGCGCCGACAGGGCCACCACCCCGCCGACGAGACCCGCGTCGATGGGGGAGCCGACCGCCCCGGAGAGGCCGGCCCCGGCCGCCAGGACCGGTGTGAGCGGGTTGGCGAGCTCCTCGGCGAAGGCGTGGGCCAGCCCGGCCCCCGCATCCTTGCCGGGGTCCTCGCCGGACGATCGCCGCTGCACCTCCTCGCTGGCCAGCCCCTCCGGCCCGGATGAGAGCCGGGCCAGCACGATCTCGGCCGGCATGAGATGCCAGGGCGCGGCGGCCGCCGGCGGCGGTGCTGGCTGGCGGTGCAGTTGACGGGCGCGCCAGGCACCGTCGGCGAAGGCCAGCCCGGCGGCCGCATTGACCGGTACGAGCGCCCGGCCGGGCAGCCGCCATCGCGGCGAGGTGAAGGCGAGGAGCGCGCCGAGGGAACTGCTCGCACCGGAGAGGGCGATACCGTGCCCGGCGACCGTGCGAGCTGTGCCGATCGCGGCAACCACCAGCGCGGCCTCGTTCAGTTCAGGCCCGATCACCAGGTGGGCGCCCCACGGCGGTGGGCGGTCGGGATGGGAGATCCCTACCCCGCAGTCCGAACGAGCCAGTGCGTGCTGGTTGGCGGAGATGAGCATCACCGTTGCCCCGTCGGCCTGCAGGGTGCGGACCGAGGCGGCCAACTGGTGATTGCCCGGCATCAGGTCGTCGGCGAAATCGGGCCGTCGGCCGTGCTCTCCGGCGACGATCAGGCGTACCCCGGACTGGCGGGCTGCAGCGACCACCGATTCCAGGCCAGGTACCGGCTCCGACTCCACTTTGATCACCGCTTGTGGACGGTTGTCGGCAGCCAGCCCGAGCACCAGGCCGCCCTCCTCGCCGAGCCGGCGTGCCGGTTCGCTGTCGCCGAGCCCCGGCAGTGCGAGCCGGTCGAGTGGGCCGAGTGACCAGCCGTCGGCGTGCCGGACCGCGGTCGGCTCGTCCGGGTCGAAGAGTGTGAAGGCCCGGGTCGCCACCTCCCCGGTTTCGGCTCCGGGCAGGGGCACCAGATCCGTGAGGGTAGCCCGGTCGGACTGCAGTACCGCCTCGTCGAGGATCAGGGTGTCGATGCGGTCCAGTTCGCGGAGCACGCCCCGGTCCATGGCGAGGACGCCGCGTCGGGCCAGCACTCGGCCCAAATGCGCGCCGTACGCCTCCAGGCCGGTCACCGCCGCCTTCGGCAGCGCGGCCAGACCGAGGGCGGCCGCCCGTTTGAACCCGGCGACCGGCAACGCCGCCCCCGCGGCGAGCCCCGCGGCGTTCAGCACCCTCGCCGAGTAGCGCTGCACCGGGCCGTCCGGCTTTGCCCGTGGTCGCTCGTCCGGGACCGGCCCTGCTGCGGCCCGCTCCGGCGTACCCGTCAACTGCTCTTCGAACGACTCCCAGGTGGCCAGCTGCGCGCGTGCCTCGGACCACTGCCAGACCCGCTTCGCACCGTCCACCACGATCCCGGCCCAGCGGCCGGTCAGCCCCTGCGCCAGCGCTTCGACCAGTGGGAGCGCCGAGTCGGCCCGCTGCTGGCCATGCAGAGCTTTGCCGAGCAGGGCGTGCAGCCGGGGGTGCAGATCCACCACATTGGCCAGGCCGGCAATCTCGCCGGGTACGGGGGTGAACGGCAGAATGCGGGTGGCCGCGGCCAGGCCCAGGCCGAGCGCATCGGCGGCCATGGTGGAGAGGGCCCGCGGGGTCCGCGGGCCCTCCTCCGGCGGCTGCGGCTCCGCCACCTCGGGGTCGGGTTCCACCGGGCGGGCACGTTCGGCAGCGGCGACCGCCGCGATCACATCATCGAGCCGAGGCTCGGGCGGGCACACCGCCACCACGACCCGCCCCGAGGGGGCGTTCACCCGGGCCCATGCGACGCCCGGAAGCTTCTCCAACGACTGCTCCACGCGGCGGGCGAGCCCTTCACTGCCGACCTGGTTGACGCCCTTGACCTCGATGTGGTGCCGGCCGGGGCGGGACCAGACGGCACGCGCCGGTAGGCCCGCAACCCGTGCGGTGCGGGTGAGGATCGATCCGGCATGCCGGTATACCCGGCCGAAAAGCGGGATCTTCGACGGCGCCGCTGCGATGACGGCCGGCCATCCGGTCAGGGTCATCGAGTGGTGCGGCTGCTCGACCGACCCCGGAGGTGGCCCTGCCGACCGGACCGGAGTTGCGGCGACCTCCGTCGCCGCCTCGTCACGCTGCCGCAGTCCTCGACAGCCGCCAACACCATGGGTCCTCCAAGCTGACCTCGTACGGGTGATCACGCCAGTGCCGCAGCCATTCCCGTCCGGGGCGCTGCTATGCCCGCGGAAGGACGAATCTTCGGTGCACGGCCAGCCGGCTACCCGCCATGCAAGCGGCACTAGATTGGCCGGGAGCATCGTGAGGAGTTCGGTGAACCGAGAACAACATTTCGATACCCGCAGCCCCGAGGTCCCGTGCACCACCGTTGAACAGGCGCGGATCGCCACCGGCGTCGCCTTCTTCACCATGGGGCTCGCCTTCGCCGCCTGGATCTCGCGTGCTCCCGCGCTCCGCGACAATCTCGGCCTCAACGCGGCGCAACTCGGTCTCCTGCTGCTCTGCCTCTCCGCCGGGGCGGTCACCGCGCTGCCGCTCTCCGGGCCGGTGGTACACCGGGTCGGCCCGGCCCGCGCCGTGCTGGCCGGCGCCGTCGCGGTGGCCGCCGGGCTGCTCGCCGTCGGCGGGGGCACGGCCGCCGGCGACGTCCGGCTCAGCGGGCTGGGGCTCTTCGTCGCCGGCCTCGGCACCAGCACCTGGGATGTCGCCATGAACGTGGAGGGAGCCGACGTCGAGCGCCGGCTGGCCCGGCCCCTGATGCCGCGTTTCCATGCGGGCTTCAGCCTCGGGACGGTCGCCGGCGCTCTCATCAGCGCCGGAGCTGCCGGCATCGGTATTCCGGTCTCCTGGCAACTGGCGGTGACATCGGTGCTGGTGCTCGCCGTGATCGTCCCCGTCACGGGTCGGTTCCTGCCCGTGCCGCCGCAGCCGAGCGGCGCGGAGCGGAGCCGATCCGGGGTGCTGCAGGCGTGGCGGGAGCCGCGGACCCTGCTGATCGGGCTGGTCGTGCTCAGCTTCGCCTTTGCTGAAGGCACCGCCAACGACTGGATCGCGGTCGCCTTCGTCGACGGTTACGCCACCGGCGATTCACTCGCCGCGGTGGGCTTCGGAGCCTTCGTGGCGGCGATGACCGTGGCCCGCATCGCCGGCAGCGCGGCGCTGGGGCGCTGGGGCCGGGTGGCGACGCTGCGCGTCAGCGCCCTCCTGGCGGTGGTGGGACTGCTGCTTGTGGTCTTCGGCCCGGCGCTCTGGTCGGCGATCGTGGGGGCCGGGCTGTGGGGGGTCGGAGCCGCCCTCGGGTTCCCGGTCGGCATGAGCGCCGCCGCGGATGAGCCGGGGCGCGCGGCGATCCGGGTCTCCGTGGTCAGCTCGATCGGCTACACCGCCTTCCTGGCCGGCCCGCCGCTCGTGGGGTTCCTCGCCGAGGCGAGCACCATCCTGCGCGCTCTGCTCGTGGTGCTGGTGGCGCTGGTCGTCGGCTTCGCCGCGGCCGGGTTCACCCGCCCGCTGCAGCGGTAGCCGGCACCTCTCGGTGGCATAGGCCTCCGCGCCGCGGGTAACCGCTGTGGCCGCAGGCCCATTGCAGAGGTGAGTTCATGACGGCAAGCAACCCGTCCCAGGACGGTGCGGCGGACGAACGCCGCCCAACCATGCGGCGCCGCGAGGGGGAACCGGTGCCGTCGTCGGCGGAAGGTGAAGGCCCCGAGGCGGCCGGGCCGTGGGGATGGGGTGGCGGATTCGACCGGCCGGCCCCCTGGGGTGTGGACGAAGACTCGCCGTTGGATGAGGGGAGCGAGCCGACCGCGGTGACGGAAGGGCGGCGGGGCGAACGTCGGGCCGCGCCGCCGGCCGGGGCGGGCCCCACCGAGAAAGCCGGCCGGCACGGTTTCGGCCCGGTGGAGCCGACGCGGGCGCGGGAGCCCGGACCGCGGGCGGCCCCGGATCCCGCGCCACATCGGCGTACCTTCCCGGAGCCCGTCTCCACCGATCCGCCGGACAACTCGATTGAACGGCAGACCGGCGGCCATACGCGGGGTACCTCACGGCGACGCGGCATTTAGCCGTGATCCGGGGACGGCTCAGCCGCAGTGGCTCCACGCACTGTTGAACGACACGCCACCGGTCGCCCCGCCCCACTTGATGCAGGTACCGGGCGCGTTCCTCTTCACCGGCCCCGCGTACCAGCCGAAGCTGCCGCTGTCGGTGGCGCGGGTGCCTCCCTGCGGTTCCAGATAGACCGAGGTCGCCGTCGCGGTACCGAGGTTGCGGTGCTTGATCGTCACAGCGCAGTTGTTCCCGTTGCCGCTGTTGTAGAGCACGTACACCTTGCCGTAGCTGACCCCACCGGAGACCAGACCTTTGCTGTTGATGACGTTGAAGCCGCTGCCGCAGACCATTTGCGGGCTGTACAGGTTGGCACCGCACTCGTTGGTGCTGGTGTAGTTCTTGGTGCCCCAGTAGAGAGCGTTGGCGCCATCGAACTTGATGCGGATGGCGCTGCCGTTGAGCCGCTGCTCGTAGTGCAGGTGCGGGCCGGTGGAGCCGCCGGTGTTGCCGACGTAGCCGATCCGGGTCCCGTACTCCAGCCGGTCACCGACCGCCACCGTCCAGCTCTTGAGGTGGGCGTAGAGGGTGGAGTAGCCGCCCGGGTGGTTGACGACGACGTACTTTCCGTAGCTGGTGCCACCGAGGTCCCGCACCAGGCTGACCGTGCCGGGTGCGCTGGCCACCACCGGCATGCCGTCGTCGTTGGTGCGGTTGAAGTCGATCGCGTTCGCCGGGCTGTGGTTGGTGCGGGTCTGCCCCGACCAGACCTCGCCGCAGCGGAACGGCAACTTAAAGTTGGGCGCGGCCGCGGCCGGGCTCGCCGGTGCGATGACCAGCGCGCCGGCGAAGAGCGCGATCAGGCTGATCCCCAACCGCGCTCTCCACCGTCGGCGCTCACCACGCCCGTCGGGCCGGGCATCCCGCAGTCTCTCTCGCATGACCCCTCCTTGACGTGACGACCCATCAGGTCTCGAAGCGCGTCAATTCAACCATGGTCGATATGGGGTCGCTACAGGTCGACTGCCGGCCGACCCGGTCCGACGGTCACCAGGTTGCCGGTACGCGGTCAGAGCGTACGGGTCAACCGTTCGGCGACCAGGCGCGTGAAGCGCGCCGGGTCCGTCAACTCCCCGCCCTCGGCCAGCAGCGCCATGCCGTACAGCAGCTCGGCGGTCTCCGCCAGCACGCCGTCCTCAGCATGCTGCTCATGCGCCTTGCGCAGGCCGGTGACCAGCGGATGCGTGGGGTTGAGTTCGAGAATCCGCTTGGCCGGCGGAACATCCTGCCCCATGGCGCGGTAAAGCTTCTCCAGGGTCGGCGTGAGGTCCTGCTCGTCACCGACGATGCAGGCCGGGGAGGTGGTCAGGCGCGACGAGAGCCGCACGTCCTTGACCTCCTCCTGCAGCGTGGTCCGCATGAAGGAGAGCAGTCCGTCGAACTCCTTCTTCTGCTGCTCCCGCTCGGGCTCGGCGTTCTTCTTCTCCTCCTCGGTGTCGAGGTCGACCTGCCCCTTGGCGATCGACTGCAACGGTTTGCCGTCAAACTCGCCGACCCGCTCGACCCACAACTCGTCCACCGGATCGGTCAGGACGAGGACCTCGTAGCCCCGGTCCCGGAACGCCTCCATGTGCGGCGAGTTCTCAACCATCGGCCGTGATTCGCCGGTCATGTAGTAGATGTCGGCCTGCCCGTCCTTCATCCGCTCCACATACTCGCGCAGCGTGGTCAGCCCCTCCGCGTCGTGAGTGGAGGTGAACGAGGCGATCTCCAGCAGGGCGTCCCGGTTGTCGACATCGTCGACCAGACCTTCCTTCACCGCCCGGCCGAATTCGTTCCAGAACGTCCGGTAGCGCTCCGGCTGGTTGGCCATCATCTCCTTGACGGTGGAGAGGACCTTCTTGGCCAGGCGGCGGCGCACGATCTGGATCTGGCGGTCCTGCTGCAGGATCTCGCGGGAGATGTTGAGCGACAGGTCGTGCGCGTCCACCACACCGTTGACGAAACGCAGGTAGTCCGGCATCAGCGCTGCACAGTCGTCCATGATGAAGACACGCTTCACGTACAACTGGATCCCGCGCCGCCCATCCCGCAGGAACAGATCCATCGGGGCGTGGGACGGGATGAAGAGCAGGGCTTCGTATTCGAAGCGGCCTTCCGCCTTCATGTGGATGGTTTCGAGCGGGTCCGCCCAGTCGTGGCTGATGTGGCGGTAAAACTCGTGGTACTCCTCCTCCTGCACCTCGCTGCGCGGGCGCGCCCAGAGCGCCTTCATCGAGTTGAGGGTCTCGACTTCGCGGGTGCTCGCCCCGCCCTCGCCGGGGCGTTCCACCGCCATCCGGATCGGCCAGGCGATGAAGTCGGAGTACCGCTTGATGATCTCGCGGATCTTCCACTCGGAGGTGTAGTCGAAGAGGTGGTCTTCGCTGTCCTCCGGCTTCAGGTGGACGGTGACCGCCGTGCCCTGCGGGGCATCGTCGACCGATTCGATGCGGTAGGTGCCCTCCCCGGTGGACTCCCAGCGGGTGCCACCGCTCTCACCGGCGCGCCGGGTCAGCAGCGTGACCTTGTCCGCGACCATGAAGGTGGAGTAGAAGCCGACCCCGAACTGCCCGATCAGCTCCTGCGCCGCCGGGCCGTCCTGCGACTCCCGCAGCTTCTGCAGCAGTTCGGCGGTGCCGGACTTGGCGATCGTGCCGATCAGCTGGACGACGTCGTCACGGGACATACCGATGCCGTTGTCCCGTACGGTCAGCGTGCGCTGCTCCTTGTCGACCTCGATGGCGATGTGCAGGTCGGAGACGTCGACCTGCAGGTCCTTGTTGATCAGGGATTCGAGGCGGAGCTTGTCCACAGCGTCCGAGGCGTTGGAGACCAGCTCCCGGAGAAAAATATCCTTGTTGGAGTAGATCGAATGAACCATCAGCTGGAGCAGCTGACGCGTCTCGGCCTGAAACTCCAGTGTCTCAACCTGATTGCTCACAAGACCCCCTCCTCGAAGTCATTCGGGGAGAAGGATACGAGGAATCAAAACGGGGCAGGGATAGGAGTGCCGCGTGTGCTCACTTCAGCAGCCGGCGGCCGCCAGCGGCAGCGGCCAGCAGCAGCACGGTCGCACCCGCCCGGCGCGCCAACTCCTGCACCGCCCTCGCGTCGCTGACGTCCGTCGGCACCGCAATGGCCTGCCCGCCCCGGTCGACGCATTCGCGCACCACCTCCTGCAGCGCCGCGTCCCGCCGCGCCGCCAGCACCAGGGCACACTCCCGCTCGGCGAACGCATGCGCGGTGGCCCGCCCGATCCCACTCGACGCCCCGGTGACCACCACGACGAGATCTCTGGTTTTCATGGTTGCCTACGACCCCCGCGCTGATCTCCGTAACCGGCCGGTGGCCGACACCACGGCCCGTTGCCGTCGCGGTCCTACCCGCTTTGGGGAGGCCTAGACCCGACAGCAGCGACGGCACGCCGCTCCAGCCAGTAGCCGGTGAGGGTGAGGGCGATGAGGGTGTTCTGGGCGAGCACGGAGAGCGGCAGCCCCAGCAGCCGCAGCGGAGGGCCACCTTCTTCGTAGGGGGAGGTTCCCGGTACGGCGAGGGTGAGGTTGAAGGGGCCATATCTCAGCAGGGGCAGCAGCGCCGCCATTGTGGTCGCCAGCTGTCGGTCCCGTCGGGTGCCGCGCGTCAGCAGCCACAGCATCAGCAGACCGTCGCCGCTGGCACCGACTACTTCCGCGGTGCCGTGCCATCGGGCGTGCGGCCCGTAGCCCGGCCCGAAGGTGTGCCACCGGTTCCAGTCCGCCAGCCACGGCCCCAGCGCCAGGGCCAGCGCGCTGCCGGTCATCAGGTACCGGCCCCACCGTGACCGCACGGAGGACTTCTGCCCTTTCCAATGAGGGGCAAACGTGCACTGAAGGGGGAACTCCCAGCCGGTGAAGGCGACGTGTGTGGCCGTTGATGCCAGCCTCTACCGCAAGGGAGGGAGGTTGTGGCGTGGGACGCTGCCGGTGGCGAGGACGGTGGCGAGGACGGCAAGGACAGCCAGGGCGGTGAAGGTGTGCGG
>DASULK010000195.1:0-16717 GCA_036278255.1 Micromonospora sp.
CCCGCGACTTCGCCGCAACCACCCACGCGATCCGAACGCTCATGCCGGGACGTGCATGAGATCCACCCCGAGAGGCGGTTTGGACTGACGGTACGGAGCCCCCCACACCCCGTCATCCAACACATGTTTAAATTTCTCGATGGATGAGTTCTGCGACTGTCGTGCAACTGGCGATCACCGTAGAGTGCGCGGTACCGCGCCGTCGGCACTGGCCGGCTCGCCAGAGCCGCGAGACGGCCGCGGATAAGAGTGCGGACGCCAGCCCGTCATCGCGGGCGTTAGACTTCGCCGGCGATGGACACACCGCCTACCTCGGATGTTGACGACCCCACCCGCACCAGCCCCTGCTCCCACTGTGGACGACCGGTTGTGCAGCGGGCGGGTGCCGGACGCCCCTTCCGCTACTGCCGCGACAACGACGGCGCCTGCCTGCGGGCATCACGGAACGTGCGGATGCGCCAGCGTAACGCGCCAGGGCTGGCAGGGCAGGTGGCGCGTACCTGGGAGGTGGTCGACCGACTCGACCAGATGGTGCAGACGTTGAGCGAAGCGCTGCACGCCGAACTCTCCCCCGCCGGCGTCGAACGGCAGACCGCGCAGGCTCGGGCCGAGGCCGCCACCCAGATCGCCGCCGCGCAGACCGAACGGGACGAGGCACGCCGGGACGCTGACGCCGCGGCCGTCACGCTCGCGGCGTCCGAGCAGGCCAGCGAGGCAGCGGCGGCCGCCCAGGCTGCCGCCGAACGGGAGGCCGAAAAGGCCCGGCAACTGGCCGAGCAGGCCCAAAAGCGTGCCGACACCGCCCTGGCCGCCCGAGATGAGGCGCAGCGGAGCGCCAGCGCCGCGGAGGCGTTGCGTGCGCAGGCCGAGCGGGACCGCGACTCGGCACGCAGCGACCGGAGGTCGCTGCGTGCCGAGTTGGCCGGCGCGCAGCGACAGGTGGCGGAGCTGACCGGTGAACGGGACACGGCGCAGGCTGATGCCGAACGGGCCACCCGGTCGGCGGCGGAGGCGGTGGCGCAAGCCAGCCGGTGGCAGGCGGAGGCGACCGAAGCACGGGCCGAGACGGCCGTGGCGGTGCAGGAGACGCAGCAGGCCCGCGCCGACGCCCAGCGGGCTGAGGCGCAAGCCATACGGGATCGGGCCACCGCCGCTGCAGCGACCGAGCAGTCCCGGACGGAAGCCGCGGCCGCGTCGGCGGAACGGAATCGGCTCCGGGCGGACCTGGCCGCCGCGCGGGATGGCGTGGCCAACGCGGAGGTCCGCTTGGCGGAGCTCACCGCACGGCTGGCCGCGGCGCAGGCCGACCGGGAGCTTGCGCAGGAGCGGGTGGACCAACTCTCCGCCCAGGTCAGCGCCCTGGCTGCCGCGCTGGCCAACCTCGGTCCCGTCAACTCCGGCCCTGCGGTACGGTCAGCGGACCGCGGTGAGGGATGACGGCCCCGTAGGCAAGCGCCGGGAGCGAAGCCACTGTCGCCCCCCCGGATGTGATCTCGCGGCGGACCGGAGCCCACACAGGTGTGGGACATCTCACCCTGCGCCCGCTGCGGCTACGCTCGCAGCGCCGGAAGTAACGTCTATGCAGCGCCGCCGGGAATCACCCGGACGGTGCAGGTCGTTACACCAGGAAGAGAACAGCACCACGAACGAGGGGAAACAAACATGGGCGAGCGCATGCTGCGAGGCAGCCGTCTGGGAGCAGTCAGCTACGAATCCGACCGTAACACCGAGCTTGCCCCGCGCCAGACCCGCGAATACGTGTGCCCCAAGGGCCACAAGTTCGAGGTTCCCTTCGCCGTTGACGCCGACGTCCCCGTGACCTGGGAGTGCAAGTTCGACGGCAGCACGGCCCGACTGGTGGATGGTGGCGAGCCGGAGCAGAAGAAGGTCAAGCCGCCGCGTACCCACTGGGACATGCTGCTGGAGCGCCGCTCCATCGCCGAGTTGGAGGACATCCTCGCCGAGCGGCTCCAGGAGGTCCGCGCCCGGCGCGGTGAAGCCTGATAGAACAAGCGCCGGCCCTCGCAGCTTCCGCTGCGGGGGCCGCTGTGTTTCCGGCTATCGCCGGGCCTACGGCTGCCGCGGCTCCACGATCTCGCCTTCGATCGGTGGCTCTCCGGTTTCGAAGCGGCGTGGTGGCACGTCATCCGGCTGTGGCTGCCCGCGGTACACCCGTACCCGTCGGGGCCCGAACAGATCACCGGCGACCATCGGTGACATGCGCCGCTCCGCCGCGCGCTGCACACCCCGCCGGGCCAGCCCCCGCACGGGAGGCAGCATCAGCAGCAGCCCGACCGCGCCGGTCAACACGCCGGGCACGGCCAGCAGCAGACCGGCGGCGAGTCCGACCAGGCCGTCGGTGACCTGCTCGCCCGGGGGGCGCCCGGTGTGGGCCGCCGCCTGGAACCGCTGCCAGGCCCGAATGCCTTCCCGGCGCAGCAGGTGCAGTCCGAGCAGTGAGGCGGCCGCCACGAGCAGCACCGCCCATCCGAACCCGATCCACTGCCCGATCAGCACGAAAACCACGACCTCAGCGATCGCGGTGAGCAGCAGTGCGGGCGGCACCAGTTTCAGCTCTCGGCGCATCTCACCTCACCCGGAACCCGCGGCGTGGGTGCCCGTCGCAAGCCGAGCCCTTGGTCGCCGATCGGAAGTTCTCATCTGTCCAGCATGACACGCCCGGATTTCAGGGCCAGCGGGCGTAACGGTCGACCGGGCCGGATACGGCGCGCCGCAACGCCGCCCGGCGGTCCTGCATCCCCCAGATGGTGACCCGCCACAGGGCCTCGCCGATGATCAATGCGTTCATCTTGCTCACCCCGCCTTGGCGCTCGCTGAAGGTGATCGGTACCTCGACGATGCGGAACCCGGCTCGGTGGGCGCGGTGGCACAGCTCCACCTGGAAGGAGTAGCCCTGCGAGGCCACCGCTCCGCAGTTGATCGCCGCGAGTACGGGTGTCCGGTAGACCCGGTAACCGCCGGTGGCATCCCGCACCCGCATACCGAGCGCCAAACGGGTGTAGAGGTTGCCGGCCCGCGACAGCAGCAGCCGATGCCACGGCGAGTTGACCACCCGGGCGCCAGGCATCCATCGGGAACCGAGCACCACGTCGGCGTGGCGTGCCGCCTGCAGCAGGCGTGGCAGCTCCTCCGGCGCGTGTGAGCCGTCGGCGTCCATCTCCACTACCGCGTCGTAGCCGTGTTCGCGGGCCCATCCGAAGCCGGCTACGTACGCCGCCCCCAGCCCCTGCTTGCCGGGCCGGGGTAGCACCTGGATCCGCCGATCGGTGGCGGCCAACTGCTGGGCGATTTCTCCCGTACCGTCCGGGCTGTCGTCGTCAACGACGAGAATGTCCACGGCCGGGGCTGCCCTGTGTATCCGCTCGGTGATGGTGCGGATGTTGTCGGCTTCGTTGTAGGTGGGGATCACCACCAGGACCCGGCCGACTCCCGCATGCCCCGTACGGCGCTCTTCGCCTGCCACCCCTCACCGCTCCTTCTTCATCCACCGCCCGGCCACTGCTCCGCTGCCGGCGGCGATGTCGTCGCGGCGGCGGAGCACCGCCGCCGCGACCACGGCGCAGCCGGCCGTCACCAGCAGCACCTCGGGCCATACCCCGACCCGGGTGGCCACCGTTCGGCCTTCGTCGAGGCTCATCTGCCGCACCACCACGGCCGCGGTGTTGAACCCGGTGGCATCGGATACCCCGCCATCGGTGTCAACGAACCCGGACACTCCGACCGTGGAAGCCATCAACGTGGCCCTCCCATGCTCCACGGCCCGCAGCCGCACCATCGCCAGCTGCTGGCGGGCCTCGGCCTCGTTGAAGGTCGCATTGTTGGTCTGGACCACCAGCAGCTGCGCCCCGCCGGTGACGGTGTCCCGCACAATTGCGTCGTAGGCGACCTCGAAGCAGATCACGTCGCCGAGCACCATCCCGCCGCTGTGCAGCACGCCCGGCTCCGCGCCGGCGACGAAGTCCGACCGGACCCGGTCAACTTCCTTGCTGACCATGCGGGCGATCTTCCGCATCGGCACATATTCGGCGAACGGTACCGGGTGGCGTTTGATATACATCTGCGACAGGTTGGCGCCGGTGCCCGGTTCCCACACCAGCCCGACGTTGCGTACCTGCCCCTCCCCCGGCCCGAGCAGCACCGCGCCGACCAGGATCGGGGCGCGGATCGCATCGGCGGCCGCGGAGATGCGGGCGGCGGCGATGCCGTCGCGCAGCGGGTCGATGTCGCTGGAGTTCTCCGGCCACACCACCAGATCCGGCTGCTGGGCGGCGCCGGCGCTGACCCGGTCCGCCAAGTCGATCGTGGCATTGACATGGTTATCCAGCACCGCCCGGCGCTGCGCGTTGAAGTCCAGCCCCAGGCGCGGCACGTTGCCCTGCACGATAGCTACGGTGGCGGTGCCGGTGGCGGCACCGCTACCCAAGGGGACCAGCAGCCCGCCCAGGAGCACTGCGAGTGCCCCCGCCGCGCAGCCCGCAACGGCGCGCAGGGCCGTCCCGTTCGCCGGTCGCCACCGGCGCCACACCCCGGCGACCAGGAATCCGCCGACCAACGCAACCACGAACGTGACCATCGGTGCACCCCCGAGCGCAGCCGTGCGCAGCAGCGGGGAGTCGTCCTGGCTGAACGCCAGCCGCCCCCAGGGGAAGCCGCCGAAGGGGGTGCGGTCCCGCAGCGCCTCCTGCGCCACCCATAGCAGGGCGGTGATCGCCGGCCACGACCAGCGGGCCCGGTCGACCAGTGGGCTGACCAACGCCGTCAGCAGGCCGAGCAGCCCCAGGTAGCTCGCCTGCAGGCCGGACAGCAGCAGCCACGGCAGGTTGCCGGTGTGCAGGTTGGTCCAGCTCAGCAGCGGCACAAAGAAAACCAGGCCGGTGAGTAGCCCAAATCCGGCACCGACGCGTAGGCGGCGGCGGTGACACGCGGCTGCGAGCAGGGCCACCCCGACCGGGGCCAGCCACCACAGCCCGTACGGCGGGAAGGCGGCGAGCAGGGCCCCGCCGGCGGCCAACGACGCACCCAGCGCCACCACCGGCGGCAGCGGACGGGGAGCGAGCCGGGATTCGACTGCCGAAGCCGCGGTAACGTTCCGCTCCTGCGTTGCTGCCACCATCGTCACCTTCGCCACCTGTGCTTCATCACCCGGAGCGTCGCCGGGGCCGTCCGGCGAGCAGATTTACCCCGCCGAAGGCTACCGGCCGGGCGGCACGGGCTGACCCGGGTCGGGTTCTCCAGCCAGTCACGTCGGTGATACCAGACGTCGGGACGAAAATCGGGGCGCGGCCTATGCCGCGCCCCGATTGCTCCCAGGCCCTCCCCGGCCGGTGCGGCAGCGGTGACCCGTCACGGCCTTCGGACCGGTCGGACGCGAACTGGCTGCCCCCGCCTGACCGTTGTCTACTGGCCGTGCGTTTCGCCCTGCCTTTCACCGGTGAAATGCAGCTGGTTCGTGCCGCCTCGCCGACCCCGCCCGCTGGACCTGGCCGTTGCAACATCACCGATGTCGCTCGGCCAGCGGGCGAAGAGGCGAAGCAAACAGCAGCTGCTCCCGTGGTAGGACTCAAAGACCGTACGTGCTGCACCCCCGCCGCTGTCAACCGGGTCAGGGAATTCGTATCGAACACCCGGCGTGTCGCGCTTGGCGTGTCTTCCCAAGTGCTCAGGTGCCGCTGAGGTGCGCGTGCAGCAGCGCCAACGCCGCCTGCGGGTGTTCAGCGGCGAGCAGACCCCCGGCAGCCAGCACGTAGGCGGCGTCGATGACCGGCCGGGCGGCGCGCGGCAGTGGCCAGCCCCCCGCATGGTCGGTCAGCACCGTCTGCAGCACGGTCGTGGCGTCGGCTGTTTCGGCGTGCCGCAGCACCCCGCCGGAACCGATCAGCAGCCGTACGTCCCGCAAGTCGCGCGTGGCCCGGCCGCCCGGCGATTCGCCGCGGGCGTGGCGCCGCATCGCCAGCGTCGCCGCCAGCGCCGCGATCCGCAGGTCGACCTCCCGCTCGGCGGCGTCGGCCGCCACGTACGCCGGATCCGCCGCCCGTGCCTCCGCCTTCGCCGCCAGCAGCTCCTGTTCCCCTTCGGTCAGCAGCCGTTCGGCTGCGGCGGCCCGCACCACGCCCGGGGCGCTCCAGCGCAGCCCCAGGTCCCCCTCGACGGTGCGGGAGCGCCACAGCATGCCGGCGACCTCCCGGGCCGGGCCGCTGTCACGCTCATCCGGCGTCAGCACCGAATACACGTCGGTGGTGGC
This sequence comes from Micromonospora sp., assembly GCA_036278255.1. Lineage (GTDB taxonomy): Bacteria > Actinomycetota > Actinomycetes > Mycobacteriales > Micromonosporaceae > DASULK01. Next base: position 6,263 of record DASULK010000195.1, read on the forward strand.
CCCACCCACGTCGACCACCAGCAGATCCCCCGACGTGTGGTCCGCCAGTAGCTCCACCCCGGTCAGCACCGCGTCCGGGGTGGCCGCGCGGACCAGGCCGGCGAAACGCCGTCCCCGCGACAGCCGCTTCCCGCCGATCACATGCCGCAGGAACACCTCACGGATCGCCGCCCGCGCCGACGCTGGGCGCAGCACCCCGATGCGGGGCAGCACGTTGTCGGCGACCGTCACCGGCACCTCCCGCTCGGCCAGCAGGGCCCGGGCCGCGTCGCGGACGTCGGTGTTGCCGGCCAGCACCACCGGGGTGCGCCAGCGAGCCCGGGCCAGGCGGGTGGCGTTGTGCAGCAGCACCTCGGTGTCGCCGCCGTCGGTGCCTCCGACCAGCAGCACCACATCCGGCCGGGCGGCGCGCAGGGCGGCCAGACCCGCTCTGTCGAGCTGTCCAGCCGACACGTGCACCACCCGCGCTCCGGCGGACAGCCCGACCCGGTGCCCGGCCTCGGCGGTGACCAACTGTTCGTAGCCGACCACCGCCAGCCGTAGCCCGCCGCCGGCGGAGGAGCAGACGTACCAGGGCAGATCGTTTGTGCCCCGTCCGGCGGTGGCCGCCGCGACAGCGGCGTCCAGGCCGTGCAGCACATCGGTGTCGAGCGTCGTACGGTGCGCGGCCGCCGCGACCAGCCCGCCGCCGGCCAGATCCACCACCAGCACCTTGGTGTACGTGGATCCGACGTCGGCGCAGACCGCGTAGCCGGTCACTTGGCGGGGACCACCACGGTGCCGGTCGCCGACACCGCCACCACCGGCGGCTCGAGCACCTCGGCGGCCGACCCACCCAGGTCGGGCCGGCCTCGGCAGACCACCCGGCATTCGAAGTCGATGCTGCGGCTGCGGTTACCGACCCGGCTCACCGTCCCCACCACCTCCAGCACGTCCCCGGCCTGCAGCGGAGCCCGGAACTGCACCTCCGAGTAGGACGCGAAGAGCCCTTCGTCACCGTCGGTGCGGATACACACCTCGGTCGCCACATCCCCAAACAGCGCCAGCGCGTACGCCCCGTCGACCAGGTTGCCGGCGTAGTGGGCATCGGAGTACGGCACGTACCGCCGGTGGGTAACGGTCAGGCCCAGTCTCGGATCGCTCATCCCGACACCTGCACTTTCTGTCTCTGTGTGATCAACTCATGGACCAGGAAGCTGGCGACCTCGCTCGGGGTGGTGCCTCGACCGAAGATCCGGTCGACACCCAACTCGCCGGCCATCGTCTCGTCAAACCGGGGTCCGCCGACGATCAGCAGCGGTCGCTTGTCGGCGGGCATCGCCTCACGGAACGCCGCCGACATCTCCCGGGTGTTGTGCAGGTGCGCGTCCCGTTGGGTGACCACCTGCGACACCAGCACCGCGTCGGCGCTCTCCGTCCGCGCCGCCTCGACCAGCTCCGGCACGCTGACCTGCGCCCCCAGGTTGGTCACCTTCAGTTCGCGGTAGTACTCCAGGCCTTTCTCACCGGCGATGCCCTTGACGTTGAGGATCGCGTCGATGCCCACGGTGTGCGCGTCGGTGCCGATGCAGGCTCCCACCACCGACAGTTTGCGCCGCAGTTTCTGCTTGACCAGGGCATTGACCTGTGCGGGCGACAGCAGCGGATGGTCGCGCTTCAGCACCTGCACTGCGGAGAGATCTACCAGATGGTTCACCTGGCCGTAGACGATGAAGAAGGTGAACCGGTCCCCCATCTGTTTGGCGTGCACCAGCATGGCTGGGTCCAGCCCCATTTTCGCCGCCAGCTGCAGGGCAGCCCCCTCGGACCGTTTGTCGTGCGGCACCGGCAGGGTGAACGAGATCTGCACCATGCCGTCGCCTGTGGTGTCCCCGTACGGGCGGATGATCTGTTTCATCTCTTCGGCGGTCACCGTGTCTGTCCTTTATCGCCGTGGCCGCCCGCCACCTGGTCGGCCTCCAGCAGTTCGGTTGCGGGGTTGTAGTAGTCGGGCTCGTGCCGGGCCACCCCGGACAGGCCTTTGCCGCGGTCCGCGGGCCGTTTCATGATTCCGAAGGTGCCCTCGGCGATCGCCTGCAACAGGGTGTCGTCGTCGATCCGCTCCAGCAGGTCGACCGCGTCGGTCAATACCCGGTTGGCGCGCTGCTGGATGAACCCGTCCGGCTCCGGAACGAAATCCTCCCGCAGGCCGCCGGCAGCCCCCAGCACGTACCGCACGTTCTGCAGAGCGATGTCCCGGTCACTCAACCAGGGCGTCACCACCGCCTCCGTCATCATTCCGACCAGCAGGATGCCCTGCCCGGTCATGGTGCCCACCAGGTTGAAGAAGCCGTTGAGCAGGTTGCCGCGGAAGACGTCGCCGGTCATGTGTTTCGTCGGCGGCATCCACTTCAGCGGCGCGTGCGGAAAAAGCTCCCGGGCCAGCAACGCGTGCGCCAGCTCCAACCGCAGCGACTCCGGCACATCCGGGTCGATCTCGAAGGCGTGCCCCAGCCCCAGCTGCCAGTCCGCCAGCCCCGCCTCGTGGGCGAAGAATTCGTTGAGCAGCTGAGACACCGTCACCGTGTGTGCCTCCTCCACCGCGTCGGCGGTGGTGAGGTAGTTGTCCTCGCCGGTGTTGATGATGATGCCCGCCCGGGCGTGCACCTGGCGGGAGAAGCGCTGGTCGACGAAGGTCCGGATCGGGTTGATGTCGCGGAACAGGATGCCGTACATCGAATCGTTGAGCATCATGTCCAGCCGCTCCAGCCCGGCCAGCGTCGCCATCTCCGGCATGCAGAGACCGGATGCGTAGTTCGTCAGCCGGATGTAGCGGCCCAGTTCCCGGCTCGACTCGTCCAGCGCCGCCCGCATCAACCGGAAGTTCTCCTGGGTGGCGTAGGTGCCGGCGAACCCTTCCCGGGTCGGCCCCTCCGGCACGTAGTCCAACAGCGACTGTCCGGTCGAACGGATCACCGCGATGACATCCGCGCCGGCTCGCGCCGCCGCCTGGGCCTGGGGAATGTCCTCGTAGATGTCCCCGGTCGCCACAATCAGATAGATCCAGGGCCGCTGCTGCGGATCGCCGTACCGCTTGATCGTCCGTTGGCGTTCGGCGCGGCGCCGGTCAATGCGTTTCAGGCCGGCGGCGGCCGCGCGGCGGGCGGCCCGGCGCGCGGCCGTGGCGGCCTTGCCGGAGGGTACGACGAACCGCACCGAGCCGGCGGCGGCTTTCTGCGCCAGCAGCGTCAGATCGTCCACGCCTTCGCGGGACAGGGCGTCGAAGACCGGCACCGCCACCCCGTGGCCCAGGCCGACGTCGGCGACCACGGCGTCGACCAGCCGATTGACCCAGGGGATGCCGTCCGGGTCGGCCCCGGTCATCCCGGCCAGGCGCAGCACCGCCCGCTCGACGGAGACCGTCGTGTGGCTGCGGGCCAGGTCGACCACGGGCTGCCCGACCCGGCGCGCCAACTGCCGGGACCGCGCCACCAACGCTGGGTCGAGGGCGAGTTTGCCCGTCACGGTTCCATCCCCTCCTCGAAGATCACTTGACCGCGGAGCACGGTACGTCGGCATACCGGCAGCGGGGTGGGATCCTGCGGTCCCCGCTCGTCCGGGTCCTCCGATATCAGCACCGGAAGCCCCTCGCGCACCCCGGCTGGTGTCGACCAGACCGCGAAGGTGGCGGGCGCACCCGGCGCCAGCACCCCCTCGTCGTCACGGTGCACCGCCCGCCAGCCGCCGCGGGTGTGGGCGGCGAAGGCCGCTTTCGCACTCATCCGCTGCGCCGGGCTGAAATGCGATACGGCTGCCCGCACCGACCCCCACGGGTCCAGTGGAGTCACCGGCGAATCCGAGCCGAACGCCAATGTCACCCCGACCCCGTGCATCGCCCCCATCGGGTTGGACTCCAGCGAGCGTGCCGCCCCCAGGCGGGAGGCGTACATCTGGTGTTCGCCACCCCACAGTCGGTCGAAGGCCGGCTGCATGCTCGCCACGATTCCGAACTTGACGAAACCGGCGATCAGCTGCTTGTTCATGAGCTCCGCGTGCTCGACCCGGTGCCGGGCCGCCCGTACCCGGTCCAGCCCGAGGATCTTCGTCGCCTCGGTGAAGCCCGCAAGTATGGTGGCGATGGCCGTGTCACCGATAGCGTGGAATCCCCCCTGCACCCCGTGCTCGGCGCAGTCCAGCAGGTGGTCGCGGACCTGCTCGGCGGTGAGGTAGCCGTGCCCGCGCGCCTCCGGTTCGCCGTCCAGATACGGCTGGGAGAGGTGCGCCGTCCGTGACCCCAGCGCCCCGTCCGCGAAGAGGTCGCCCCCAGCCCCCACCGCACCCAGATCGCGCGCCTTCGCCGCCCCCATCAGTTCGCCCCAGTATCCGTACACCTCCGGTACCCCGGCCCCGGAGATCTTCAGCAGCCCGGTGAAGTCCTCCTCGTTGGATATGTCCGGGCCGCCGCACTCGTGCACGGCACCGATACCCAGCGTCGCTGCGTGCCGCAGTGCCACCCGCTGTGCCGCCACCCGTTGCGGGCCGGTCACCGAGGCCCGTGCGACCTTCCGCACCAGATGGTGCGCGTCCCGGCGCAACCAGCCCGACGGGTCGTACCCGGCGGCGGTGGCCACCTGCGGCACCGCCGCCAGCAACGCGGCGGAGCAGAGCGCGGAATGGATGGAGGCCTGCGACAGGTAGACCCGTCGGCCGTTGCCGGCACGGTCGAGTTCCGCCGCGTCCGGCAACCGCCGGTCCGCCCACCCTGATTCGTCCCAGCCGTGCCCGAGCACCACCGCGTCGGCCGGTAGCGACGCCGCGAAGGCCGCCACCGCCTCCAGCAGTTCCACCGCCGAACGGGTGCGGGACAGATCCAGCCCCGACAGGGCCAGCCCGGTGTCGGTGAGGTGCACGTGGGCGTCCACGAACGCCGGCGTGACCAGCGCACCGGCCAGTTCGACCACCTGGTCGGCGGTGGGCGCATCGTCATCCGGGCCGATCCAGGCGATCCGTCCGTCACGCACCAGCATCGCCGTCGCCCGCGGATGTGTCGGGCAGTAGAGCTGGCTGCCGCGGTAGAGGGTGGAGGGGTTCGTCATGGTGTTCAGTCTGCCGTGAGTCGGGACTCGAAGAGCGAACGCACCGACGCCATCTCCCGCAGCAATGACAGCGCATAGTCGGCGTGCCCCGGCACGTAGCCGTTGCCGATCAGCATGGTCACGTCCGCGGCCAGGCCTTCGGCGCCGAGCGCTGCGGCTGGGAAGCTCGTCGCCATCGAGAAGAAGAGGACGGTTCCGCCGTCGGCTGTGGAGAGGATCGCCCCGTGCTCGCAACCGGGCACGTCGACGCAGACCACCGTGATGTCCGCCGGGCCGCCCAGCGCCGCTGTCACCGCCGCAGAGAGCGCCACCGGATCACGCGCGTCGGCCAGGACAACCTTCGTGGCCAGCTCCGCCGCGACCAGCCGGTCGCGTTCGGCTGCCACCGGCACCACCCCGCACGTCGGGCCGGCGCCGGCCCGACGTGCGGCCGCCAGCGACAGGGAACCGCTCTTGCCGGCGCCGCCGATCACCGCCACGGTCGGGGTCCGCCCCTCGGCGAGGTAGCGGCGCACGACCCTGCCGGTCAGCGCCGGCGCGCCGCAGACGTCGAGCACGGCAAGGGCCAACTGCGGGTCGAGGTCGTCGGGCAGCACCGCGGCGATCGACCGGGCGAACAGGATGGCGTGCCCGTCACACGGCACCTGCCCGCTGCGCCCGTCCCATCCGGCGAGGTCGTCGGTGATGGCCAGCGGGGTCAGAGTCAGCGATACCAGGGTGGCGACCCGGTCGCCGGGCTTGAGCGGCAGCGGTGACTCGGGGCCGACCTCGTCCACGGTGCCGATCAGCATCCCGCCCGACCCGGTGACCGGGTTGTGCATCTTGCCGCGGCTGCCGATGATCTCCAGCACTTCGGCACGGACCGCCGCCCCGTCTCCGCCGTGCTTGTCGAAGAGCTGCCGGAAGCTGGCCGCATCGAGGTTGAGCCGCTCGACCCGGATCCGCACCTCGTCCGCACCGATCTGCGGGCTGTTGTCCAGCCGGTAGGCAGCCTGGGGCAGCATGCCCGCGGGTTCAACCACCCGATGCAGACCAACCGGTGATGTCATCTTCGCCCTCCCCATGGAGTGCCGCCTGCCAGCCCCCACCTCAGCTCGCGTAGCGGGAAAACTTACGGCAGAATAGTTTCTCAGCAGGAAATCTTCCAGTAGCCTTCGGTTCTGTCGGGGCATCAGGAAGCGCCCGCGCGACCGTAACGTCGGGTGTGGACCAGAGGAGGAGCCGTGACGCAGACAGAGCCGGTTCAGGCCGTCCCCCGGCCTCGGCAAGCACCGGTGGTGCCCGCGGAGGCACCGCGGTCGGTCGCCGGTCAGCCCTACGAATACCGCCGCCGGCCCCTGGTGGAGCCGGACTGGACCCGCTTCCCGGGCTGGCGTGACGTCACGCGGGAGCAGTGGGAATCCGCCCAGTGGCAGCGCGTCAACTGCGTCAAGAATGTCAGGCAGCTCCGCGCCGTCCTCGGCGACCTGGTCGACGACACCTTCTACACGGACCTCACCCGGGACCAGGCCAATCTCGCCACCATGTCCATGCTGGTCCCACCGCAGATGCTCAACACGATGGTGCCCGACGCGCCACCGGGCACCGAGACGTTCTACGCCGACCCGATCCGCTGCTACATGATCCCCGTCGCCTCCGACCGGCGCAGCGACTGGCCGTCCCATCCGCACGCCAGCCGGGACTCGTTGCACGAGCACGACATGTGGGTGGCTGAGGGGCTCACCCACCGCTACCCCACCAAGGTGCTGGCCGAGCTCCTCTCCACCTGCCCCCAGTACTGCGGGCACTGCACCCGCATGGATCTGGTCGGCAACTCCACCCCTGCGGTGGAGAAGCTCAAGCTCACCCTCAAGCCCGTCGACCGCTACGAGGCCCATATCACCTACCTGAAGGCTCACCCGTCGGTCCGCGACGTGGTCGTCTCCGGGGGCGACGTAGCCAACGTCCCGTGGCGCAACCTCGAGTCGTACCTGATGCGCCTGCTCGAGATCGACACGATCCGCGACATCCGGCTCGCGACGAAGGCGCTGATGGGCCTGCCGCAGCACTGGCTGCAACCCGACGTGGTCGAAGGGCTCGAACGGGTCGCCCGCACCGCCGCCCGGCGTGGGGTCAACCTGGCCATCCACACCCACGTCAACCATGTCCAGTCGTTGACCCCGCTGGTCGCCCGGGCCGCGCAGACCGCACTCGATGTGGGGGTACGCGATGTCCGCAACCAGGGGGTGCTGATGCGCGGCGTCAACGCCACCGCCGCCGATCTGCTGGACCTCTGCTTCGCTCTGCAGGGTGAGGCGGGCATCCTGCCGTACTACTTCTACATGTGCGACATGATCCCCAACGCCGAGCACTGGCGGGTGCCGGTGTGGCACGCCCAGCAGTTGCAGCACGACCTGATGGGTTACCTGCCCGGCTACGCCACGCCCCGGATCGTCTGCGACGTGCCGTTCGTCGGCAAACGCTGGGTGCACATGCTCACCGAGTACGACCGCGAGCGCGGCATCTCCTACTGGACCAAGAACTACCGCACCTCCATCGAGGCGGACGACCCCGAAGCGCTCACCCGGCGCTACGCCTACTACGACCCGATCGACACCCTCCCTGAGGCCGGCCAGCAGTGGTGGGCCGGGCAGGCAAACAGCAATCCAAGCTAAGCAACTCTCAGGCAACGGGGCTCACGATCGTGGTGGGCCCTGTTTCTTTTCTTCGAGCCGCACGCAGCAGTAGCCGTCCGCAGGGGCCAGCCGTGCGCACAGCCCGGTCTGCCCGATACCGTCCAGCAGCCCATCGAGTAGCCGCAGGTTCATGCCGCACACCATCTCGGGGTGCTCCTGCACCAATGCGTGAAACGGACAGTTCAGCAGGAGCACGGCGTCGCCGTCTCTGCGAGGTTCGAAGCCGTGCTCGGCGAGCGCCGCAAGCACCGCGCCGACGCCATGGTCGTCGGCCGACCGCGCCGCGGCCCCGAGCTGTTCGCCGAACTGGTGTGCCCGGCGGCTCAGCACAACCCGGGGTGACTCCCCGGACCGCTCCGCTTCTTCCATCGCCTGCACGAGCAGGCGGCCGGCCAGGTCGTAGTGGCGTTCGGGCAGGCTGACGCTGATCTGGTTGCGGGAGCGGCGGTAGAGCTTGGCGGGACGGCCCGCGCCGGGGCCGCTGCGCCCGGTACGCCGCTCGTAGACCACGTCGAGGAGGCCTTCCTTGGCGAGGCGGTCCAGATGAAAGGCAGCCGTCTGGCGTGGCAGCCCCAGGGCGGCGGCGGCCTCGTCTCGGCTGACCGGCTCCCGGTGATGCGCGACGAGGTAGTAGAGCCGCCGGCGGGTCGGCTCGTCGAGCGCGGCGACGGCAGAGAGGTGTTCGTTGCGGAGTTGGTCCACCAGTCGATTGTAAAACCAATTGGTATTGACGGAATGGACGAGAAACTCTAGCGTCAACATATATAACTTTTAGAAGGAGGCCGTCATGTCCAGTGACACAGCTGCACCGGCCAGCCGGACCGCCCCGCCCAATCCACTCGCCAGCCCGGCCTACCAGGCGTTCCTGGCATTGCGGGTCGTGTTTACGGTGGCCCCGATCGCCTTCGGGCTGGACAAGTTCGTCAACCTGATGACGGACTGGCCCGCCTACCTCGCCCCCTGGATCGACGGAATCATCCCCGGCACGGCCCAGCAGGCCATGTACGCCGTCGGCGTGATCGAGGTGGTCGCTGGCGTCGTGGTGGTCCTGCGGCCCCGGATCGGAGGTTGGCTCGTCGCCGCCTGGCTCGCCGGGATCATCCTCAACCTGCTCACGATCCCCGGATTCTTCGACGTCGCGCTGCGCGACTTCGGGCTGCTGATCGCCGCGGTGGCACTGGCCCGCCTCGCCCAGACCTCCACCCCCGCCCGGACCGAATCCGCACCGCCGTCCGCAATGACATCACTCTGACCAGAGGATCCGGCGTCGGCGCATCCGCATAGGCAGGTGCGCCGACGCTTCGGCGTGACGTGGGAAGCAGCGCGTAAGCTGCCCTAGGACGCTAGGTCTCTCGAGTCCCGCTGCCTCGGGCACGGCCGCCGTCAGGTTCCGTACAGCACCGTCTCCACACGCACCTCCACGACGCAGTCACCCCAGGTGCTGCCCCTGCCGAACCGGCGGGCATAGACGTCTCGCGCCCACCTGACCCGATCAGGATCGGCACTGACCGTAGCCGGCCCTTCGAGGGTGACCCACAGGGTCGAACTGTGTTCGCCCAGCGCAACCCGGGCAAGCCCACCGGCGCCGCGGATCCGACGCGCCTTCACCGACCGGCTGCTGGTCAACACCACCGCAATGCCGCTGCCGATATCCAGCGCCATCTTCACGGGGGTCTGGTGGATACGACCATCCCGCCGCACCAGCGCCATCGACGCGATCCGCGGAACGGTCAAGAACTCGAGGTAGGCCTGAGGAAGTCTCCACTCAGGCACGTGTACGGGCACCATACAGCGAGTTTCCGCCCCGGGCCTCGGAACACGGGCGGCGGGTCATTCTTCGCCCAGCGGTGCTGTCCGGGCGCTGATCCGGGGCGGGCGCCCCTCGTACGGCGTGGAGAGCACCACCGTGGTCCGGGTCGTGACATTGGCTGCCGTACGGATCTCCTGCAGCAACCGCTCCAGATCCGTGGGGCTGGCCACCCGGACCAGCAGCAGATAGAAGTCCTCCCCCGCCACCGAATAGCACGAGTCGATCTCGGGCAGGTGCGCCAGCCGCTCCGGGGCGTCATCCGGCTGGGACGGATCAAACGGACGGATCGCCACGAAGGCGGTCAACGGCAGGTCCAGCGCCTCGAACGACACCCGCGCCCCGTAGCCCTTGATCACGCCGCGCTGCTCCAGCCGACGCACCCGCTGATGTGCCGCCGACACCGACAGGCCGACCTTCTCCGCCAGATCGGTGTACGACAGCCGCCCGTCGGCGGCGAGTGCGGCCACGATGGTGCGATCGATCTCTTCCACGGCGAGAAACCTACACCGGTTCCGCCGCTGCCGCCGCTTGGGTAAAAGCCCGCCCGGATGGCGACCCGGCGTCCGTCCCGAATCAGCCTCTGGCCAGGGCCCGGGAGATAACCAGCCGCTGGATCTGGTTGGTGCCCTCCACGATCTGCAGCACCTTCGCCTCGCGCATGTACCGCTCCACCGGATGGTCTGCGACGTAGCCGTACCCACCCAGTACCTGCACCGCGTCGGTGGTCACCCGCATCGCCATGTCGGTGGCGAAAAGCTTCGCCTTGGCCGCCTGCACCGAGTAGGGGCGGCCGGCGTCGCGTAGCCGGGCGGCGGCCAAGGTCAACGACCGCGCCGCCGAAATCTGGGTGGCCATGTCGGCGAGGAGGAACCCCAGCCCCTGGAAGGCGATGATC